>JBBEBC010000053.1:0-34812 GCA_040882555.1 Bacteroidia bacterium
GAGCAACAAAATCATGCAAGCAAAGGATAAGGTGAATTTTCTATGCCACTCAATATCATGACGATTAATCCTTTCCTGGTCCTGATTGAAATTTTGGACGGAATAGTCGACCGTGCTTTTATTTGACCTTAGAGTATTCATCGCGGCTTCGTAAATTCTTATTTTCTGCGACGTATCAAAATTCTCTAAAACATTCGTCTTAGATTTTAATGGCTTTAGTTTTCGTTTAACAGGCTCATAATAAGTACTTGTTGCTTCTTCTTGCTGAGCTGTATCGATTATTTGAATTTCCTCTTCATTCTCTTTTCTTCTAGCCATCTTGGCTAACTTAATCTTTGTGAGCAAGTTCTGATTGTTAACATTAGATGTATCTAGATTCGCTAGTTTATCATTTTCAGCAGAATCTAAGGCTTCAGGCTCGGCTTTTACCACTTCTCTCGGTTCACGCCAAACGGTAGAATATGTTTTTGTGGAGTCAAAAAAAGCACCGTGTAACAAAACTCCAGGTAAATAGCTTTTCTCTTTTTGCAATTGTTCTCTTAGCGTGTCCGCCGAAAGTTCAAGTTGACTGAGATTCAGCATTTGGTAATTCCTTTTATATACGTTCTCGTCGGTCTTAGTAAGTTCAAAAATGGAAAGGTCAAAGCGTATAAGTTCTTCATCAAACTTTTCCCTGAGAAAGGGAAATTTCCCTTTTTTCTTCCTACCCGGCTCAGCTTCAGTATATGAGCTACCATTCTGCATTCTGAGTTCTAGATAATTACCATCGGCAGAAAGCCCCATCGTTCCTTTTTCAGAAATAATAACTCTGTCGTTTCCTTTACGATTACTATGATCGTAAATCATAATATCCTTGAGTTTTTTTCCGTCTTTGCTTTTACTTCCAATTCGAATGACATAATTCTGGATGTCGCTATTGAAAATTCCCGGTTTAATGTTTAATTCAGGGCGTTTGTTGGAAATATCCTGCAAAAGCGTTTTCATTTTAAGATTGGCTATTGGGAGGACATTATTGGAAAAGTAAAAGGCTGAGATACTTAGAAGCAGGCAAAAAATGAAAACTGGTCGAATTGCTCGTTGTAGTGAAATACCAGAAGCTTTCATGGCGGTTAGCTCCATGTATTCGCCTAGATTCCCAAAAGCCATGAGTGATGAAAGCAGCACTGCGAGTGGCAATGCTAGGGATATCATCGTAATAGAAACTAGGAATAGTAACTTACCTATGATGTAAAATTCAAGCCCCTTTCCAACTAAATCATCAACATATTTCCATACAAACTGCATCAGAAGTATGAACAGAGAGATGAAAAATGTTAGAATGAAAGGACCCAGGTAGGATCTTAAAATGAATTTGTCTATTCGCTTCACGCGAGGAAATTGAATTGGCTACAAAAGTAATAATCAAGAGCCAATAACACGATGCAGGTTTTGCATTGATTTATTCCAAGTAAGAATGGTTTCGTCTTCATCATCTGGCTCACAGAAATCTGTAATCATCAATGCTGTTTCGCCAGTGATCTCATCCACCTGAATCCTGAACTCGAAATAAGTGTCTTCCGGCTCATCGAGCCATCTAAATTTTGCAAAGACATTGTCTTTTGAACCAAGAAGTTCAGCTTGCTGCTCAGAATCATGATTCCAAACGAAGGAATAAATGCCATTCTTAACATTCACATCGTCACAAAACCATTCTGACAAACCACTTGGCTCCGTGAGAAATGAATATAACATATTCGGTGACGATCTCAGAATGAATTCAATTTCTACTTTTTTATAATCAGACATACGCCTTTGATAGAATTAATGACTTTGTTGGTTGCGATAATACGAAAAGCAAGTTACCCTGCAAATAAATTCATGTAAAAGTTAGAAACATAGTTTCAGCAGCGAGCATAAAAGATTAGTATTTTCGCCACATGTTTAACGGACAAAAAGTTGTTGTAGTACTGCCAGCCTATAATGCAGCGCTCACATTAGAGAAAACTTTTAGAGAAATCCCAATGGATATTGTGGATGAAGTTGTACTTGTTGATGATCACAGCAAGGATAACACCTCTGATTTAGCAAAACAGCTAGGTATTCAGCATGTAATCCGGCACGATGAGAATAAAGGATATGGTGGAAATCAGAAGACCTGCTATGCTAAAGCAATGGAGTTAAAAGCGGATATTGTAGTTATGCTACACCCTGATTATCAGTATACTCCCATGCTAATTCATGCAATGGTTTCTATTATTGGAAATCAACTTTACCCAGTCGTATTTGGTTCGAGAATACTTGGTAAAGGTGCTTTAAAGGGCGGAATGCCGATGTATAAATATGTGGCTAATAGAATGCTCACCCTGACTCAAAATATCCTAATGGGTCAGAAGTTAAGTGAATATCATACTGGTTATCGCTCATTTTCAGGAGAGGTAATACGAAGTATCGATTTGAGTAAAAATTCAGATGATTTCATTTTTGACAATGAAATGATTGCTCAAATTTTTGCCAAAGGATACGAAATTGGTGAAGTAACCTGCCCTACTAAATATTTTGAAGAAGCTTCTTCTATCAACTTTAAGCGTTCAAGTATCTATGGTCTAGGCGTCTTAAGAGTTTCCATGAGGTATTTTCTGCATAAAGCAGGAATCATGAAGTGGGATAATATAACTTAATCTACTTTGATTGGTTATCAGCCATTGCAACCCTCGCAGGAAGCAATTCACTGTATATAAAGGTGTTTTGTAAAGATTCAAATGGTCGATACAAGTAATACGCTTTACCTTGATGGAGCTTTATTTTTTCTACGTATTTATACGTAAGGACTATCGGCTCACCTGATTGGTTACCTAAAAAATCAAGAGGAATGAGTCGAGTGACTCCATTTCTGAAATTCCTAGCATACCAAGTTGTGGTAAATTCATCGTACAAAACTTCTTGGTCATAGCCTTTTGCTTTGTGGAAGTCAATTTCAGTACTACGGATTTTTTTCCCGTTCAAATCAAAAACAAACAGGCTATCCTGATAATGATCAGCCAAATAAAATGAATCTCTAATATTTATAAGTGGCGAATACAACTCATGCCACCAGAGAGACTCAGTAAATCCTGTAACATGAGCAGCTACATCATATTTGCTCTCACCAGTTTCTCTGCACCTTCTCTTTACAGAGCACTGAACAGAAAAGGGCAAAAATCTGTATTCTGAATAATATAAGTCATACAGATGTTTATTTCGAATTTCTGATAAAGTATCTAAAACTCCATTATTCTTAATCAAATACTGAAACTCCGGTGTTTTAGGATGCCAGGTACTCGAAATTAATGAAGAATCAGATTTTGCCACAGTCGTTCTTATAAGTGAATAAAAGACTTCTTCATTGATCTTTTCAAGGTGAATTCCAGGTATAGAAGAAACATAAAAGACCGATTCGCGTGTTTCTAAAAAAACCTGGTGAAATACATCCTCAAAAAAACCTAATGCTTCATCATTCATTGGGATGGATGCTAATTCATTATTCTTCGCATCCATCCTTCTTAAAAAACACTTCTTAGGATTCTTATCCCAGGTTAGCAAAAGCAAATCCTCCCCTTGAAAAATAAAGTCCTTAATCATCCATTGAGGTGAACTAATGACTGTTTCAGGACGCATTTTTTCAAACACTTCAAATTCACGGATAGTGCCTTCAAATGCTGGCTTTACAACTTGAGAAAATGTCAATTCAACAGAAAAAACGAAAATAATAATCAGTAGATTTTTCATAGGTTGGAATCTTTGTTTAAAGTTCGCCCTTTATAAACTAATTGATAAAAACATGTTTATCCTGTTATCGCTGAAAGCAATTTGACAAGTGTTAGAAACTTTCACAACTTTAATGTTGCATTAGCACGTTGAGACTACTCATCGAAAAGATTGCTTGACATCTATTTATGCCAAAAGAAACTATTGAGCCATCTTTCAAGAAATTATAACTGCACCCCTTTCCTATCCGATAAAGAGCATGCATATTCTTTATAACTACAATTTGGTTAAATCCGATTTGCTCAGATAAGGGTAAAAACAAGCAATACTAACTTAGGTTGAACTCAGCAGAATCAGGACTATTGAGATTCTGTAGCCTTATGAATCCACTAAATCGAAGTTTATATTAAGAGTTCCTTATTTAAGAAATGTGCGTTAGATTTCTTTAGTTATCTTCTCTTTCGAGTGGATGGAGTGTGGGTTGGGTTAATTTTCTTGTTTGTCGACTTTTTGCCTCTTGCATTTTTCCAGGACCAATTCTTATTTGCATCCTTGCCTTTAGCATCTTTTCCTTTAGCTGGCTTGTCCGACTTTTTTTTATCCGACTTTTCTGAAGGCTTATCAACTTTCTTTTTAGTTGAAACAGAATCAGAAAGTTTTTTGTAAAGTCCTTCCATTTCCTTTTCCGACAAATCACGCCAATCGCCTGGGGGCAGACCTTTTAGGTCGATGTGCATAATTCTTACTCTTTCTAGTTTGGTTACCTCGTATCCGTAAAATTCACACATTCGTCGGATTTGACGGTTTAGACCTTGAACTAAAATAATTCTGAAGCGATTAGGACTTTCCTGAGTTATTTTACACTTCTTAGTTGTGACTCCTAGCATTTGCACTCCGGCAGCCATTCCGTCAATGACAGTTTGTGTAAGAGGTTTATCGACCGTTACAACATATTCCTTTTCATGTTTATTTCCAGCTCTCAGTATTTTATTAACTAAATCACCATTATTTGTAAGAAAAATGAGCCCTTGCGAATCCTTATCCAGTCTTCCCACAGGAAAAATCCTTTTACTGTGGTTAACAAATTGAATAATGTTCTCGCGCACACCTTCTTCGGTAGTGGAGATGACACCAACGGGTTTGTTAAGAGCTATAAAAATCTGTTCATCTCCTGCACGGGGCTCGAGTTCATTTCCATTTACTCTCACTTTATCACCAATGCCAACCTGATCGCCAATTTGAGCGCGCTTCCCATTCAAGAAAACATGGCCTCCTGCAATGTATCGGTCAGCTTCCCTTCTTGAACATAATCCGCTCTCACTGATGAACTTATTAAGTCGTATTAACCTTTCCTCCATAGCTGTGAAATTATAACAAGAATTTATATGGTTTACCTCCATTTAAAGTATTTATAAAATAATTCAGCAGCACTCCCCCGAAAAGGGAAATACTGCTGAAATCCACTAACCACTGTGGTATTATAAAATTCTATTGTTGCTTTATCCTTTTAAATCTGAACATCTAGTATGCATGTTATAGGAATAGTTACCCCTCCTTTTAAACAAATATGATCATCCGATGCATACCATAATGTGGTATTTACTACCCCCACTCCATCTTCTGTTTGAATTCTAAGAATACATTTTAACTTAAAAGTATTACCCAAAATAACAGCCTCACGGAGTTTTGTATGCAGTTTCCTTTCAACTTGAAGTTCTCTGCTTTCTATCTTTCTTAAAGGAATCATTGGAAGTTCTTCCTTTTCTATTCTGAGATAATTCATGATTTATAAATTAGTCAAGTTTAATTTGTGCTCCTCCTAAATGAAATACATCAGTGTATACATCAGCCTGATAAATACCAGCTTTCAATCTTGTTGAAGTTTCCATGATAATCTCTTGTCTGCCTTTACTAACCGACTGAATCTTCGCTTTAGCAACAAC
This sequence comes from Bacteroidia bacterium, assembly GCA_040882555.1. Lineage (GTDB taxonomy): Bacteria > Bacteroidota > Bacteroidia > M30B66 > M30B66 > M30B66. The sequence goes on from JBBEBC010000053.1 coordinate 5,667, forward strand.
AGGAATTTGAATTAATTGCTCATCTACCTTTATGCTAACCTTTTCGAAATTTTTAGCACCGTTCTGAGATAAGCCTGGTCCACTTAAAGTTAAATAAAGCGGTTTATCCTTGAATTCCTTTATTAAATCATCATTCCAATTAAAGCTTACCAAAATTCTCCTCACTTTTTTCCCTCTTCTGGTTTGTTTATTCTTACTTTTCAGGGCATCAATTCTAAAATAATCAGCTGCTACAGTTTTTCTTGCATTTAATTTAGTTTGTAGCTGAGAAACCTCCTTTTCAAGCTTCTCAACCTGATTCTGATATTTTTCTTTCTCCTTTGAATATACGTCTGTTTCAGATTTATATTTGGATTTGAATTGAGCAAGCTCTTCCTCAGCTTTTTTAAGCTGCTTAATTTTAGACTTGAGTGAATTACTCTCTTTAACAAGTAAGGATTTACTCATTTCGAGATCATTCACTCGTTTACTCATCTGAATGTTTTCAGACTTTAGTACTTTCTCTGATTCATTAACTGTTGCAAGGCGTGACTCAAGATCAACCAAATCTACTTGCAACAATTCTTTAGACTGCATTAAAGACTCTGTTTGTAACCTTTCGCCAGATAGTTCTTCAAATAAATTATTTCGCTGAATATTAAATAAACCAGCAAAAAATACTGAGATCAACAATGCTAATGATAATCCTCCAACGAGGACTCTTTGCTTTAAATTCGGAGTGTCCATAACAAGATTTTTTTTTGTTGTTTAACACTTCAAAGATTTGAACAAAGAATTAATACGAGATTGAAATTGAATTAAAAAGGAATTAAAATAGTTAACGGATATATTCGTGATTCAATTTAATTTCAAATCGAGTAAACTCTCCTACAACAGACTCAACTCTAATGGTCCCCGAATGAAGTTTAATAATTTTATCAACCAGAGCCAAGCCCAGACCATGACCTTGATATGCAGTAACAGCAGTAGATCTAAAAAAGGGTTGAAATAATAGCTTCATTTCATTTTCAGAAATTCCAATTCCATGATCTTCACAGATAATAATGACCGTATTACCATCATAGTCGAGCGAAATTATGGCTGTTTTATTCTTCGAAAATTTGCACGCATTCTCAGCAATATTTATTAATGCAGTCCTTATTAATAGCTCACTTCCTTCTATAGCAAAATCACTTTCCTCTTTTGGCTGTTTAATAAAACTAACTTTGACTTCATATTCGCTATGGCTCTTCATTAATTCTGATCTAACCTGCCACAAAATTTCATCTATCCTAACATGATTAATTGGTAATTCCGATCTGTTCTTTTCAGTCTGAGCTAATAATAGTAAAGCATTTGTGATTCTATTTAGACGCTTAATATCATCTAAAATTGCTTCAACAGCAAGCTTATATTCTTCTTCATTTCTAGGTTTAAGCAATAAAACTTCTAGTTGACCCGTAATAATTGTTAATGGCGTTCTCAATTCATGAGAGGCATTTGCTACAAATGTTTTTTGAAGTTTAAAAGCGGCTTCAATCCTTTCAAAAAGCAAATTAAATGCCTTTGCCATTCTAGCTAACTCATCTTTTCCATTTCCTTCATCTAGCCTTGCTTTGAGATTTTCGGGCGTCATATTTTCAGCTTGAGAAATAAGCCCTGAAATAGGTTTCAAGGCCCTTCCAGTATATATCCATCCCGAAATAAAGAAAATCAGAATTCCACCTAAAGTAACTAGCACCAGTACATTTCGGAGGTTCCGCAATTTACTTAAGCCGAATTTGTCATACCCTCCACCAACAACTATAAAAGTGCCTGATTTGCCTTTGTATATTTTTCCAAAAACCTCAAATATTCCGATGCGCGTATAATCTATCCCATTGCTAATAACTATAGAAACAAATTCTTTGGGAACCTCAAAATATCTTATTTCATCAGAACGGTAAACCTCTTCTCCATCAATGGAGAATATTTGAATCTGCTCATTTGGTAAAACTCCAAGTTCCTGTTGCTGAATAATTCTTAATAAACGGGCATCGACTTCGTCAATATCAGCATACAAACGCGCTGTAGCCTCAATTTTCTGCTGCAACCTCTCTTCAAATTCTAATCCTCGGTAACGAGACGAGAAAAAATATACTGAAATAGAGCAAATTAATAATATACAGCCTGTTATGCCTGCAAAAAGAACTGTTAAGCGAGTGCGTAACAACATATTATTCGACTTCTAAATAATAACCTGATCCAACTCGTGTATGAATTAATTTTTGCTCATAATTCTTATCAATTTTCTTTCTTAAGAAATTAATGTACACATCAACCACATTTGTACCTGTATCAAAGTCAATATCCCAAACCTTCTCTGCAATTAGAGTTCTTGAAAGCACTCTACCTCGATTACGCATTAGAAACTCAAGTAAGGAAAATTCTTTAGCTGTTAAGTCAATAGCAGTACCGCTTCTGCTGGCAATTTTCCTATCTAAATTCAATACTAAATCAGCTATTTTCAATTCCCTCATTATCTCATTAACCCCAGAACTTCTTCTAGTTAGGGCTTTTGCTCTTGCAATTAATTCTTGAAGCTCAAATGGTTTTACCAGATAATCATCCGCACCAGCCTCGAAACCAGCAATTTTATCTTCTGTTGTTCCCAATGCAGTCAAAAATAAAATTGGGATACTTGCATTTGAGGCCCTCACTTCTTTACACAGCTCCAGCCCATTCAAATACGGAATAACAATATCTAGCACCAACAAATGATAGGTATTGCGCGTAGCAAGTTTTTTTCCCATCAGTCCGTCATAGGCGATATCACACTCAAAACCACATGTTTGTAGAGCTTCCGATATCAGGGAGGCGAGTTTAGGCTCATCCTCAACAATTAATATTTGCATATTCAAAACTACTTATTCAGCAATTGCATGCTATTAAAAATAAATTAAAGTTTTAAGAATCCTATTTCATTTTCCTATTTAAAATGATTTTACTCGCAATGATTTCTAAGTTCAATTGCTTTTCTTTGCCGAGGTGACAAAGCGAATTCTTTTAACAGGCGGACCTGGCTTTGGTAAGTCAAGCATAATTGCTGAATTAGAGCGAAGCGGACATCATGTTTTTCATGAAGTTGCAAGAGAAATTATTCAGGAAGAAACTTCCAAAATGGGAGATGCTTTGCCATGGAAGAATATACAGGAATTCTCTTCCAAAGTGCTGCAAGGAAGAATTGACCAGTTTGAGATTGGCAGAAATAAAATCTCTTTTTATGATAGAGGTTTACCCGACATCGTAGCTTTCCTAGTAAAAGATAAAAATCCAATTCCACAGGAGCTGATGAACCTTTGTCAGTCCAAAAAATACTTTGACCCCGTTTTTATCACACCTCCGTGGGAATCCATTTTTCATCGTGATGAAGAAAGAAAAGAGGACTTTAATGCAGCCATTAAAGTTCACAAGGCGATAGAGCAAATCTTTCCTGAGCTTGGTTATCAACTTATTTCCATTCCTATGGGCTCGGTAAAATGGCGATCCGAATTTGTTCTAAGCAAGCTTGGGATGATGTAAATTCGTTGTCATGAAAACGCCTCATGAGGTACTCAAAAAATATTGGAATTACGACTCCTTTCGTCCTTTACAGGAGGAAATTGTAAACTCTGTACTCAATGGCCAAGATACAATTGCGCTTCTCCCTACGGGAGGAGGTAAATCTGTTTGTTTTCAGGTTCCAGGCATTTGCCTTGGAAAACTAACGCTTGTTATTTCTCCTCTTATTGCTTTAATGAGAGACCAGGTTGAACAACTAAATTTAAGAGGCATTTCAGCTGGAATGATAGCTTCCTCCATGCATAATGACGAAATCTCAAAAATTCTCGAAAAGGCAATTAAACAGGATATTTTATTTTTATACGTTTCTCCCGAAAGGTTAGCTAGCCAATCATTTATCTCCATAATTCATTCATTAAAAATAGGATTGATTGCTATTGATGAAGCCCACTGCATTTCGCAATGGGGTTATGATTTCAGGCCTTCCTATCTGAAAATATCTCAAATAAGAGAAATATTAACTGAGGTTCCTTTAATAGCATTAACGGCAACAGCTACAGATACTGTAATAGAAGATATTTCTGAAAAACTGCAACTAAAAAACGAAAACAGGTTCAGAAAAAGTTTTTTAAGATCAAACCTTGCATATATCGTTAGGCATACCCAGGACAAGCATGGGCAACTACTAAGAATCCTTCAAAGAATAAATGGTTCATCGGTAGTATATGTTAGAAATAGAAAAAGGTGCAAGGATATTTCTGACTTCCTTATTAAAAATGGCATTTCCTCCTCATATTACCATGCAGGGCTTGATGGAGCAACTAGAGAACTAAGACAAAAAAACTGGATCACCAATCATACACGAGTTATTGTTTGCACAAATGCCTTTGGAATGGGCATCGATAAACCGGATGTGAGAACTGTTATTCATATGGATATGCCCGAAAGTCCTGAAGCCTATTTTCAGGAAGCAGGAAGAGCAGGAAGAGACGAGAAGTCTGCATGGGCTGTGCTTTTAAGTGATCCTGCCGATGAGGATGAAGCTGTAGAAAGATTTAGTCATCAATGGCCAGGGTTTGACACTGTTAAAGCAATTTACAATTGGCTAGGTAATTTCCTCCAATTACCTGTTGGTGCAGGCGAGGAACAATCTTATCCATTTCAAATAACTGAATTCGTTAAGAGATATAAGATTCACCCTGTTGAATGCATAAATGCCCTTAAATTTATTGAAACCCAAGATTTACTTAGCTTTCAGGAAAATACATTTTCTCCTTCACGACTTATAGTAAAAGCAAGTAGAGACGAGATTTATGATTTTGAATTGCGCAAACCAGGCTTTGAACCTCTCATAAAAGCAATTCTCAGATCATATGGAGGAGCATTTAATGATTTTGTTGCAATAAGAGAAAACGATTTAGCTCAACGTTTGAGCATTCCTGTTTCCGAAGTTAACAAGGGTTTAATAAAACTCCATCAACTTGAGCTTATCCATTATTATCCATCCAACAATAACCCTAGAATATATTATACTGAAGGGAGACATCATCCCGACCGACTGCCTCTTTCAATGAAAGAATGGGAAAAAAGAAAGGAAAATGCACATGTTCGCTTTGTAGCTATATTGAATTATTTAAAGGAGGAAAGTGTATGTCGTAGTGCTAAACTTGTTGAGTATTTTGGCGAAAGAAATATTCCTCCTTGCGGAATTTGTGATATTTGTGTCAAGAATGCTGGTGTAAATAATACGGATAATATGGAGCAAAAAAGAATCTTCGATTTACGAGTTATTCTAGATAAAAGAGTACTTAGTCTTGATGAAATTGTTTCTGAAGCTAAAGGAAATCCTGAAAGTCTACTTTCTACATTAAAGTATCTTATTGACTATGGCTCAGTGACCGAAAATAAAGAAGGTAAATTTCAATGGAAGATGAATTAATGCCAATTAGTTTCTTGCAAAGTGATGATGTTGTAGGTATTGCTAGGGATTTACTCGGCTGCCGCATTCAAACTACATTTGATCATCAACTTACAGAAGCATTCATCACTGAAACAGAAGCCTATAAAGGAATAAGTGATATGGCTAGTCACGCCTTCGGCGGAAGAAGAACTATGAGAACGGAGGTTATGTACAAAAGTGGAGGCCATATTTACGTTTACCTCTGTTATGGAATTCATCATCTTTTTAATATTGTGACAGGCCCAGAAAACACTCCACACGCTGTCTTAATAAGAGGTATAGAACCTTTACTAGGCATCGAAATAATGGAAATGAGACGCAAAAAGCACTATTCAAAAGGAGGCTTTTCCTCAGGTCCTGCCACTGCGTCTCAAGCATTGGGCATAAAAACAAAACATACTGGAATTGCCCTGAACCAGCATTCAATAAAGCTACTTAAGCCAAAAGTAAATGACTTTGCTATAGAAGTATCAACAAGAATTGGGGTTGAATATGCTAAAGAAGATGCCCTTCTGCCCTACCGATTCAATTTAGTATTAAAAAATCATCCTTAAATTTCTTGCGTGAATTATTACAATCGATACTTCAGCTCTTTTTGGGGGATTTTCTCTTTACTTTCAGTTGCTTTCTGGTTGTTATTGCAGCGGCGATTTGAATTATCAACTTGGCTTGAATACACAGAAGGAATGCTCCTGCTTTATTTAATTTATAATTCAAGATCATTACGTTATAAATATAATCGCAGCTTATGGATGGCAGTTGGAATTTTAGGCTTGGGATTAATTTTCCGAACACTGCGCCTTCCCTACTCATTCATCTTGCAAATATTTGGTTCTAGTGCAATTATTATAGCCTATCTTTTGTTCTACATTCGGTATACGCGAAAAAGTACTCTTGATAGTTTTAAACTAGGCTGGATTCTAGTTTTTCTTTCTGAGAGAATGTTAAGTTTAATGCACTTTCCAATACCGTTGGTTCTCAAAAATATATCTTCATTATTGATTTTTACTGTTTATTTTTGGGTTGCCAAACTTGAATTATCAGGACGAGATCAATCAGAAATAGAAGAGTTACAAGAGGAATTACCTGAAGATATTCTTTGAAAATCCCAACTTTCTACCGATAAAATAGTTTTACATTCATGAAAAGTGTTTATTTCAATCTGCTCATTTTGTGCTATTTCACTTGTCAAGAAATGAAATCGCAGTCAGACAGCACCTTCTACAGATATGATGCTGTTCGCATTAATCACCAGCTTAATGGAATGAAGGTTTTAGGTACTTGGTCTCTTATTAATATCACTTCAGGTCTCATCCTTAGAAATAATACGATGGGCGAAGACAGATATTTTCATGAAATGAATGCAATTTGGAATACCGTCAATCTTGGACTTGCCGCATCCGGATTTATTAAAGTATCTAAAGAGCAGCCCGAAAACTCGGCATTTGCTGTGCTTGATAAACAGCTGCAACTTGAAAAAACGCTACTCCTCAACTCTGGTTTAGATATCGCTTACATCACTGCTGGTGCTTATCTTTTAGAAAGGTCAAAAAATGAAAATAATCCAATCGACAGACAACGATTTAGGGGTTATGGCAGAGGACTTGTCCTTCAGGGTGCCTTTCTTCTGATTTTTGATTCAGTTTTTTATGCAATAGAATCAAGTGCTTCCAAAGACTTAAGAAAAACGATGAGTTTCATTTATCTTAGTCCTAGTGGCGTAGGATTTTCGAAGACCTTCTGACCTATTAAGCTTGACAGGGTTATGCTAGTTTTTATTTAAAGAAAGATAACGTTGGAGCGTAATTGGATTTCATAAGTCAGATGTTGCTATTACAGAATGACTGGTTCGAAAAGAAAAAGCTCAATAAACTTGGATTGAATTGGAATCTCTCAATCAATCATTAATTGCCATGTAAATAATGATATTTTTACATCATGTTTAGGCTATTGCAATCAAAACTGATGGGAAGAATTACAGGCTACAGAAAGCATGAACAGAATGTGAAAATTCAGTTTTCAAGAAAATATACTCATAAATTATTTGCTCCTTAGCTCGTACTTTATGAGAATGAAACATCAAAATTTAATTGTACTGGTAATATTGGTTCTTACTGGATTCTTTCTCCAGAAAAGCTACATCAATGAATTCCCCTCTTATATACACGCTTGGGCTCAATCTGATAGATATGCCTTATCTCAAGGGTTTGTAAATAATGATTTGAACTTCTTTCAGCCTGAAACCTTTGTCTATAATCATCAATTCCCAGATAATTGGGATTCTCCCTCCACCAAAAGTATTTCGGCAGTTGATTTCCCTATCCATGACTACATTCCAGCTATATTCATGAAGATATTGGATTCGAAATCGCCATGGATTTATAGATTATATACCTTATTGTATAGCTTTCTTGGTTTATTCTTTCTATTTAAACTATCAAGATTAATTACAAGCAGTTTTTACAAATCTATATTGGTAACTGTTTTTGCAGCTACATCACCAGTTTTCGTCTATTATCAAGCAGGCTTCTTACCAACCATTCCTTCACTTTCTAATGCAATTGTTGGTTTATACTTTTATATAAAATACATAGAAAGCCGAAAAAATTTCGATTTCAGCCTATCCATTCTTTTTTTGACATTGGGAGCCTTAAGTAGGACGACTTTTGCTATTCCTTTAATTGCAGTTTTGGGATTAGAATTATTAAGAATAAGTAAAAGGAAAGCGGAATTAAAGCCAAAAATATTCACAGTTATTTTATCCATATCTTCAATTTTAGCTTATCTCTTGTATAATGACTATTTAAGGAAAACTTACGGTTCAATATTCCTTAATCACTTAATGCCAGCTAATAATGTTGCCGAATTTCTCGCAATAATTAAAGTTGTTGGAAAAAACTGGGTGTTCCAATACTTTTCAATTACACATTATATAGGTTTTATTCTTGTGACACTCTTAGCGGTTGTATTCGCTGTTTTTAAAAGAAACATCATAGATAAAAAAACAGAAACTATCCTGTTCTTAACATCGATTATTTTCTTTGGCTGCTTTCTATTTTCAATATTAATGATTAAGCAATATCAAGCCCATGATTACTATTTTATAGACACCTACTTTTTACCTCTGCTCCTGCTGTTCGCACTTGGATTAAGTGCACTTCCTAAACTAAAGATGAAAACAAATAATGTGGTTTACATCATTATACTTTTAACATTTAGTATTCCACTTATTACAAATGCTCATCAAACCCAAAAGGAAAGAAGAAAAACCGGAAATTGGGATAGAACAAATAGTACGATAAACAACTTTAAGGATTCTGAAAACTACTTGAATTCACTTGGTATTAATGACAATGCTAAAATATTAGTAATAGACGCTTATGCGCCAAACATCCCCTTTTTGCTAATGAATAGAAAAGGATATGTTCTTTTATCCACTGAAAGGGAAGTTATTGAAAACGCATTGAATTGGGATTATGAATACATAGTTTATCAAAATGAGTTTTTTCTTTCAGATATATATTCGGCTTATCCAGAAATAATATCTAGAATGAATAGAATCGGTGAAAATGGAAATATTTCTGTGTGCGTATTAAATAAAACTAGAGCGAATACAACACTCTTAGAATTTCTAGGTTTAAATGAGTCACAAGCTTTAGTAAATGTAACGATGGACTATGAAACAAAAACCAGTAACCTATGGGAAAATACAAATTCAACATCTGATTACTTTTATTCAGGTGACAAATCAGGATTACTAACGCCTGAAATGAACTATGGCTTAACCTACAAAACAAAATATCTTCCTCAACTTAAGAATAAAAAGAGCATTTTGTTTTTCGAATCCTATCTGATGAGGAATTCAATTAATAATGTAGAAATTGTTGTTTCCATTACTGAGAATGAATCAACTACATATTATAAATCATACGATTTGAAAGATCTACTGAAACATACCAATGAATGGGAAAAAATAAGCTTGCAATTTGAACTTCCAAAAATCTACAGTGATGATTATGAATTTGCTATCTTCATTTGTAATACTGGCAAAACAAGCCTGTTTGTAGATGATTTTAATTTCAGAATATTCTGAAAAACATCAATATTTCCGTAATCCACGTATTACTCAATATTTAATTTATGACTATGAATAAACCATTTAATAAAACTGCACTTACTTTCTTGATTAGCATTTCCTGTTCAATCGCATTCGGGCAAACTAATTGCCCAGAATTTATACAAGAAAATCAGGATACTTTAGGTTATTTAGATTGCATTAAGACATACCGTAAGAATGCAAAAAATGAATTCATTACGGATGTAAAATCTCCAATTAAAAAAAAGGATATTGATTACTTAGATTATTACCAACCTATTGCTGAGTGGTTACTTTTGGGAAAATACAAACTAACTCCAGAAGAGAAACCTATAGAATTCACTACATCTTCTGGAACAAAACGCCAATACCGTCAATATGCAATAATCTACTTTCAAAAAGAGGATTGTTCATTTGAACTAGCGGTTTACGAAAGTGAATCATTAAAGGCAAATCCAGAGTATGCTGATTATATATTTCTTCCTTTCACAGACTTAAGCAATGAAGAAGAAACTTATGGCGGAGGTCGATATATGGAATTAAAGACCGGCGATTTTAAAAATAATCAAGTTTTAGTTGATTTTAATAAGACCTATAATCCATATTGCGCATATTCAGAAGGCTATAATTGCCCTATCCCACCAGAGAAAAACAGACTAAAAATAAAAATTGAAGCTGGTGAGAAGAATTTCAAAAAACCTCACTGATAGAATTTAATCACACTAAAAAGCTTAATCTAAAAACATTCTCAACTATACTAAATGAATCATTCAAAGAAATTTTTCGCATCAGATAATTGCTCAGGTATTCATCCTAAAATTCTCCAAGCTATTTCTGATGCAAATGAGGGGCATGTCAAAGGTTATGGATACGATTTTTACACCAAGGAAGCCGAAATGGCATTCAAATCAATATTTGGAGATGATATTGAAGTCTACTTCGTTTATTCTGGAACTGCTAGCAACGTTCTTGCGCTTGAATCTTGTATAAGGCCCTTCGAGGCTGTAATTTGCAGTGATGTAGCTCATATTCATACAGATGAGGCTGGCGCACCTGAAAGACATTTAATGTCCAAGTTAATCACACTTCCCTCTGAAAATGGTAAAATTAAAGCCAAACAAATACCCGATGTTTTAATGGGCAGAGGTGTTGAACATCATGTTCAACCGAAGGTAATTTCAATCACTCAAAGCACAGAATATGGCACCTTATATTCAATTGCTGAAATTGAAGAAATTGTAACACTTGCTAAAAAAGAAAATCTATTTGTGCATCTTGATGGAGCCAGAATATCCAATGCTACTGCAGCTTTAGGAATAGATAGTCTTAAAAAAATTAAATCTTCAGGCCTTGACGTAATGAGCTTTGGTGGCACAAAAAACGGAATGATGATGGGTGAGGCAATTGTATTCTTTAATAAAGATTTAGCAAAGAATTTTCTTTACAGAAGAAAACAAGGAATGCAGCTAGCTTCTAAAATGAGATTTATTGCAGCACAGTTCACTGCTTTCTTCAAGGATAATCTATGGATTGAACTTGCTTCGCATTCAAATAAGATGGCCTCTATCCTAGAGGATGGACTAAGACAATTTGACGAAATCACCATAACCCAACCTGTTGATGTTAATGGTGTGTTTTGTATTTTTCCAAAAGGCGTTGCAGAAATACTTCAAAATAAGTTTCCTTTCTACGTGTGGAATGAATTTACAAATGAAGTTAGACTTATGACTTCATGGGATACAGAACTTTCAGATATCCATCAATTCCTTGATGAAGTAAAAAAGCATATGTAATACTTCACAGTATCCAATGGTTTTGTTTTAAGACTTGTTGAACTTATTGAAATTAAGTACATTGAAGTCCTAAATATAACACTATGAAACTGCTAAAAACCATTGGCTTAAGTATTTTAGGCCTTTTAATCTTACTTGTCATTATCGGATTCTTTTTACCTTCTACTTCCATTGTAGAAAGATCCATGGTCATTAATGCTTCGCCTGCTATAGTTTTTGACCAAGTAAATACTGTTCAAAATTGGGAAAAATGGTCACCTTGGAAGGAAATGGATCCGGAGATGGTTAACACTTATGGAGATCAACCCTCAGGTACTGGAGCTTATTATACCTGGATTGGTCCTAAGGCGGGAGAGGGAAAACTCACCATCACGGAAAGCGAACCCACCAAATTAATTAAATCTGATCTTGATTTCGGCGAAATGGGAGTGGCGAAATGTGATTATTCATTTGAACCAGCCGAAAATGGGACTAAAATGACTTGGAAATTCGAGTCTGAACTAGGTGGAAATCCAATGAGTAGATGGATGGGGTTTATCATGAAAGGTATGCTTGAAGAGCAATTTGATATGGGTATGAATAAAATGAATTCATACGTTGGAGAATTAAAAGAAACTTCAGCAGTAGGAAGAATTGAAGGTGTTGAAGTGATGAACTTGCCTGAAATTCACTATATCGCAATTCACGATACAGCTAATGTTAGCACAATTGGACAAAAAATAGGCTTGCATTTAGGAGCTTTAAATGAAGAAATTGAAAAACAAAGACTTGAAATTAGTGGCTCCCCTTTTACAATTTATTATTCTGAATCAGAGACAAATTTTGATATGGATGTTGCAATGCAAATAAATAAGCCTGCTGCAAAATCAAATAAAATCATTTCCAATTCTATTCCTTCAGGAAAGGCGGTTGTGGCCTTATATTACGGTCCTTATGAAAGTTCTGGAATGGGTCATGCTGCAGCGAATAAATATATTATGGAACATCCTGAAATAGTAGTAGATGGAGCTCCAAGAGAAGTATATGTTACAGATTCTGAATCTAATCCAGATACTTCTATGTGGCTAACTCAAATAATTTATCCAATAAAATAATAAGTTTAGAACTTGAATCGACGAATTTTCTTTCGAAATAGTATAGGCTTCTTAAGCCTTGCAGCTCTACCCAATAATTTATTTTCCCCTCCTGAAAATGAAAAAAATAGCCTCAAACTAATTCGCGAACTAAGGCAATTTGGTGAAGGTGAACTTGGGCTAAATCTGAACAGAAAATTCTATAAACGATGGCTAAAACAAGAACAGCAACTCACCTATTTGTATGTATCTAGGGCCGATAGTATATTACTTCCTCAAGATACACCTAGCTTCAGATATTTTGGAACAGATACAGCTTCAGCAGCAATCAAAGCAAAAGAAGTTACTGATGAAGGTTTTGATACAATGCTTTATAAAACATCTGGGACCAGTGCTACACTTTTAACTCATCATCTTCTTAATTACCCACCTGAAGCTATCATGTTTATTGTCATGCACGAAATGTCTCATGTGCACCGACAAAGGATGAAAATCAAAATCCCATACCAGGCTGAAGAATCGTTTGGTGAATTCTTAGGTAACTATGCCACAATAGAATTTGCCAAAAAATATCACCCAGAATTTATACCTGCTTTACTGAAACAAAGTCAAATACAAGAGAATATCTATACTTTATTAAGTGAAGCGGAGATTCAGCTGCAAGGCCTCGATAATGAGATTAAATTAAAAAGATATAAGGAAGTCCAAAAAGCACTTAATAAGTTATTGGAGCAAGCAAATCCATTCCAAAAAGACAGATATCAGTATCCTGTTAATCATGCATACATTTTAAGAAATAGGTTCTATTATAACTGGTATCCCAATTTCAAAAAATTATATTTATCTGGAAACTCTATGGAAGAAATGATAAATATCTATTCCAATTTACCTGAATCAGAATCAGAGGCATCAACATACTTAAAATTAAAAGTGAAGAACTTAAAACCTTAATCTGCTAGCTCAATTAAAAGAGTGTTATCAAATTAACCGGCTTAAGTTCATGATTCTTCGAAATATGCAATTTTCAAATCTGCCAAGCTGTTTAATTCTTTGAGATTAGAACAATTAATATCTTTCTAACAATTACCTGAGTTGATTATGCAAAAATTAAGTTCTTCTAGAAAAATTCGTATTGACTAATACTGACTGCTATAATTTCATGAGAAATATCATGTTTTTTATTGCTTAAAATCATTCAATATATAACATAATCAGAGTACATTTGACTAAAGCTATTGATTATGAAAACCATTATTGTTCCAACCGATTTTTCAAATAACTCAATTAAGGCACTCAAATTTGCTTTGAATACTGCCATTAAAAATGATGCAGTTGTACATGTAGTGCATCAAACAAGTGTACTTGAGTTAGCACCAGACACCGCTTTTTCAGGCTTATACATGCCTTCCCAAGCTGATCAGGTTGGATATCTTAAAGCAGAACTTGATAAGTTCTTGAATAAAACTTTAAGAAGTTTTAAAGGTAAATATGACCCAAAAAAGGTTAAGTCAGAGATTATACCTGGTGTTGGGACAAGCGATATACTTATCCAAGCTTCAAAAAGATTAAAAGCCGATGCGATTATAATGGGAACAACTGGAGCTTCAGGTTTGAAAAGACTTTTCATTGGAAGCGTCGCTGCTCAAGTAATTGAAAAGGCTTCAATTCCAGTTATTGTTATTCCCGATAATTTCAGACAAAAGGCCATCAAAAAAATTGGATACTCTTCCGACCTTGCTAATTTAGAAGAAGAACTAAAAGTACTATTACCGATAGCAAATGCGCTAGATTCTGAAATTGAAATCTTTCATATACAACCTACTTTTCCAACAACAAATGCCTTTCTGAATTTTGATGAAAAAAAAGATATCCAAAACTTAGAGAAAAAGTTTAATATAAATTCAATTACCTATCGATTGATTAAGACAAAACAAGACAATGACTTTTTCGGAGGAATTGCTAAATACAGGAGAGTTGCAAAACCTGATATGATTTGTACGGTGACGCACAAACGATCTTGGGTAGAAAAAATACTTGATCCTAGCAAAAGCAAAGCAATTGCATACCATAACGAAATTCCTGTTGTTTGTATCAAAGTAGGAAAGTAATGTTACCATGAATTCAAGGCTCTTTGTGTCATTGTTTGCATTTGCTCTTTTGAACAACTCATGTAATCACTTAAATGAGTTAACTACTAATATTAGCGAAGCAAATTCTAGCCAGAGTCATAACTCTGGCCAAAACTGCGTTAACTGTCACAAAAAAGGTGGTGACGGTGACGGTTGGTTTACAATATCAGGTACTGCTTACGCACAGAATAATGTTACAGCTTCCAATGTAGTTGTCAACCTATACACCCAACCAAATGGAAAGGGTGAATTAAGAAAGACAATTAATGGCGACCTGCTAGGAAATTTCTATACAACAGACATCCAAGCATTTGGAGGCGGACTTTATCCAGCAATTAGTTATAACGGGCAAACATCGTATATGAGTTCTTCTATTCTTCAAGGCGCTTGCAATTCTTGCCACGGCATTAGCACAGATAGAATATCAGTTCAATAATAATACGTGCTAACGATCTAATTCTGCTTGACGCTTACTTAGATCTATAAGTGCTTCATCATAAATTCTCAAAAGTCTTTTTGAATTTGTAGTATACCATGAGATACTTCTGTTGAAACTCTCTCGTGTATACCCCTTTTCCTCTAAAACAGATTCGTAAAACATTTCAGGTCTAAATTTAATAGAAGAAGGGGTAGAAACACT
Source organism: Bacteroidia bacterium (assembly GCA_040882555.1). Taxonomy (GTDB): domain Bacteria; phylum Bacteroidota; class Bacteroidia; order M30B66; family M30B66; genus M30B66. The sequence goes on from JBBEBC010000053.1 coordinate 20,877, forward strand.
TACGTTGTAAGCTGCATCAATCAGAGTAAACTCAACAATCAGTTGCGACATGGTTGTATCAGGTATCACTCCTTCAGGCACACTCTGATTGGATGAGCATCCGAAAAGAAGCAACGATAAAACTGCAAAAACTAAAAATGGCAATTGCTTCATCGATCAAACATTAAACGCATTCCTTTCTTACCCTCATCAAACACCCCATCATTGTAAACGAGGTGTCCATTAACAAAAGTTTTCTCAATTGTTGAGCTAAAAACTTCTCCTTCAAATGGAGACCAACCACATTTGTAATAAAGAAGGTTTGAATTCACTTTTTGAGGTTTGTCAGGGTTTATTAAAACTAAATCAGCATAATATCCTTCACGTATGTAACCTCTCTTATGCACTTGGAACAAATCAGCCACGGTATGACAGTATTTATTTACAATAAGCTCGTAAGTTAAAACCCCTTGCGCAGCTAATTCAAATAATGCAGGCAAGGCATGTTGCACCAATGGTCCTCCTGAAGGACAATTAAAATAAGTATTCTTTTTTTCATCTAAAGTATGGGGGGCGTGGTCTGTAGCAATTACATCAATTTTACCGCTTTTTAGCGCTTCTCTGATTGCCTCTCTATCTTTAGCTGACTTAACAGCAGGATTCCATTTAATAAAACTTCCTTTTGTAAGGTAATCTTCATCTGTAAACCATAAATGGTGGACACAGGCTTCCGCAGTAATCCTTTTCTCCACACTTGGAATATCGTTCCTGAATAGACTGATTTCCTTTTCTGTGGAAATATGAAGAATATGAAGTCTTGTATTATGCTTAGATGCTAGTTCAATTGCCTTAGATGATGAGGCATAACAAGCTTCAGCATTTCTAATAATAGGGTGATAACTCATCGGAACAGCATACCCAAACTTTACTTTTGCAGCTGCAGCATTCTTTGCAATTATATGATCGTCTTCACAATGAAGAGCAATCAGCATTTTTACTTCTCTAAATATGTCATTAAGGGCAGCAACATCATCAACTAACATATCGCCGGTACTTGAGCCCATGAAGATTTTGATACCACAAATATTATTCGGTTCAGTTTTTAAAAGCTCATCAAGATTTGTCGATGTTGTTCCTAGATAAAAACTATAGTTAGCTAATGATTTTTCTGATGCAATTAAGTATTTATCAGCAAGTAAATTCTGAGTTATCGCAGGAGGGTATGTATTTGGCATCTCCATGAAGCTAGTAATTCCTCCTGCCACCGCAGCTTTAGGTTCTGTATACAGATCGCCTTTAGGAGTTAAGCCTGGTTCTCTAAAATGTACCTGATCATCAATTGCTCCTGGAATTAAAATCAATCCAGCCGCATCAATTACTTCATATCCTTTTGGGTATTCATCAGAAGTGTAATCACCCTCCACTACTTTTTCAATAAATTGATCAGTAATTAGTACATAACCTTTAAAACGTTTGTTTTCATTTATTAAAGTTACATTTAGTATTAAAAAACCTTTCGCCATATTTTCAAATTTACTAATTACTTTTTATAACATATTGCAATGTATGTCTTGAGCGTTGCTCAAGTAAAATCGCGCCTCTTTTTGCAAACTCTTCAGGAAGATTTTCTGAATAATGCCTTACGGTAATTAATTCGCAATCATCATTGTACTTGACCTTATAATTAGTTTGTAATTCTTGCAGAAGACTAGTCCATCTTGCTTCTTCAGCAGAGAGGCAAACCGAGAACGTAAGTGCAGCTTGCTGCATTAAATTTATTTTGACTCGAGATTTATTAAAAGCCTTAAATATTTCTTCCAGGTTTTCCTCCACTATAAATGAAAAGTCACGTGTAGAAATAGATAATAAGTATTGCTGCTTTTTAAAAATATAAGAAGTAACCCTTTTTTGATCTTTATTCTCTCTGATAAGTGTTCCTGAAGAATTTGGATTTAGAAAAGATTTAACACGAAGTGGAATAAGTTTATTCTGAAGTGGTTTAATTGTTTTAGGGTGAATAACGGTTGCTCCATAATAGGTAAGTTCAATCGCATCAAAGTAGGATAACTCATCTATCAAAGTTGCTTTTCCCCATTCTTTAGGATCAGCATTTAGTACACCTGGAACATCTTTCCAGATGATGACTTCTTTGGCATTCAAACAATAGGCAATAATTGATGCCGTATAGTCAGAACCTTCTCTTCCCAATGTTGTAGTGAAATTCTCGCTTGTTCCTCCTATAAAACCCTGCGTTAAATATCTTTTAATAGACGAATTACTGAACTTCAAGTTAGAATGAATAAGAGAATTCGTTTCAAGCCATTCAACTTTAGCTTCTCTATAGGTATTATCGGTCCTTAATAAATCTCGTGCATCAATAAAATCTATTTCAAAACCATTGGAATTTAAATATGACGCTACAATTCTTGTGGAAAGTTGCTCACCCTGAGAAACAATCTGATCATATTCATAGTCGTAAGATTTTATTTGATCTTCTTCAATAGCCCAGTGCAATTCGGCATAAATATTCTCAATAGCAGAAATTAATTCATCATTGCCAGAAGGAAAAAGTTCTTTTATCAGATCGTTATGGTATTCTTTAACTTCCAGTAAAATACTTTCAGTGTCAAAAGATTTATTAAAAAAACTTTTGCAAAGTCGTTCCAAGGCATTGGTAGTTTTACCCATGGCAGAGAGAACAACGCACAAATTTTCAGATTGAAAACCTTGTAAAACTTTTAACAAATTTCTTACCCCATCTGCATCTTTTACAGAGGCCCCTCCAAACTTATGTACCTGGATTGCATTCATTGAAATTTAAATTCTTGAAGCTGTTTTTTTGTGAATTTTCCATTTATCCATTCAGAATCCAAGACTGCTCCAAATGCTTTGTAAAAATCAATAGCTGAAGTATTCCAATCTAATACCTGCCATTCCATCCTCCCTGAGTTATTCTCTTTGGCAACATTAATTACTTCTTTAAAAAGAGCCTTTCCAATGCCACTTCCTCTGAACCGTTCACTCACCACAATATCTTCTAAATATAAACACCTTCCTTTCCAAGTAGAATACTTCGTGTAATAAATTGCAATACCGGCAATTTCATTTTCTATTTCTGCAACTTGGCAATCAATTATCTTCCTAGTACCAAACAAATCATCATGTAAAATCTCATTAGTGATATCAACTTCTAATGCAGCTTTCTCATAAACAGCAAGCTCTTGAATAAGGGTTAAAATGGATGGAACATCATCCGATTTAGCATGTCTAATTATAAAAGTCATTTTCAAAAATACCTAAGAAAACAATCAATCATAGTTAAATAGTCAAAATTTATTAAATATGGGTGTGTAAAACTAAAAAGGGCCGGCTTCAAATTGCCGACCCTTTAGATATTGATAAAAAAATATTTTATTTGACCTCTGGTAAAAAACCGTAATCACTCACGGATGAAGATGCCCAATAACTTAATTTATCACCGTCTTTTTTTCTAAGTTGTATCATATTATCTGAATTTAAACGATGAAGAGTAGTTTGTAAAGTACTTTTTATCTTTTTCTTTTCAGATTCAATGGTTCTATAGGTTTCAAAAGCGGCTTCATTTATTTCAGGAGTGCTTAAAAAACGTTCTTCCTTATTTAAAAGATCAATGATAAAATTGTTATAGGTTAATTTCCCATCATTGTTAGGCATTTTTACCGCTTTTTGCGGTCCGGACTTTTTTTTTGAAGCTGTTTTTTCTTTAGCTACTTTTTTTGGAGTTGCTTTTTTGGTAGCTGCTTTCTTTGCGACAACTTCAGAGGAAGAAGAAGAAGTTGTTATGGATTTAACACTTTCCATTTTACTTGCTAAAGCTTCTATCTTGGCAGCCATTTCCTTACTTGGAGTTAAATCTATAGATTGAACTTCAATTTTCTTTGAAACTGGCTTTCTTCCCCTTGGAGATTTTGCATCATTTTTAGAGGTTTTTATAGTTGTAGACGATTCACTAGCAATAGTTAAAGCTTTTGAAGGTCTCCCTCTTTTTTTAACGGGCGTTGAAACAATAGAAACAGCTTTTGCTGGTCTTCCTTGACGCTTTTTGGCAGTAGAGGTCGCAGACTTAGTTTCTTTTGCTGGACGACCTCTTCTTTTTGGTGCCGCAACTTCTGTCTTAACCTTTGAAGAACTGTTTGATTTTGCTGGTGAGGCTTGCTTAACAGTTTCCTCTTTTGCTTTAGCTGGACGTCCTCTTCTTTTTGATGCAGGAGAAGCGAGTTTCACTTTAGCTGGACGACCTCTTCTTTTTGCAGAAGGAGAAACAACAACTGCTTTAGCTGGACGACCTCTTCTTTTTGCCGAAGTGGTTGCTTCACTTACCTTTGATGGACGGCCTCTTTTTTTAGGAGCCGATGAAGTAGGTGTACTAGCCGATGTTTTTGAAGGTCTCCCTCTTCTCTTTGGTTCAGAAATTAATTCTGCCTTAACTTCTTTTTTAGGTCTGCCTCGTCTTTTAGGAGCAGTTGATTCTGTCTTTATTTTACCTGGTCGTCCTCTTTTCTTTGCAGGAGCGGATGTTAAGCTCGATAGGGAAGCTTTTAATTCTGAATTAATATCATTTTTAGTTGCTGTAGGTTTTCTTCCTCGTTTCTTTGGAATAGTTCCAATTTTTCGAATTATTGACTCAATAGAATGGAGCCTTTCTTTTGTTTCTTGAAGTTGTTTGGAATAAAATGCCTGTAAAGCAGCCAATTCTTCAGCAGTAAACTCTATCGTTTTTGCCATGATTTTATTTTAAATATTGTGCTAATATATTTGGTTTATAATAAATAGGTTACATAAATGTTTAGAATTAAGAAGGGTGAAAATAAAAAACACATTCAAAATACTGATTATCAATCAATTAAAATTTAAATATTTTGAGATTAAATTTCTCAAAAAACCGGTTTATTAATAACACTCGACACATTTTAAACCATGCACTAAGCCAAGCATTAATTTAAAAGGACTTATTCAGATAACCGATCAGAAAGTAATTTATTTTTTTTTCTGAACTCAGACTGATCTATTAAAATTCCAGAATAATAGAATTGAAGAATGTCTTCGGCACTAAAACACATTTCAGCCATTTTAATTGCTCCTTCCTGACACAATCCAACGCCATGTCCGAAACCTTTACCAGATATAATTACCGAATCAGAATCGCATTCCCAATTAAAATAGCTTGATTTTAATTTCAAAATATTTCTTAAGCTGATAGTTTCATAATCATGGTAACCGAGTCTGATTTTTTTCACCCTATCGTTACTAAAAAAACAATAATCCTCACACAACAGTTGAGATGATTCTATTCCCAGCTTTTTTTCTAAATCTTTAATGCTGTATTGCTTTTCCCAATTTGCATGTTTCCCGGTTAAGCAAAATGAATCTATAACCGGACGGCAATAACTTAATTTAGCAGACCAAACATCTTCTGAGGCATTTGTTCTTCCCCCACAATTAGCATGAAATAAACCTTCTGCAAAACTAAAATCAATTGGATCACGCAGTACTATCCCATCAGAAATTTCAATTGAATTAATGAATTGCTCGTAATCAAAAAAACCCTTGTAGACTTGACAATGAGTTTGATCACATACATTAAACCCCTCTGATTCATGTTTATTAAAAAATCTATATACATAAGTTCTAGAAATGATAGCATGCACTTCATAAACAACAGGATCTTTATCAAAACCTATTTCACCTCGTATTACTCCATTTAAATAATCGTTAACAGGCAATTCATTCACAGAAGAAATAACACCATTACTAGACCTGAAAATTACTTTTCCTTTATAGGAATTACCTTTTAAATCAGGTATTGCAGGTTTGAAAAAGAAAAAATCATTTGAGTTATTGTTTATTACAATTTCCTTTGCTGAACCAATTTTGATGTCGTTAAAAAAAACAGTTATTTGATTCCCATCACCACTTAAATAAAATGGACTATTTCCTGAGTTTCCAGAAAACTTAATGGCTTCACCTATTTCAATAGTAGAAGAACATCCTTCAGGAAACACTTCAATCGCTTTAATCTTCGATGCCTTAAATAATCCAACTCTGATAATTTCTTGAGAATGAGCATTTGTACAAAAAATTATCAAAAGCAGAATAATTCTCTTTTTCATGATACAAAGATAGCCTCATCTATTAGGCAGATCCATTATAACCAAACAGCTTTTTAACAGTAATTTCTTAATATCAAACTTTGTTTAAGATAGAAATCATCTCTTCTGCAGCCCGCTCTGATGCTCCAGGTCCTCCTAAAAGGGTTTTGAGCTTATTGTAATCATCTAGCATTGAACGACGAAATTCAGTATCGCAGAGGATTTTTTCCAGATGTAAGGCAATTTTTTTTTCATTCATATCGTCCTGAATTAATTCAGGAACAGCCTCTTTGTTTAGAATTAAATTTACAAGAGAAATATACTTAACTTTTATAAAACGTTTTGCGAGCAAATAAGAAATAAATCCACCTTTGTAACAAACAACTTGAGGTACATTAAATAAAGCAGTCTCAAGAGTGGCTGTGCCTGATGTTACGAGAGCTGCATCAGAATTAGATAATAATTCATAAGTTCCTTTGGTAAATAATTCGGCGTTTACTCCATTCAAAAGACTTTGATAAAACTCTAAGGGAATAGAAGGAGCAACACCTATTCTAATTTTAATATTTTGAAATTTAGAAACACCTCCAAGCATAATAGGTAAAATTTTCTGTATTTCCTGTTTCCTGCTTCCTGGCAATAAGGTTATACGTTTTGGAGCTTTTTCATCGAATGAACCTACTTTTCCTCCTATATATTTTTGAATAGCATCTAATAAAGGATGTCCAGGAAAGCTAACATCATAATCGAATTGCTTATAGAATTCTCTTTCAAAAGGAAGAATCACGAACATACGGTCAACTACTTTTTTAATTAGATGAACTCTACCTTGTTTCCAAGCCCATATCTGAGGAGAGATATAATAGAAAACCTTAATACCGTTTTTATGCGCAAATTCAGCAATCCGCAAATTAAATCCAGGGTAGTCAACTAAAATTAACACATCAGGCTTAAACTCGAGAATATCTTTTTTACAAAACTTAATGTTTTTAAGAATGGTGTTTAGATTCATTAGCACCTCTGTGAATCCCATAAATGCAAGATCTTTATAATGCTTAACAATCACAGCACCTTCTTCTTGCATGTGTTCTCCACCCCAACCTCGGATTTGGGCCGCTGAATCAAGTCTCATTAGGTGATGAATTAAATTTCCACCATGTAAATCTCCTGAAGCTTCCCCTGATATTATATAGTATTTCATAAAAGTGCCGATACAAAGAAAATCATTCGTTTGAAGATTGAGTTCTTTTTTCAGAATTTTCATGTACGTTTGAGGATATGAAGGTTACATTTTTGGGAACGGGAACATCTCAAGGAGTTCCAGTTATTGCTTGTGAGTGCGAAGTATGCAGATCTTCCGATAGCAGAGATAATAGATTAAGATGCTCCGTTTTAATTTCAGATACTCAAGGAAATTTGCTTATTGATACTGGCCCTGATTTTAGGCAACAAATTCTCAGAGAAAACATCAAGCATCTCGATGCTGTATTATTCACTCATGAGCATAAAGATCATATTGCCGGTTTAGATGACATTAGAGCATTCAACTACTTCCAAAGGAAGCATATGGATATTTATCTTTCTGAACATGTTGAAACGGCCTTAAGAAGAGAGTTTGCCTATATTTTTGCTAAAAACAAGTATCCAGGAATTCCCTTAATAAACCTTCATAGAATCAATCTCAATCCATTTAAACTTCTTGGACATCAAATCACTCCCATTGAAGTAAGTCATTATTTAATGCCAGTTTTTGGATTTAAGATAGACTCATTTTGCTATGTAACAGATGCAAAATCGATTGCAGAATCAGAACTTACGAAAATGAAAAATGCAAAAGTTCTTGTATTAAATGCTCTTCGAAAAGAAACGCATGTCTCACATTTCACCCTAAAAGAGGCATTAGAAGTTATTGATTACGTGAAGCCAGAGAAAGCTTATTTAACGCACTTAAGCCATCAAATGGGATTGCATGCTGAAGTTGAAAAGGAACTTCCTAAAAACGTGTTTTTAGCATATGATGGGCTAAAAATTGACATCTAGCCAATTGTTGAACAATTTAGCCTATTAGCAAAATTTTTCCATAGAAAACATGCTTTTTGCCTGATAAATCAATAAAGCTTGTTCTGAAAACATAATATCCTGAAGGACAGATTTTCCCTGTATTATTCTTCTGTCCTGACCAGGCCTCTTTGAGTTCTCTCGTTGAAAAGACCTCTTCTCCCCACCGATTAAAGATGACCATTAGATAGGTGGAATCCATGATTCCTGATAAGACTATATTGAATGAATCATTCACCAAATCATTATTAGGAGAAAATGCATTTGGAGCAAAGTAGTTAAGAAAGAAATCAATGGTTACAGGCTTACTTATCGAATCCATACAACCAAATGAATTTATTGCGATTAGCTTCACATCATAGGTCCCCGAACCTGGAAAAATATAATCTGGCTCATACTCAGTTGAAATATCACCACTTCCGAAATTCCACAAGAACTCTGTGGCATTCAGGGATTGATTAATAAAAGAAACAGTTGGCAAAAGGCCCGGAATCGGATTTGTATCTGGTGAAAAAACGAAATCAGGTATAAGGTTAAACCTGTAGTCAGGTATCAGGAAATCAATATTATAAATGCAACCGAAACTATCCCTAACAGACATTTCATATTGACCTGTTAAAAGACTATCAACAAACGTGGTATCATTCACTTGGTTTGTGACATTCCAAAAATATGTATACTCCTCTTGAATACCTTGACGATAAACAAAAGGTCTTCCTCCTGCAACTACAGCAATTGCAGAGCCTAATCCAAAAGAACAAGTATCTGAAATTACTTGAACTTCAGCAATGAAATTATTTGTGTCCTCAATGAAAACAGAATCTCTGGCGCGACAACCTTGACCATCGGTTACAGTTACTTCCTGCCAACCAAAAGGAAGAGCCATTGCAGTTGCAGAACTCTGATTGGCAGGTTGCCAAGAAAAAGTAAATGGAGCAATACCACCTATGACTTGAGCCTCAGCAGAACCATTATTCAATCGACAGTCAGTTGCAGATTGCATTACAGCAGTTACTTCTACAGTATTAATGTTAAAAAATAGTTCTAATGTATCCGTGGTGAAATTCCCACAATTGTCTTCCACTCTACCGAATCCTTGAATTGTATAATTACCTCCTTCGAATAGCAGTTCATCAATGGTTAATGTGAATTCCTTATCATAGTCGCCGCCATTTAAACAAGCAACACTTGTCACAGATGTTATATTTAATGTATCGCCATTGGGGCCAATCATGAAAAACTCGTCTGCATTCACTGTAGCACATTTCACAAATTCAGAATACGTGAATGTGAAAGCATTGGCTCCACAAAGAACCTGGCTTGTTACAGAGCCAAACTCCGGAGGAGAAAGGTCAATAATACCAGCTGATGAAATTCCAAAATCGAGAATATAGCCACATTGATTCAGGTTTGAGAAATTATTTACAAGTAATGCGAAAACCTCTCCTGCTGTTACATTTATGAGATTTTCATCTTGTGGATTCAGCCCATTATTCATTCCTGTAACTGAAGTTGGAAAGGTTGAACCTGAGAAATTACAAGCAACTTCAAGAGTAGGATCATTGGCAATATCTCCACAATTTGCATTGGTCAAATTGAACAAAGCCCAATCATAATCTGCATTATCGCAATTAGGGGTAATATTAAATCCAAAGGTGCCAGGAGTTTGAACAGTTATAATGTACCAAGCATTATTACTCTCTCCGCTATTTAAGCATGATGATGTTGGATCAATTTCATCTGGGTACTGACCTTCACCAGTAAAAGACAACTCCTGATTATAATTGAGCGCGCAAACTGTAAACGCACCAAGGCAATCGCCGGAAGTGGGTTGCTGTGCAAGCAGCTCATTTACACTGAAAATGCAAAACAGGGTGGCAATGTTTAGCAATAAATACCTCATGTAATGAAACGTAGTTATGAATAAATTCACTATTCCCACAAAATTAAGCAATCCGAATGAATCTTTGACAAAATCATAGTTTGATATTAACACTCTAACTTTAACAACGCAATAAGGCTATAATTATTTGATATTGTGGATATTAACTCTCTCGTCTCAATCAAATTTACCAATAAATAGGATAAAACTTTAATCCAGTCGACTTATTAAAGGCAAGAGATGGGGCAGGAATCTTAACCCATCTAACCAAAGAAGTGAACAGTTTCCATGCTTTTCCTCGGATAGGTATTTTCTGTAAATCTATGTCAAATGAAAAATAATAATGAGATTGTCTGCTATAGTCGAAACTCGGATTTAAGTCGAACAAATTGAGATAAGAGTTATCCTTAGCACCATATAAACCAGAAACTCCATAGCCAACACTGAAACTTAAGTATGCAGGAACCTTCTCGAATTTTGAACACACTTTATTAATTGGAAAAGAAAGCCAATAATTTTGAGCATTGTAATTCTTAAGCATTTTTTCCGGTAAGGTGGCACCTAACAGATCTGGTCTTAGTTGTGATTCGTTTGAATTATGATATGAATATTTAGCCAATAACCTTTGTTCTCCCCATTTCAGTTCTTGTAGGGTAAATAATGTTATTCCTAATGCATTTGCTCCCATGTCAGCAAATGAAAATCCATAGCCCTCAGAAAAGCCATCAAAAACCTCAATGGTTGTCATAAATGCTAGAGAAGTTGCTGCCGACCTTATTACTGAAGATTCATGGGGTAGTGAAATACTTTCCTGCACATCTAATAATGCTTGAGATATCCACCATGAGGTAGTGAAATGTCCAATTTTATCCATTCCCTTCCACTCCAAAGCATCGTTAAATAGCTGGAATTTCCCTGTTGATTGATTCTGATACCATGTTTTGTAAAGTAAAGAAATGCTACCTGCATATACTACACCTACTGTTGAGCTTGCAATTGTGAGATTCTTCTTTTGCCTGTAATCTAATGAATCTAATGCTTTTGAAGAGGCGCAATTCAATACCAAAAAGAAGCTTAAAAGTCCTAACTGTTTCATTTATTGGACCAAAACTAATGAATAATTTTTGTTCAATGAGATTATATATCACTGAAAAACAACTCATTAATTGCAAACAAGAGAAAGAGATTCACTAAAAACGTCTTTTTTTTTTTGACATGTGCGCCGTATTACTACTTTTGCCCCCGGAGAGATGGCAGAGCGGTCGATTGCGGCAGTCTTGAAAACTGTTGACTGTAATAGGTCCGGGGGTTCGAATCCCTCTCTCTCCGCCAAATAAAAAATGCCCTGCTATTGCGGGGCATTTTTTATTATTCATTGTCTTAAGGTTCTATTCTTCTTCAGCATCCAAGAATTCTTTTAACTCACTCAACTTTTCTGAAATCTCAAGTAATTGTTGCTTTTGAGATTCATTCAACGTCTTTTTTGATTCTAAGTTTAATCGATGCAGGTAGGCTATGTGCGATGCATCATTTCTTAATTCCATCAAATACTTTTCTGGAATATTGGGTTTTCTTTGTTTCATGACGCCACATTTTTAAGTTTCTCTGGGGCTTGTTCTGCAGAGTTTTCTCCTTGTAGAGAAAACTGAAAAGGTTTAAATGCCTCGCTACTTTCCTTCGGCCAATAGAACATGAAACGAGTAAATTCTCCAATTTCAGATTCAATCCAGATAGACCCTCCTATTTCATCTATAATCTTCTTAACAATAGCAAGGCCTACTCCAGTGCTTTCAAAGGTATCTCTTGCCTGTAAGGTTTGAAAAATGACAAATATTTTCTCGTGGTAGCGTGAGTCGATTCCAGGTCCATTATCTTGTATACAAAACAGGTAAGACTCTTCTTCCTCTTTCACACTGATAGTGATTTCAGTTAGTTCTTTATCGTTATGTTTAATTGCATTACTAATCAAGTTAGAAAAGACTTGTTGCAATTTCATCTTTTCAGTTTTTAGAACTGGTAGTTTATCAGGATAGTTGATTTTAACTTTATCATCTTGAACAAGCATTTCAACAACTTCTTCAAGTAACTCTTTCACTTCTACCTTTGTGGTAGGCGCTTTCACTCTGTCTGCTCTAGAGTAATCTAATATTCCGTTGATCAAAGCTTCCATTCTTACAACACGACCTTTTATCATATTAAAATGATTTCTACTATCCTCCGTGAGTGTTTTACCTATATCCTCTTCAATCCAAGTAGTAAGATTACTTATGGCTCTTAAAGGTGCTTTCAAATCGTGAGAAACGACGTAAGCAAATTTGTCTAATTCCTTATTTGCTTTTTCAAGGTACTTGTAATAAGCTGACATTTTCTCTTCAGCTTCCTTTCTTTCAGTGATGTCGCTCTCAACGTGTATAAATTGAGTGATTTCACCAGCATCATCAGCAATCGGTGTGATTGTTTCTTGAAGCCAAACTGGGTGCCCGTCTTTATGATTTTTAAACACTTCTCCAGAAAAAGATACTTTTTCAAGAATATGCTCTTTTATAAGAGCTGATGTTTCAGGATTAGCCTCTGGTCCAGACAAAAATTCATACATTTTTGTGCCTTCCACCTCATTAAGAGTAAATCCAGTAAGTCGGCTAAATCCATCATTTACCCATTCAATCCTATTTTCATTATCAGTTATAACAACTGAATTGTCAGCCTTTGAAGCAACAAGCGAAAGTTTCTTTAACTCTTCATTTTTACGTTCTAGAGCTTCTTTTGACTCAGTGACTTTTGCAATTACAATGTTTTTTGAACTTTCCAGGTTATTAGAAAGACTATATAGTAAAATTGTTGCCGTTGTATAAGTTATCAGATAATCTAAACTTAGCATCATCCCCTCAGGATCTGAATCAATTATATTCTTAACCTCAATTCCAAAGGAGGTTGAATAGAAATAAAAGAAAATAAGGTTGACAATTGTTAAAGCGGAAATGATTTTACCTTCTCGATTACCAAGTAGCATGAATGTGGCAAGAATAATTCCCCCCATATACATCATACCCGAATTTCTTATCCCACCTGAATAGTATGTTACAAAATGTACAACCAAGAATGAACTCAGAAGCGCAACTGCATAGGCAAACTTGAAGTTTTTGTGAATATTTAAAAGAAAGTAGTTTACTGCAATCAACAATGTTATGATTGCCAAAACGACTCCAATAAAATCGAATGTTTCGAAAAAAGAAATTACTTGATAAGTAATTGCTGATGTTATCAGGAATGCTGTAAGGGAATAGGTCCTAAACAAGTTTAGACGCTGTCTAGACGTTAAATCATCGACATGCAGAACTGATTCTGCATCCCTGATTAATAAAGTCTTAAACAAGTTACTAGTAAAACTATTTGCCATAGTTGTAATTTAAAGGCTTTCACCTTATTAACTAAGTAATTTATTCGATATTAACCCTTAAAGGTTACCCCGCTAAGAGACAATTCGTCAACTGATTAAACGATTTTCTTACACAGCAAAATACTAAATAATTCTATTTCCTCCTCTTGCCTGATAAAAGAGGAAACCAGTGACCTTTTTTTAGGATTGGCCTTGCTAGTGTTATAAACAGACCAAGCCCTGTAAAGATTCCAAACAACAGACCTTCTTTGAAAAATTCAAAACCGACTTTAGGATTTTCAGTGGCAACAATAGCAAAACAAGCATAAAAGAAAACTAAAGCCCATCCTACTAATAACTTTGTTCCCGCCAAAACAACCTTATTTTGAATGGTTACTTCATTATAAAATGAGGAATCGTTCAGTAAATTGTTCATCATTCTACCCCAAACAATGAGTATTACACCAACAAAAGCAACGCCTAAAATATGAGTTTCCGATTCTGATATTAATG
>JBBEBC010000054.1:0-5671 GCA_040882555.1 Bacteroidia bacterium
TAGATATAAATTAACGTAAATAATTCCGAACTTAATTATACGGTTGAGAAATATTTCTAATTATTAAAAATATCTATCTAAGAGCAATAAGTAATAGCACTGCTATAAAAGTGTCTTTACTAAATGGCTAATCTAATTTTCAATTAAAATTGTTGCGCATTTAGAGGTAAATGCCTTATAATCCATATACGTATTGCGACTTTAATGCATAGAATAAATCACTGAATCAACAAAATTCTTAAAAAGAAAAAACGTAAAGATTTATACTTCAGAAGGCAATTCTTTCCGTATTCGCCAACTTTTGGGTAAGCCATTATTTATTCTATTAGGTAATGCATTACCCCAGCCAATTGGTAAGCCTAAATACTTAATCAAGGTTAGGCCAGTTAGTCCGTAGTTATTTGGAAGTGCCTCTTTTTTAAGAAATCTCAGAGCAGTTTCTAAATCTAGTTCAATCGATTGAATTTCAGGGTTTAAGCCTGTAAACATGGCTAATTCATGATTTGGAATGAACTTATTCCCTTTTAATTCCCCAGATAAAACTCCCGTTTTTAGGAGGTGAAGATGCTTTTCAAAGGCATATAAATGATTAAGCAGGTCATTACTAACAAGGTTTTCTCCCAAGTGATTTTTATGTTGAGAAAAAGAGGAAGGCTGAGCTATTAATGAAGCAATATCAATTTGTAGAAGTCTTGATTTTATTGGTGGGTGAAGGTTTTCAAGATCGCCTTTGGTTTTCCTAACTACGGAAATAAATAGTCCTTCAGATTTGCTTAAATGGGGATAAAATCGATATCCCAATTCAGTTTTTATAATACTGTCTTCAGCACTAAGTTTGTCTACAGCTACAAGTTCTGCTTTGCCATCACTAATTAAACTTTCAATAATTCCTTCATCCTCCTGAAAGGAGTAACTGCATGTAGAATAAATCAATATGCCGTCAGGCTTTAAGGCAGGCCAAACATCATTCACTATGCGTATTTGCCTCATAACACAATGCTCAACAGCCTCCTCCGACCAATGACTCATTGTAGATGGATCTTTTCTAAACATACCCGATCCAGAGCAGGGAGCATCTATAACAATGACATCGAATCTGGAATTGAGACGGGAAAACTGTTTTGGATCATTATTACTAACTAAAACATTGGCATAACCCCACCGGTCGAGATTTTCTTTCAGAATTCCAGCTCTGGTTTTTATAACTTCATTGCAAAGAAGAGTTCCCTTGCCATTTAAAAAAGATGCTATCAAGGTACTTTTTCCACCAGGCGCAGCGCAGAGATCTAAAATGCAGGGCTCGTTTTCGGTGTTCACCAATTGTTCCAGAACAGTTTCCAAGCTCATTGAAGCTGCTTCCTGAACATAATAAGCACCAGCATGAAACTTTGGGTCGAGTGTGAAATCGGGACGAGAGGCAAGGTATCGTCCAGCGTCTGCCCAAGGCACTTTAGGAAGCTCTTGAAAAAGGTTTTTCCCTTTTAGGGGATGAAGTCTCACGCTTATTGGAGCCTTTGTGCCGTGAACATCAGAGAACGCATCAAAATTGAGATGATGAAGAGGGGATAAGTGTTCTTTGAAGCCTTCGGGGAAAACAGACATGGGTTACAAATCTAACTAGACATGTGATAAAACAAAAAAAGCAACTCGAAGAGAGTTGCTTTTTGAGAAAGAAATTGTGAAGCTTATTTTACCGCATCCACGATTGCTTTGAAAGCATCGGGATTATTCATGGCAAGATCTGCCAGGGCTTTGCGGTTTAGCTGAACGTTTTTTGCGTGGATTTTACCCATGAATTCACTGTACGACATTCCATGAAGTCTAACAGCTGCATTGATACGCTGAATCCAAAGTGCGCGAAAATTACGCTTTTTGGTTTTACGATCGCGGTAAGCATAGGTAAGACCTTTCTCAAGGATGTTCTTCGCTATTGTGAAGACGTTCTTGCGGGCACCCCAGTAGCCCTTGGTCTGGCTGAGGATTTTCTTTCTCCTTGCGCGTGAAGCAACGTGGTTGACTGAACGAGGCATAGGTTTTAATTGGTTTTGTGATGAACAGCGCCAGTGTTAACTGAGCTTTTTGCTGGGCATCTGGTTAAAAAATAGGATTATTTTCCGATTGTAAGCATTCTTTTTACGAGACCTTCATCAGCTTTAGAAACCAAAGTAGAATGACCTAAGCGACGCTTTTGATCTTTTGATTTCTTAGTGAGAATGTGCCGTAAGTAAGCATGCTTGCGCTTAATTTTCCCAGTAGCAGTAAGCTTGAAGCGCTTCTTGGCACTAGAATTTGTTTTCATTTTCGGCATGATAAACTGTATTTGATTGTAATTATTTCTTTTTCTTAGGTGAAATGTATACGATCATGCGCTTCCCTTCTAGTTCAGGCATGCTTTCAACTTTTCCCCATTCTTCTAACTCAGCTGCAAATTTCAGCAAAAGTATTTCACCTTTTTCTTTGAATAGGATTGATCGTCCTTTGAAAAATACAAATGCTTTCACTTTAGAGCCTTCTTGTAAAAACTTCTTCGCATGATTCAACTTGAAATTGAAATCGTGCTCATCAGTATTTGGTCCGAAACGAACTTCCTTCACCACAATTTTAGTGGCTTTGGCTTTCATTTCTTTCTGTTTCTTCTTTTGTTCGTATAGGAACTTTTTATAGTCAATTACTCTACAAACTGGAGGATCGGCATTAGGAACAATCTCCACAAGATCTAATTCCTTATCCTTTGCAATTTGCAAAGCCTCATCGAAAGTGTAGACAGCAGGTTCAATATCTTCCCCTACAAGACGCACCTGTGGTACTCCTACAATTCTTAGGTTGATGCGATGTGCTTCTTCTTTCTTAAATGGTCCGCGATTGAAAGGTCTCGGCGACCTGGGTGGCATTGCTATAACTTGGTTCCTCCTATTATTTAGTTTGCATTTATTTGTAAATCAACTTCTTTTTGAACATGATTGGCAAACAATTCAAGTGACATTTCACCTAAATCGCCCTCACTGTGTTTTCTAACAGAAACAGAATCAGATTGTTCCTCTTTTTCTCCAACAATGAGCATGTACGGGATTTTAGAAATTTCTGCATCCCGTATCTTTTTGCCGGCACGTTCATCACGGTCGTCAATTGTGGCGCGAATATCGTAATTTTTAAGCAGTTGTAAAACTTTTTTTGCGTAGTTGTTGTACTTCTCTGAAATAGGCAGAATTATTGCCTGTTCAGGAGTTAGCCATAGTGGAAAATTACCTGCACAGTGTTCAATAAGAACCGCAACAAACCTTTCCATCGACCCAAAAGGTGCTCTATGGATCATCACAGGGCGATGTTTTTGGTTGTCCGCGCCCATATATTCAAGCTGAAATCTTTCAGGTAGGTTGTAATCCACCTGAATGGTGCCCAATTGCCATCTTCTACCAATTGCATCTTTCACCATAAAGTCAAGCTTTGGTCCATAGAATGCAGCCTCGCCTAGCTCTATAACAGTGCTTAATTCGCGTTCTTCCGCAGCTTCTATAATTGCTCTTTCGGCTTTTTCCCAATTTTCATCACTGCCAATATATTTTGTTTTGTTCTCAGGATCCCTTAACGAAATTTGAGCAGTAAACTCCTTGAAGTCTAGTGCTTTAAAAATCATAAATACTAAATCTATCACCTTCAAAAACTCCTCTTTCACCTGGTCTGGGCGACAAAAAATATGTGCATCATCCTGAGTAAATCCGCGGACACGCGTTAATCCATGCAACTCTCCACTTTGCTCGTAACGGTAAACTGTACCAAATTCAGCCAAACGTATGGGTAAATCTTTGTACGAATGAGGCTTATTCTTATAAATTTCGCAATGATGTGGACAGTTCATCGGTTTAAGAAAGAACTCTTCACCTTCATTGGGCGTGCGAATAGGCTGAAATGAGTCGGCACCGTATTTATCATAGTGACCAGAGGTCACATACAAATCTTTATGAGCAATGTGAGGCGTAATTACTTGAACATAACCCGTTTCAGCTTGAGCTTTCTTTAAGTAATCAGTCAAACGCTCACGCAAAGCAGTCCCTTTCGGTAACCAAAGAGGCAAACCTTGTCCCACTTTCTCAGAAAACATAAAAAGTTCTAATTCCTTTCCAAGTTTGCGGTGATCTCTCTTTTTAGCTTCTTCAAGTAATTCCAAATATTCCGTCAATTCTGAGGATTTTGGAAATGTTATACCATATATACGTGTTAACTGCTTGTTTTTTTCATCACCTCGCCAGTATGCTCCGGCAACACTCATCAGTTTAATTGCTTTAATAAAGCCTGTATCGGGGATGTGTGGACCGCGACACAAATCAACAAAATTACCTTGCTGGTAAAAAGTGATAGTGCCATCCTCTAAATCATTGATGAGCTCTAATTTATATTCATCATTTTTTTCCTTGAAATAGGCAATCGCATTGGCTTTTGACATTTCTGTCCTCAAATAAGGATTCTTTTGTTTAGCCAACTCTTTCATTTTAGCTTCAATAGCCGGAAGGTCTTCAGATGAAATTGCTATTTCGCCCGCATCTACATCATAATAAAAACCATTTTCAATAGGTGGCCCAATACCGAATTTGATTCCTGGATATAACGCTTCTAGCGCTTCAGCCAGCAAATGCGCCGAACTATGCCACATGGTTCGCTTGCCCTCAAGGTCATTCCATGTGAGTAATTTCACAGAAGAATTGGTGCTTATTGGCCTCGTTGCATCTTGAACTTCTTCATTTACAACAGCAGACAATACATTTCTAGCTAACCCTTCGCTAATGCTTTTGGCAATATCAATGGCTGTAACTCCGCTTTCATACTGGCGCACAGAACCATCTGGCAAGGTGATGTTAATCATAATCGGTTTCAAATTCAGGGCTGCAAAGGTAAACAGAATAGCATTGTTATTAGGTGTAAATTGCATAGCTTTTCAGCATAAACTTAAGCCCATGAAAAATACTAAGTTCATTGTTTCAATAATCATGTCGACTTTGTCTTTTGTAGCAGTAGCTCAAACACAAATTGAAAATGTTCCGGTAATTGTTGTTCCACCTGATAATCCTGTCGAAAATCAGGAGGATGTCGTATACACTATTGTTGAGAATATGCCTCAATTCAAAAACAAAGAAAACAAGGATATTATTGAGTTTCTTGCCGCAAACTTGATCTATCCGCAAGTAGCCATTGATGAAGAAATTGAGGGAACTGTTTACGTGAATTTTATTGTAGAAAAAGACGGAGCATTAAGCAATTACAACATACTTAGAGATGTTCAAGGCACAGATTTGCTCGGCAAGGAAGCTTTGAGGGTGATAAAGCTAACTAGCGGCATGTGGACTCCAGGAACTCAAAGAGAAAAGGCAGTGAGGGTTTACTATAATATACCTGTTAGATTTAAATTAAAATAATTAGTTCCCTCATTTATTAGTGAATTAAGGAACGTTGGTTTTATTTTCTTGTTTGTTCAAATTTCTTATCTAATATCCACTGTAAATTAATTTATTTTTTTGGGGTGTCCCTTTCAGCAAAAGCTTCAAGGGTCGCGCTTTCGCTACAAGTCCTCGCATACTAATTAAAGTTTCGCACGCTCACTTTTATCAGTATTTACTGTGGGCTTTTCGCTACAATCACTCACCCTTTTAATTCAGTGATTTTACTTTAATTATTACAC
>JBBEBC010000055.1:0-11964 GCA_040882555.1 Bacteroidia bacterium
TAAGAATAAAGCTAGATGAAAATAATGTCCCTTCAAGAATTGAATGGGATGCTCCCGATAACGAGGTTCAAGGAAAAGAGTCACGTGCGGTGATGCTTTCACTTTGGGATCCTGCTGAGGATAATACACTCAGAATAGATTTGTGGACCAAAGAAATGGTTGTAGATGATATGAAGAAGTTTATTCACCAGAGCATTTTGCTCATGGCCGATACACTTCATCGCTCAACGGGTGAAACAGCTATGGCTCAGACAATGAGAGAGTTTGGAACATATTACGCCGAAAAACTTAAGCTTATCACGCCAAAAGAAGAATGAAATTAACGGGCGTTCTCTTTTTGGTATTTCTTTCCTTGTCTGGATTTGCTCAACCCTTGGTTCAACTTGCAGGAGCTGAGGTTTTTATAGGAGAAAATGCTCAGGTTTTAGTAGATGGAAGCTTAGCCGTTTCAGATCAATCGGAATTAGATGTTAATGGAGAGCTCTTTATCAACAATGATTTTGAAACTTCAGGCATTTTCTCGCTTTCAGGATCACTTTATGTCGCAGAAGACCTTTTTTTTAATGCTATAACGAATCAATTTTCAGCTAATTCAAAAGTTTTTCTTTCAGGTTTAAATCAAACACTTAATTCAATTGCAACATTAAGTGTGGGTGAGCTATTTTGTTTCGGGACTCAAGAAAAAACTCTTGAATCAAGTATTGAAGTTCAAAGACTATTTCTCGATAGTGCTATCATTTTAACACAGGGATATGAATTGGTAGTGCTGAACTCCAATGAGCAGGCGATATCATATTCTGAAGGATGGCTTAGGTCAGATTCGGCTGGAGGATTGTATAGAAATATGCTTTCGGGTAACACGTATGATTTTCCCGTTGGCAATACTGAAGCCCAACTATTAATTAGAGTTTCGCCGTTGGCGGATGGTATTTCAGGACTTCGTTACGCTGAAGCAGATGCAAGTGATGAAGGGCTATTTAGATCGCAGGTCGACCCTTCTTTGTGCAGCTTGAATAGTGAAGCATACATTCGATTTTATAACACAGTTGCTCTACAGAATCAGCTAGAAATCAGGTTTCCCGTAGCAATGGCAGATAATTTCTCGGTTTTATGTGAAAGGGAGGCAAGCGAATTCCAATCCTGGCAGGAACTATCTCAAGTTTCTCCAACAATATTAGGTGATGTTGCTGTTTATCAAATTACGCCTACAGTAAACGAAGTAGCATTAATTCTTGGAAGGCTAAGACCAAATAGCCCATTGATTGTTGGTCCGGAGGAAGCTTGCCAAGGAGAATCTGGTCAAGAGTTTCAGGCTCTACAATCTAACGGCAACACCTTACTTTGGACTATTGGCGGTGGTTTAATTTCCTCACAACAAGACAGCACGGTAGAGGTTCACTGGAAAATGTTTAATTCAGGCTTGGTTAGCGTTGTTGTAAGTGATGCCTTTGGATGCTCTTCCATTCCTTCCCAATTGTCAATTGAATTATTTCCTTTGCCTGAAGCCTTGATTAACGTCACGGAACCACCTCTTCCTTTCGAACTTGAAGTATTTACTTTAGAATCTCAAAGTACTGGCTCATCTTCAATAGACTGGGACATTTCAACAGGCGAAGAATATAATTACAGCCCTCTGAGTTTGCGTTTTGAAACGCCGGGTATTTATTCTGTTTTACTAACAGCAATAAGTGATGAAGGTTGCATTGATACAGCTTCCGTTGCTTTGGAAGTAATTGAAGGGTTTATTTTTTCTAATGTTTTTAGCCCTAACGGGGATGGCATCAATGATGAACTAAAACTGCCTAATAGTGGACTCTTGGAGTTCAGTTTAAAGGTTTTTTCTCGCTGGGGTAACGAGGTTTATAATTCTCAATTTTCTAAACTCTCATGGGATGGGAGAGATAGCTCAGGAAATCTTGTTCCAGCAGGAACATACTTTTATTTGCTGGAAGCTAAGTCGAGCAGCAATGATTACTCAAAGCGAGGAAGTCTTCAAGTAATGTATTAAAATGGCTTGTCGAAAAGAGCGTTGGTCTTTTCAATAAAGGCAAGAATTTCTTCGCTGCCGAAACCAGTCTCGGCAGATGAAAGAAAAATCTGAGGGAGTTCTTCCCAATCTTGTTTCAGATACTTTTTGTAAGCAGCTAGGTTCGATTGAATCTGATTGGTTGTTAACTTATCGCATTTGGTGAATGCAATTACAAAAGGAACAGCATTTTCTCCAAGCCATTGAAAGAACTCCTTGTCAGCCTTTTGAGGCTCTAGTCGGATATCTACTAAAACAAAAAGGTTCATCAAATTTGTTCTTCCAGATATGTAGTCGCTAATTAACCTATGAAACTCCTTACGCTGATCCTTGCTAGCCTTGGCATAACCATATCCTGGCAAATCGACCAGATACCAGTCCTTATTGATTATGAAGTGATTGATAAGTTGCGTTTTTCCTGGCTTTCCAGAGGTTTTCGCAAGCTTCATTCTCTGAGTGATTCGGTTAATTAGCGAGCTTTTTCCAACATTCGATCTTCCAATAAAGGCATACTCTGGCAAGGTTGGTTTTGGGCAACCTTCAACTTGCGTATTACTTATAACGAATTCGGCTGATTTGACTATCATAATGACTTGGAATTAAAGCGGAACCGGGGAATAGCTTCCAGTAATTTTTGGGTGTATTGGTGAGTAGGCTTACTAAATATTTCATCAGCCTCACCAGCTTCTACAATGCTGCCTTCATTTAAAACGATGATTCTATCGCTCATATATCTAACAACAGATAAATCATGCGAAATGAAAATACAGCTGAGATTCATCTCTTTCTTAATATCATTTATCAGGTTCAGAACTAGGGCTTGAACTGAAACATCCAGAGAAGAAACACTTTCGTCGAAGATAATGCATGACGGTGAGAGAAGCAGAGCTCTTGCAATAGCAAGCCTTTGAATTTCCCCTCCAGAAAACTCTGAAGGAAACTTACGAAGTACATTTAAACTCAAGCCCACTTTGTCAAGCATTGCTCCGATAAATTGAATTCTTTCCTTGTCGGTAAATAGAATATTGTGAAGTCTCATTGGTTCAAGGAGAGATTCAATAATATTGAAACGAGGATTAAATGAGGCAAATGGGTCTTGAAATACCATTTGGATTTCCTTTCGCTGGCGCCTTAGTTTCTTGCCTGATAGTTCAAGAAAATTGAAATCATTAAAAAGAATTTCTCCTTCGTCGGATGGGATTAGTCTAATCAAAGCCTTGCCTAAGGTTGTTTTCCCACTTCCTGACTCACCAACGAGACCCAGCGTTTCGCCCTTAAATAAATCAAATGAAACATCCTTTAAAACCAGGTTACTCTCTTGCTTCAATGAAAACAGACCTTTTCGTTTAGCATAAGAAACTGACAAACCTTTTACTTCAAGAAGAGGCTTGGATGAGAAAAGAGAGTCTATTCTTTTTTGTCTTTCGACAGGAAGAACTTCCTTCGCTTCAAAACTTGGATTCTCCAGGTATGCTTCAACTGTTGGAAGAGCGGTAAATCTTTTGTTTAGAGGAGGCCGGCAATTAAGCAAAGCTTTTGTATAAAGATCTTCAGGATTTGTGAGAACTTTTTCAACAGACCCTTCTTCAATAAGCCGTCCTTGCTTCATAACCAAAACTCTATCGGCTACTTGAGAAACAACAGCCATATCATGACTGATGAAGATCATACTCATGTTATACTTCTCTTTTAAGTTTTTGAGAAGGTCAAGGATTTTTACCTGAACAGTTACATCAAGAGCTGTTGTTGGCTCGTCAGCAATAAGTAATCGAGGATTGCATGACATAGCCATTGCAATCATAACTCTTTGAATCTGCCCTCCTGATATTTCATTAGGGTAGGACTTTGCAATTCTCTCCGGATCCTGAAGTCCTGCTTCTGAAAAAAGTTCAAGACATCTTTGAAAAGCTTCTTTTTTTGAAAGGCCAAGATGTTGGATAAGAGGCTCCATAACCTGTTTACCACATCTCATCACAGGGTTGAGACTTGAGGCAGGGTTTTGAAAAACCATCGCTATTTCTTTCCCTCTAATTTTCTTTAATCCTTCCTGATTATTCTTGGCTAAATCAATGGCTTGGCCAGTTTCATTAAACCATGAAATTGATTTTGAGGAGATTTCCGCCGAAGGCTCAAGCAAACCCATTATTGCCAAAGCGGTAGTTGATTTACCAGAGCCAGACTCGCCAACTATTCCAATAGTTTCACTTTCATTAAGTGAGAAGCTAAGATCTTTAACAGCATTAAGCTTTCCTTCAGATGAAGTGTAGGAAACTGAAAGGTACTTTACTTCAAGAAGATGCTTCACTGTTTATTTCTTGAGGAGTCGTGGCCGATGGTTGAGGATAAAAACTTAAGGTGAATTGACCAAAATCTGTAAATTCACTTTCATCAATCATTTCAATAACAGAGTCGGGGTTGTCTTTTGAATTACCCTTCCAGACGAGGTAGCCGCCATCTTTTATGTAAAGGCCATATCGTTCATTAAAGTATGAACGAAACCCATTGAGTAAATCAATTCCTTCATTTACGTCAGAAAACTCGGCGTCTACTAGGATTTCAAATAAATTACCTTCTTCAAAACCGTATCTTATTGAATAGACTCCTGATTTACCAAGCGCACCAGAGAAAAGCAAAAAGGTTTTGTCGCTTTTTATCGGAAGCTCTTTTTCAGCAGAGGTAACCTTTTCGTAAGGATCTCCAAGTTCAACCCCTCTAAAAAGGCCTTCTTCAGTGAGCATAAATTGAGAAAACAGGTCACCATGTTTTCCCAGGCTATCTGAGCAAGATGATACTGCAATAAGCAGCATGAATAGTAATGTAACCGAGACTCTCATGATGTAATACGTCGGCAAGTTACTATAAAAGACTCATAGGTTTTCAGAGAGATCTCTCAACTTCAATATGTTTTGGTAACCATTCGGTTTTACTTATCAGGTTTAGATAAACACAAACAAGGGTGACGATGTCGTTTTCGCAATAGTTGCGAATGCTTTTAAGGTCTTTCTTTTTGTAATAGTATTCGTTTACCATTGAACCGTTTAGTTCTTTTTTTGACGAAGGCACACCAAATACCTTAGCAAGTAAATCGAGAGAAGAATAGTGTTTGTAATCTCCAAATTTCCATAACTCAAGCGTATC
The DNA here is from genome assembly GCA_040882555.1 of Bacteroidia bacterium. GTDB lineage: Bacteria > Bacteroidota > Bacteroidia > M30B66 > M30B66 > M30B66. Next base: position 5,165 of record JBBEBC010000055.1, read on the forward strand.
TAAATGTTTGAGTTCCCAAGGCTTTTTCCCTGCAATTTTTAATGTTGAAGGAATTGCAAGATGATTGATAAGCATTCTTCTGCATAGGTAAGGGTAATCGAATTCTTTACCATTATGAGCACAGAGAATACTTGCATCACCGAATAGCGAAAGGTAATTTATGAATGCCTCTAAAAGAGACTTTTCATTATTAGAAGAAAACGTATTTATCTTTAGAAATACTTCATCTTCTTCCTTCTGCAGCACTCCACAACAGACACAAATAATTTTCCCGAATTCAGCATATATTCCAGCTCTCTCATAAGTTGCAGTACTTTCCTGAACTCTGGAGTTCAGCTGAGACTCTTTAATTTTCCAAAAGACTTGCTCCTGCTTAGGAGCTTTCTCAAGAGCGGGGTATGCCGACACTGTTTCAATATCTATGAAAACAATTTCCGATGGTAAATTCATATTTTCCATCCCAACAAAGATTTAAGTTTTAACTCAGCGGATCATTACCCCCTTCTTTCCAATTAATGGAATAAGGGTAAAGTTATCTTCATGAATTGTTTCCGGAAGAAAAATAAACTTCTTGTCGTACATCAGTTTCTCAATGTAAAAACTAACCCAGTATTCATTTGATAAGCTAAACACATCTTCCATGATGGGTTCAACTTTCACAAACGACATCGGTTCAACTACATCAAGAAAATGACGAAGAATAGACGTTTTTTTGCTTTCTCCTTCAATTTCTCCATATCCTTTTGAACTCACTAGAGCACCTTCAAGAGCTACACTTTTGAGATTTAACAAATAAACAAACCACCCTGGTTCTCCTTCAAACTCCTCATGAACTATTGCTACAGCAATATCTGTCACTTCAGGAATGTGTATGTCTTTTATCATCTTACCGCTAATGCAAAAATAATCTTGTTTCAACTGCTCAGGGTAACAATTCATGTAAGTTATTCGTATGGAATGTTGAAAACTTTGTTAATTACTTGTTTGATATGAAAATAGGTATTAGTTTAGTTCTAAGATAATCAGCAGATTGCCTATGAAAAATCTTTCCATTTTATCATTAATTTGCCTTGTTACAATTGTATTTTCTTCTGTTGGAGGAAATGCACAAAGTGATTTTGTTTTTGAAAACCCCGGCAAATTATTCAAGAAACAAGACAGAAGAGAGACTCCTCCTCTTAAAACAAGATATCAATTTGGTGTTGGCGATAGCTCAGGAAGAGAATATCTTCAACAGCAGGATTTGTTTTCTCAAACGGGCATGATTAAATCATCTGGGCTCTTTTCAGAAGATGGAAATAAAGCATTTGACGTGAGATATTCTTATGATGAAAATGAGAAGTTAAACCAAAGTGTTTTTAAGCACCTTAAATCAGACCAAAAAGAAGTAAGCTATTATAATGAATTAGGTGTTAAGGTGAAGACAGAAGTGCTCACCAAAACGGATTCACTCCTTTACAATATAAAATTTGTTTATGATGATCTGGGCCATTTAAAAGAAGAGCAAACATATAATGGGGATGTCTTAAAAGGCAAAATGGTTTATGATGATGAATACAATTCTGCGGGAAGAAAAATTCAGATTTGTCATTATAAAATAGATGAGCAAGGAGCAAGGAAGCCACAAAATGCAGAGATGTTAATTGTAGAATATGATCCTGAAGGACTTGTTCTTCAAAAAACTTTATATAACAACAAGGAAAAGAGGAAGATGCTCAGTTGGATTTATTACAAGTATCAGTTAGATAATGACTATAAAGTAATCAAGAAGAGTGGCTATGATGAGGAGCAAATAGAAGTTTATAGAAACGAATTGACCTATACTGATAGTTCTATCATTTCGAATATTTCAGAAATGTGTTCTAACTGCGATGTTAAAGAATTGATAAAGAAAGAAGCTAAAGAGTATATCTTCAATTCTTATGGGGAAAACACAAAAGTGCTGATTTATGACGCAAATGGAATCTTGACTAGCACAAAGACTTGGTTATTTGATGATTTCGGGAACGAGATTGAATTTAGAGAAATCCTTGAAGGAGAGCCCGAAAAGCTAATTAAGCGAAAGCAAATCTTGGAGTTCAGAAATGAACAAGCACAAACTGCCAGAAAAGCAACCAAATAAATTTCTTAATTATGAAATCACTAATCGCTTGAAAATGGTTTTGTCTTTGGTTAAGATCGTGATCAAATACATTCCTTTCTCGTAAGTGGAAATGTCAATTTGTGAAGTATTTTCCGTACTCATAATGAGTTTACCTGAGACAGAGAATAGTTGAACTTTTTCAATTTCACTAGGAGAGGAGATAGAAATCCATGAATTAGCTGGATTCGGATATACTAATACTTGATCTTGATTCAAATCAGAATTTGTCGCAAGAATTGTTTCACAGCCTAATTGGTCAGCAAGAAAAGGAGTTACAGACATAAATACGGAGTCCATATATGTTGTGGATGAGATAAACGGGGTATGAGGCGCTCCGGTCCACGTAATGAACTGATGATCAACACCTAAATTTTGCTGTCTCAGAGCAATGGAAGAACTTCCGTCCACTTCAAAAAGGGGAATTCCAAGTACATTAATAACGTCTGTACCGTAGGGAACAACATCATCGTTTGTTCCATGCATTGAAAGGCAAGGAGTATCATTGGGCTCTATCCACGAAGTGTCGCCAATTGCACCACAAAGGTTTACAATAGCTTTAACATTAGATGAATATCCGGGATTTCCAGAATTTCCTTCAATACCTCCAAAAGCCACAGGATCTACTGCTTCAGGGATTTCACTTTCCTGATCTAGATATGCAAGGTGAAGTGCAATGAATGCTCCCGCAGATACACCGGCAACAAAAATATTATTAGTATCTATCCTATAATTATTATTAGTTAAGGCATCCTTGTAAAAAAATCGGACTGCAGCACGCATATCAGTTGTTGCGCGATAAACCGTTTCTGTGGCTGTATTTTCTGTTGGTATAAAACCCTCAAAGCCAAGACGGTAACTAATGGAAGATGTCACATATCCATTCTTCGCGTATTTGTTGCACATCGTTACAATATCGGCACTTGTCTTATTTCCAAAAAGAAAGGATCCGCCGTGGGCGAAAATAATAAGTGGTCTAGCACTCATAGTATCTTCAGCTGGTTGGTATACGTCAAGTTGTAAACTTTGATTGGAGCCACTGATATTGACAGCAGAGCCATAAACCACATTTGAAGTAAGGGCAACTTCAGTAAAAACCTCTTCAATAAATCGGTTACTTTCGCAAGAGTATTGTGCAGAAGCATTAAAGAAAGAGGCTAAAAAACTAAGGCTCAAAAATGAAGGAAGTAATTTTTTTATCACGGTTGTTTAGATTGCGTTTGTAGGCATATTTATAGCAACAACTTCTCGAATTTCAGGCACAGCATGACGAATTGCTTCAGCCACTCCAGCCTTTAAAGTCATTGTACTCATTGAACAGGAGCTGCATGCTCCATGAAGCTTAACTTTAGCGATTAAGTCATCAGATATTTCTTCTACGGTGATATCTCCACCATCTGCCTCGAGATATGGTCTTATTGAATCTATAGCTTGCTCAACTTTTTGTTTGAGTCTTTCTCTTTCTGAATCTTGCATCACTTTTGAAGAATTTCAAATATACAATTATTGGGATAGCGCCTCTTGTATAATTCCAGCATTTTTAATGGCAACCTGCTGCGCAACATTTTTAGCCAACTCAAGAAAGGCATTTGCTACAGGAGAGTTCTCTTGAAGACCAGCTGGCCTGCCGGCATCAGCAGCTTCTCGTATACTTTGAACAAGAGGTATTTGACCTAACAAAGGAACTTGTAACTTTGCTGCTAAGTCTTTTCCGCCATCCTTTCCAAAAATAAAATACTTGTTTTCAGGAAGTTCTTCAGGTGTGAACCAAGCCATATTTTCAACTATTCCTAAAACAGGAACATTGATGGTAGGTAATTGAAACATTGAAACACCTTTTTCAGCGTCAGAAAGTGCTATTAACTGCGGAGTGGTAACAACAACGGCCCCTGTAATGGGAACGCTACCTACTAAAGTAAGGTGAATATCTCCGGTTCCCGGAGGAAGGTCAATTATGAGGTAGTCAAGGTCTCCCCAATCGGCATCTCTAAAAAGTTGTGTTAGGGCTTTCGAAGCCATCGGCCCTCGCCAAACGATAGCTTGCGATGTATCAGCAAAGAAGCCAATTGATAATAGTTTTATTCCATAACTCTCAACAGGCACCATTTTCTGGACACCGTCAACCATTCTTACCAATGGTTTAGCATCTACCACATCAAACATAATGGGCACAGATGGTCCATAAATATCGGCATCAATCAAACCTACTTTAGCACCTAAATCAGCGAGGGAAACGGCAAGGTTGGCGGCAATAGTAGATTTTCCTACACCGCCTTTTCCTGAAGCCACAGCAATTATATTTTTTACTCCTGGAAGTAGAGGTTGTTCGACTGAGCGCTTCGAAGTAACTCTTGCAGTCATATTTATTTCTACAACAGCCTCTTGACTTACATAGTGCTTTATTGCATTAACACACGCATTATGAATGAGATCCTTTAGAGGACAGGCAGGGGTTGTAAGAACAACTGTGAACGAAACTTTTTTATCATTAACCTCAACATCTTCAATCATCTTTAAGGTAACCAAATCCTTTTTTAAATCAGGTTCAATAACATTGCTTAAAGCATCGAGAACATTTTCTTTTGTTATCATGGGCATTTATTTGTCGCAAACATAATTAATAACAACCATCATAGAAGGCTGTTTAAGATTTGAGAAGCTTATCAAGGAAATCGGGTCTGTTATCAGGAAAAACTTTTTCTATGGCTGGATAGAAAAGTGCAGCACCACTTCTTACTTTGGAGTAAAGCCGAGATTTATTTTCTGATTCTGAGGAAACCATCGACCATCCAAAGTAATTTATCATTAAAGAAACAAGGCTTACAAAAAGCAAAGCTTTTGATGCCCCAAATAATCCTCCCAAAACTTTATCAAATAAACCTAGCATAAGAAGTTTCACGGCTGAAGACATCGCTTTCCCAGCTATATAACAAATAATATACACTCCCGCAAATACAGCAATAAAAGAGATATATGGAAGGATTGGTCCGTCTATGGAAGTGTTTCCATGAATGAATTCATCGACTTCAGAGGAGCCTTTCATAGCTAAGAAAATTCCTAAAACAACACCTATTAGTGTGCTAAGGCTCATTATTAAACCCTTGCGGAACCCATTAACAAAGCCTATAATCAGTACGATTATTATTATCCAATCTAGAGCATTTAAATCGGTCATTCCTAATTTGCAGATGCTTTCTCGATTCTAAGACCCACCTCAGTAATCTGCGATAGGCTTTTTTCTCTCATAGCTTGTTCAAGAGTAAAAACGAATTTCCCTTTTAACGGAAATCGCAAGTTCTTCTTAAACAAAATCTGATTGTCTCTCAGATCACCAAGGCCAGACCCATTCCATTTACCTTGGTTGTTTTGAAGAATAAATTCCATGGTATCTTTCGCTGCTTCTCCGTTGGGGAATTCAGTTTTCATAAATACATATAGGTTGCTGTAGGGATAATCTTCACCATGCCTCAGGTTGAAATAAAAATCGCAAGCCTGCAAAGTGTCAGTAATGTTCACCTCAAAAGATTGCTTATCAGATTCCAACCACTGCTTATCTGTAAAGCTTCTATTTTCCTCATAAACGAGTTCATCGTCACATGAAGATAAAACGCCTAAACTAATTATCAGAAGGATTCGAAGGACGTGGAGCATTTCCTTTTCTTTGATTTTTATTTTTAAAAGGCCTGTTTGGACGTGAATCCTGACTATTGGCGACATTTACTACTTCTCTTGGTTCTTGAGAAGGTTGTTCTCCTGAAAGATTTTTGCGCTTCTTCTTCTTCTTTTTCATACTGTCGAAACGAGTGAGTGAGTCTTGTCCAACAACATTTTCGTAATCAGGCAGCTTAACCTCTTTTATTTGTTCCTTTTCAGATAGAAGGGCGTCTGGTTTTTCGCCAGAACTATTCATTTTAATAATGTGCTTCACTCTTTGAACAGGCACGGGAATAAAATTTCCCGGATCATCAGTATAGCTATAGAACATTAAAGCTCTAAATATGTCAGTTTTTTGGTGAAAGGCTGATCCACGAAGAGTTTCAAGCTTAGGTGTATTTTCTGGAAACTCCTTTAAAGCATCTAAATATGAATCGAGTTCATAATTGAGGCAGCATTTCAATTTACCACATTGACCTGCCAGTTTCTGTGGATTAAGCGAAAGTTGCTGATATCTTGCAGCACTGGTATTGACCGATCTGAAATCGCGCAGCCAAGTAGAGCAACAAAGTTCTCTACCACAGCTGCCAATACCACCTAAACGAGCACTTTCCTGCCTAACTCCAATCTGCTTCATTTCAACCCTGATTTTGAACTCATCGGCAAGATGACGGATGAGTTCTCTGAAATCTACTCGGTCTTCAGCAGTATAGTAAAAAATCGCCTTGTTTCCGTCACCTTGATATTCAACATCACTAATTTTCATGCTTAGCTTAAGCTCCAAGGCAATGGAGCGAGCTCGCATCATAGTAGCAGATTCCTTAGCAATAGATTCTTCCCAGCGTTCAATATCTGTTTCTTTCGCTTTTCTATAAACAGCCTTTAAACTACCGTTTAAAGGAAGCCCAAGTTTCTTAAGTTGAAGTTTTACAAGTTCACCAGTCATAGAAACCATTCCAAGGTCGTGACCTGGAGAAGCTTCAACCGCTACTGCATCGCCAACAAC
>JBBEBC010000055.1:12064-34709 GCA_040882555.1 Bacteroidia bacterium
ATAGGACAAAACTGGCAAAAAAAAACGAGAAATTATCATTCAATCTAACTTTGTTGTATTGACTTCTCCTTCCTGAAAACATCTGCAATCAAAAGTGAAACGTCAAAAATTATAATTTTCGAAGACCCATATCTACCAATTTGTACAATAGCTTCTTCAATGAGCTCTTCAATGAGCTCATAATTTCCTGCATGGAAAAACTTTCTGAATTTATCAATAAAAACGAACTCTTCAGGAGTTACCCTATTAAGGTTAGGTACATGATTCATAATCATTGTCTGTCTAATCATATAGAGACAATAAGTAAGGAAACTTTTTTGCCATTCCCGGCTGTTTTTATGAATTTTATCAGCAAAGGTAACAAGCGAGTCAATTTTAAACCCATAGCAGTATTGCATCCAATTTCTAAACAATTCAAGTAATATGGCAGCCTCGTCTCCACTTTGAAGCATCCAAATAGCATCAGCAATATTTCCTTCAGTTATATCGGCAATTTGCTTTGCCCTTGACGGGTCGGCTCCAAATCGATCAACTAAAACCTCAGTGGCTTCTGCCTGTGTAAAAGGAAGGATTTTTATTAATTGAGTTCTTGAACGAACGGTTGTTATCAATTGCTCATACTTTTGAGTAACGAGAATTATCAGTGTTTTGGGACTTGGTTCCTCAAGAGTTTTCAAAATGCGATTTGCTGCATTCTCGTTCATGAGTTCGGGCAGCCAAATAATCATGAATTTATATTCAGATTCAACAGAAACAAATTGCAAAGCCTTAATTATTTCATGCGCTTCATGCGCTGATATAAATGGTTTTTTCCCTTCAAGATCTATTGAATCACTCCATTCTTCAAGACTTAAAAATGGATTCTTTAGATATGCTTCTCTCCATTCGGTTAGGAAAGGAGCTGTATGTAAGCCTTTTGTGTCTTTACTCCAATTTACGGGAAGCGAAAAATGTAAGTCAGGGTGAATGAGTTTCTGCATTTTAATGCAGGAAGAGCAATTCCCGCAGCTATCCTCAAGATTTTTGTTTTCGCAAGCTATGTATTGAGCATATGCAATAGCCAAAGGAAGGGAAGCGGAGCCTTCCGGGCCTGCAAATAGCTGAGCATGTGGAATATGTTCGTTTTGAACTCCTGCAATAAGCCTCCTTTTAAGAGCTGTTTGTCCCGGGATCTTAGAAAACTGCATTTTACAAAGATAATCGGCTTGATTAACCCTTCACAGAGTATTTGATAAAATGAGGAATAATTCCTTTTGGATGCCAAGATAAATCCTAATCGTTAAATTTCTCATCTTCGCAAAAAATAAAAGGACACATGCTTTCAATTGATACTGCAGATTTTAAGGATAAAAAAGTTCTCATCAGAGTAGATTTTAATGTATCATTGAATGAGGCCCTTGAAGTCACCGACAACTCAAGAATCAAAGCCGCAATACCAACAATTAAGAAAGTAATTGGGGGAGGAGGCATTGCGATATTAATGTCACATTTAGGGAGGCCTAAAAACGGACCCGAGGATAAGTTTTCATTAAAACATATTGTCACATCAATTGAAGATTTGTTAGGTAAAAATGTAACGTTCTCAGCAGATTGCCTTGGTCAGCTTGCAAAAGACGCAATTAATTCTGCTAAAAACGGAGATGTTGTTTTATTGGAAAATTTAAGGTTTTACAAAGAAGAGGAGAAAGGCGACAGGTTTTTTGCCTCCGAACTGGCGGACTTGGGAGATATGTATATCAATGATGCATTCGGAACAGCTCATAGAGCGCATGCTTCTACAGCAGTAATTGCTGACTATTTTGCAGGAAATAAGCTTTTTGGATATGTTATGGATGCAGAAATTAAGTCAATTGATAAAGTCCTAAATGAGCCAAAGAGACCACTTCTCGCCATTATGGGAGGAGCAAAAGTGAGTAGTAAAATTTCAATAATTGAAAATGTATTGAGTAAGGTGAATCATTTAATTCTTGGAGGAGGAATGACATTCACTTTCGTGAAAGCTAAAGGAGGAAAAATTGGTTCTTCATTGGTTGAAGAAGACAAACTTGATTTGGCATTACAGTTACTTGATAAGGCAGAGAAAATGGGAGTGAAAGTCCATTTGCCGTTTGATGCAGTTATTGCCGACAAATTTGGAAATGATGCCAACACCAAAATCTGCAACACAGATGAAATTCCAGATGGTTGGATGGGACTAGATATAGGACCAAAGACAATCGAGCTATTTTCAAAAGTAATTAGCGATAGTAAAACCATTCTATGGAATGGACCAATGGGCGTTTTTGAAATGTCGGCATTTGAAGAAGGAACAAGAGCAATTGGTTTGGCAATAGCTGAATCCACATCCAACGGAGCTTTTTCTTTAGTGGGAGGCGGAGATTCTGTAGCAGCTGTAAATCAGTTTCATCTAGCAGACAGGGTATCCTATGTTAGCACAGGTGGAGGAGCGATGTTAGAATATATGGAAGGCGTTGAATTACCTGGAGTAAAGGCAATTAGAAGTTAATTGCTGAACTCGTATCCTATTCTAAGTTCTGTTTCCCATCTCGATGGAGGCCATCGATTGTCTTTATAAGAATATCTACTTACAAGCGAGGTTTTTAGGCCGTCATGCAGATCTAGAGAAAGCTTATTGAGAAGTTCCATCTCTGCAGATTGATCTTTATCAATTGGATAAAATATTCTGCAGGTTTGCTCCCAAATAAGAGTTTTGTCTTTTGCAGAGGCAAAGCTTGATTGCATGCTTAAACCTCCTTGGAATAGATAAGGCTTGTTTCTAAGCACCCCTTCGATTTCCGAGAGGTTGTTTATGGTATAGAGGGATTTAAGCCGAATCCAAGTCAACTTAGCTGCCGCAAGTCCTAATTCTATTTCATTGTTTTCGTTTAGTTGTAAGTCAAGGCCAGATTGCATTCTTAGGGTTCCGGGAGATAAAAAGGCGAGTTCGGGAACCCTGTTTAACATTCCACTTGAATCAGTTTGCCATTTTTGCTTCTTAAACTTTCTTGTTTCCAGTGAAACAGAGGAACTTGACTTAACTATAGACTCAGACTTTGATTTTTTACATTGGAAGGCAAGCCTTAGGTCATCTGCCTGCCATTCAGCAACACTATCAATAATTAGCAAGAATGATGTTTCATCTTGAATGCTAAGAGCTAGTTCAGAATGCTTTCTTTTAAGAGTGATTTTTTCCTTAAGGAAGGAGTTAAGTTTAATTGAAATGGAGCCAGAGCTATTGCTAAGATTCTCCTCATCGATTCCGTTGACATTAAAATTTCTGAAATACAACCTTTCTAACTTATTAGGATTCTTTTGAGAAAGGTCAGTAACGCATAGGTTTTCTGAAATTATTATTTCTCTCTCAGGAGGAGAGCATGGATCAGTTTGAGCGTTTCCAATTAGTCTAAGGAAAAAACAAACAAACAGTAATTGAGTTTTTGACATTTATTCATGATCTGCTAGCTTATCGAAATACACCTTATCGGGAAATTCCTGCAGAATGAACAGGACGGAGATATCTTTCTCCATTATATATTGAACTAGCAAGTCATTTCTTTTTTGATAGAGAGCGCTGTACTGGTTTTTTGAATAGAAGCAAATCAGGTTTAAAGAATAGGCCTGATAATAGTTTTGAGCCAGATTATTCTGTTCAAGGCAATCAAGAGTTTGAATAATGTGCCTGGAAGAGTCAACATGGATTTTTGGATCAATAGAAGAAAACAATGAATCAATAGTTGGCATTTGCACCCAATATCCATTTTTTGAATAAGCCTGAACAGAATATAATTCTTGAACAAAGGCTGTTTCACAAAAAGAAGAAAGGTTAGCATTAAATACCTGAGCTTGAACCTGAAGAATAGAGGTTAAAAAGGACAGACAGAATATAAGTTTAATAAAAGGCATGAATTCATATGAGTTGAATTATGCTGGCCGATGATATGTAGTTAAGCTTTGGTATTTAGTTCATAGCTTTTTGCTCTTTTGAAGCTTTCTTTTCTTCTAATTTCTTTTCCCAATCAACACCTTCATACATATCAGAGTTTATTAAAATGAGCTGCGTTTTAATTTGTGTGTTTTCGGAGATAGCCCTCTTTAAATCAGATATTTCATCTTTATTCCTAACCTTTCCCATGTAACAGTTCCAGTAAAAAACAATATAATAGTCAGAGGTATGATCTAGAACAGGAGTTACGTTTGTACTTATATTAAAAGCTCTATCAATCTCGTTCAATAATAATCTTGAACTATCTCGCTGAGCATATGTTATGGTGTCTAATCCTTTAAAGAGCCCATAAATGTTTCCTCCACAACGAGGATCGTCACCAACCTTTTTCAAGTCAATTGAAAAGCCGTTTTTATCAAACAGAGCAATTTCGTTGGAAGGCACATTCATTTGTTGTATTACAAAGGTGGGTTTGAGAAGATATATATTATCTGGTTCAACTCCCCATTCTGATCCAGTTGTTTTTATGCTTTCAAAAGATTCCACATCAGGCATCTTACCGCCTATAATCTTTAAAAAAATGCGCGCACATGAGGAAAGTGATACAAATATTAGCACATAATATATTGTTTTCATAGCCTAAGTTTTATTTATCTGAAAAGAGCAGGGAAGCCCCTGCTCTTTATTAGGTTCTATTTTAGTTGAACATTTAGGATTGAGCTTATTGAACCATCATTATTATTTATTGTAGGATAGTCTCCTTTTAAAGCAATAATGAGTGAATAGCCAAACTCTTTAGCTACTAGTTCAGGCAAAGCAGTGTTTTCAAAAACGTTAAAAAACTTTTCATCTACAAGAGTTGACGGAAATGTAATTTTGACTTGTTTTAAGGAAACTAATTCAAATAGAATTTGAGTTGTTTCCGAATTAAGACTTCTAGGGTCAAATTTTTCAAGTTTACTACCTGAGGTTAGTTTAATGCACCGAAAACCTAAATCTTCGCAAGGGCTTTTTGTATTCGACGGTCTTCCTGTTAATAAAAGGCATGAATTCATATGAGTTGAATTATGCTGGCCGATGATATGTAGTTGACGATTACTTTGGGGTTGGTTGCTGTAGTGCCATTTTGTATTCAGTTATTTTTTCTTCCCAATTGGGGCCTTCTATGAAATCCTCATTAACTAATATTAATTGAATATCAACGCTTTCGTTTTTAGAGATGTATTCTTTAATTGTTTTAATCTTATCCTTATTTTGCCTCCATCCGCTAAAAGAATTCCAATATAAAATCGCATAATAATCAGCTTTGGAATCAACTACCGGAGATTTTTTATTATCGATGTGAATAGCCTTATTAAGTTCATCATTCAGTGTTAATGAACTATCTCTTACAGCAAATGATTCTTTCCCTAACCCCTGAACAAGCCCCAAAACGTTGCCTGAGCATTCAGCATCTGTGCCGACTAAACGGAGATCTATTGCAATTCCGTTTTTATCGAAAAGGAAAACCTCATTTAGTTCATCAAACATATTTGGTAAAACATCTTCCTCTTTTAGAACATATAGACCTTCTTCTAGAACGCCATTTTCTTGTGCGTTTTCTTTTATTTTTTCTAGAGACTCTACTTCAGGTTTTTTAGCCTTTAGAACCATGAGAGTTAGGAAAGTACATGAGCTTAAAAAGGTACTAAAGACTATAAGTAGAAGATGTTTCATAAGGCTTTTAGGTATTTAAAGGCGGGAAGTATACTTCCCGCCTTTATGTTTATTTTGATGATATATTGAATTGTACAGTGAATGAGCCATTTCTGTTTTTAGCGATAGAGTAATTACCAGGCAGAATTTCAATAGATGATAATTTGAACTTCTTTGAAACTAAATCGGGTAGCAGAAAAGGTTCTTCTATTTCAAAAACTGTTTCATCCCTGTTCAAATTAAAAGTTACTTTGATTAATGTATTTGAGATATATTCAAAGTATAAAGTTGTTTCTCCTTCAACATATGAACCCGGATTAAATTTGTTAACCTCCACAAAAGGCTTTAATTTCAAGCAACTTAATCCAAGTTTAGAGCATTCAGGTTTTTTCCCAAGCTTGCCGATGAAATGAATTCCTGCCGAAAGCGTACACGGCTCTGCCTTTTCAAAATTTGCAGAAAGTTTTTCTACAGAATTATTCTTAGTTCCTTCTACAGGGCCTCCTAAAACGACTGCTCCTAACAGAGCAGAAAATAAAATTGAAATAATGATTTTCATAATGAATAATTTAAATATTGAAATAATATAATAGTTGTCCGTTTCCGATAGTGGTGAGGCGAACGGGGCTGCCGGATGATTCATTGCTCCTGCAATTCAACACCCTGTTAATTAATAGTGCATAGGACAATTCATTTGGTTCTCCAAAGCTAGTCAGGCTGCACTTTCCTTGTATTGCGTTACACGCAAAAGTTTTTCTTCTCATGCAAAATCACTTGAATGATTCACATATAAATTTGACTCCCCACCAAATACTTATGTTGTTTATAAATTTAATTGGCACATAAAAATAGAAATAATATAATTGTAGTCAAGAAAATAATTTGCAAATTCATGTTTATAGTTAATTGCAATTATTGGAGCATTAAATAGTTAATTATTAACCTATATATATTATACTTATGAAAATTAACGAGAAAATCCGGGATTTAAGAGCAGGTAAATGCATCTCTCAAGAATACATGGCAAATCAATTAGGAATAGACACATCTAGCTACCACCGAATAGAAAGAGGGGTTACTCCCTTATCAATCTGTAGGCTCGAGCGAATTGCAAGAGTGCTTGAAGTTGATGTAGTATCAATTATCTCCACGAAGAATGAAGAAGATACAAAAGAGAATGCCGATAATAAGAACTACATCCAGCATCTTGAAGAGGAAATAACATTTTTGCGAAATACACTTCATGAGAAACTCTCTTTCCTGTCAAATAATCCACATCAATCATCACCGGGAGGAACCTATCAATCAAGAAGGAGATGATTTATTTAACCTGAATTCTGCATCGGTAATTTCCTTCCGAAGTTTCTAGTATTAGCTGATATACTCCTGCATTAATATCGCTAAGCGGAATAGTAATGCGGTTATTTTCCACACGTAGTGTGATAACTTTAACCCTATTGCCGAATAAATCGCTAATAGTTGCTGTAGCCTTCTGAGTTCTAACAGGAGAAATAGTCACAAAATCTTGAGCTGGGTTGGGATAAGCTTGAAAGGATAATGCATCTGTACGGAAGTCGGAAAGAATGAGACTGTCGTTGCCGCCTGAACCAGTTGTATCGTTGCCACTACCACCAGTGCTTCCGCCTCCTCCTCCTGTATTGCTTCCTTCAGGTGGAACAATAAAACAAGGGTCTTCTGAACTTGCATCATAGCCTGTATTATTGAGGTAAATGAGATTCCCATTATCTGAAACACAGGTTAAGAGATAAGGCTCCGGACCAACAACGCCCCAGTCAGGCATTCTGCTAAAAAGACCAGTTCGGCCGCCCAGGCCTTCTATCCAAATATCAGCTTGGGAATCAAGTCCATTTAAAGCTTGAGTGGGAAGTTGGTCAACCATAAATGGGTCGTGAATAAACAGCCGCTTACGTTGAAAGCCCTGTATAGTCACCATATCAGTTTTATAAACCTTTCCAATATCATATTGAGGCAAAACGCCTTGGTTAAAGTCACCAATTGGCCGATAAAATCTAATCGTATCTCCTGCAGTTTTATTAAAGTCATATAAAACATGTTCGGTGATAAAATTTTTCTCCACCACGATGACTTTACCGTTTTCTTCTCTCAATGCTGATTTATACTGAGCTTCACTCCAATCAAAATCATAGGGCACATCACTTCCATGAGCAAAGACCTTTTTGTAGGATTTTCCATTCATTACGGTGTCATCTCCTAAACGATATTTTACGTTCAGGAAGAAATAATCGCCATAACATGACCAAGTTTTATTTGGATTAAGAAGAGGTTCTATTTCCTGAGCCATACAGGCTGCAGGTAGTATTAGAAGCAGAGTTTGAAACAGCCTTTTCATTCGCTAATGTTTTAAGTAAGGAGTAGGTAAGGGCTTGTTTCATATCGTATGTATACCTCCGAAAACAGATAAAGGATGCAGATGTGTAAGTATGTAGCGGTTTTTTGCCTCTTAGTTTTTCTCCAAAGCACAAAACCAATTACTTTGCAGGTATGAAAGATTGTATTGGAATAATCCCTGCACGGTACGCTTCCTCAAGGTTTCCGGGTAAACCTTTGGTTGAAATCCATGGAAAGACTATGATCCGAAGGGTTTATGAGCAAGCTTCAAAAAGTAGCGCCTTAGTCAGAGTGATTGTTGCAACTGACGATGAGCGTATTGCAAAAGAGGTTGAATCCTTTCAGGGGGAAGTTTTTATGACCTCAAATAATCATCAAACAGGCACAGATAGATGTGCCGAGCTTATTTCTAGACATTTTCCAAATTTAAAGGGTGATGAAGTAGTTATCAATATTCAAGGAGATGAGCCCTTTATAGATCCTCAGCAGATTAATCATTTAGCTGATTGTTTTCTAGATAGAGATGTTAGGCTTGCAACTTTAGTGAAGAGCTTTTATCATGCAGATGAGGTATTGAACCCTAATACAATAAAGGTTGTTTGCAATATAAAGGGGCTTGCTTTATATTTTAGTAGGTTACCTATTCCTTTTGATAGAGACGGCTCTGGAGCTAGTCCTGATTTGAAGAAATATTTGCGACACATTGGAATCTATGGTTATCGAGCGTCGACCTTATTGGAAATTTCAGGATTGGCAACCACTATGCTTGAAGACACTGAAAAACTTGAACAGTTAAGATGGTTAGAACACGGCTATAATATTATGACTGCCAGAAGTGATCATGAAAGCTGGAGCATAGACACCCCTGAGGATTTGAAAAAAGTGAAAGAACATTTTTCTGGACAATAAACTGTCATATCTTTGAAACAATGGATACAACACAATTCAAGGAGCACAACAATCACATTGCCAAGTGTATAAGTAAGTTACTTATGCTTAATGACTATGTTGTTATTCCTGGATTCGGAGCGTTGATAGGTAATTATATGCCTTCAAGACTTCACCCCGTTACACATTTATCTCAAGCTCCAGGCAAGCAGCTTGTTTTTAATAGAAGTCTAAAGACCGATGACGGACTGCTAACAAATTCTGTTGCACTTCAATATTCATTAACTTTTAAGGAATCGCGCGATTTAATTCAGGCATATGTTATACATCTAAATTCCCGACTTACTCAAGGAGAAAGAATTATTTGGAATGGCCTTGGGGATTTAAAGGAAGACGTTGAGCGTAATTTGGTTTTTAGCCCTTCTTACGAAATAAATTTCTTGCCTGAATCATTTGGCTTACCTGCGGTACAGATTCAACTTATTTCAAGAACTCCGGTTCCAGAAAGAAGGCCCGAAATGGAATTCATTAATCGTGAGGTAATCGCTCCTGAAAGGAGAAGATTCCCTGTATTAAAACGAGTAGCTCAAATAGTTCCTGTTCTTGCAATTGCTGCACTTTTAACAGTAAATTCATTCCTGCCTGATAATAGTAGAATTCATATGTCAGACCTGAGTCTGTTTAATATTCAATCTATTGAACAAAGTGAAGGTATTAAAGGCCAATCATTTATTAATCTACCGGAAGTAAGACAACATCTTGCTCTTGTTAAAGAGAATACCCAATTTGACACCGACAATGCTAGAGTTTTTCTAGTGGCAGGCTGCTATTCTAATGAAGCAAATGCGAAGGGAATGGTTGATTATTTAGTCGAGAAGGGTTTTAATTCTTATATCTTAGACAGAACTCCCGGAGGTTTATTGAGAGTTGTTTATGACGAATATGCAGACGTATCTAGTGCTGCTGAAGAGTTAAATTTAATTAAGAAAGGCTTCAACGAACAAGCCTGGATGCTTATAAGATGAAACAAATCACTTTAGCCATTGTGCTTTTATTTGGTGTGTTTACAGGGCTTTTTGCTCAGAAAACTACCAACCAGCCCACAAACCCTACAATAAGAGTTCAGGAAAAGATTTACCGATTAGCTCTTGAAAACAATGATTTGGAAGTAGCTACCAATGCTGTTTATCAACTTCTTGCAATTCAGCCAGAGAAAACTAGCTGGGAAGATACACTCTGTTTACTTTATCATGGAAGAGGGTATTATCTTCAGTCTGGTTCATTAGCTAAAAAAATTCTGAAGCGAAATCCTGAAGCACTTGCCTTTAGAGAAGTTCTCGCTCAAGCGTATGAAAACACTGGAAATTATCTTGATGCGCTTCGTCAATATGACGCGCTTTTGAAAGCAGATGTTATAAACAGTGTTTACCTCTATAAGATGGTTTTGATGCAGTATATGCTCAAATATTACAACGATTGTGAAAAGACCGTTTTAAAAATAATTGAAGATCCAGCTTCAAATAACATGACGATAACCACTCAAATAGATCCAGAGGTATCCGAAATGAAAGAAGTCCCACTAAAAGCAGCAATATTGAATATATTAGGTGTTGTTTATATGGATATGAATCAATCCGAGAAAGCGGAAGAAGCCTTTAATAAAGCATTGGTCCTTCAGCCAGACTACATAATGGTTAAACAAAACTTGCTAAAGCTGAAAGCCCCTTCGAAATCAACTCCGTAATTTCTTGTAAACAGAAATTGCTAGGGTTAAAGTTACTATTAAACCAAGCAAGCCAAGAATTCCATAAAGTAGGCTGATTGTATTTTTGAAAACAACCAAAAACACTATCCCGAAGAGAAAAATGGTGGCTATTTCATTCCACATTCTCATTCCTTGAGAGCTAAATCGAACATCATCTTTAGCGAGCTGATTCATAATGGCATGATTAGCAATGTGGTAGGCTACGAGTAATGCGACAAGACCGATTTTCCATGTTAGCCATTCTACGCTAAAATCAAGGTTCATCTCCAAAGCCAGCCAGGTTCCTAAAATAATGGTAATTACCATACTAGGCCAAGCAATTCCGAACCAAAGCCTTTTTTGCATAATTCTGAATTGTTCAAGTAAAATGCCCCTTTCAATTTCCGACTTTTTCCGCGCTTCAATATCATATACAAAGAGGCGAGGCATATAGAAAAGTGCTGCAAACCAGGTTACTATAAATATGATGTGGATGGCTTTCAGGTAAAAATACATGGCTGCAATTTACCCCAAACAATCGCAGTACAAACATGTTTATGAGCAATCAAATTAAAGGTTTGAAAAACAAAAGCAATTTTAAAATGCAATTTTTTCTTAAAACAGAAAGCCCTAGTAACTTTGTACCATGAAAACAAGCAAGTTCGCACGAGAGTCAAAAGCAATTTCTTCAGAAATAGTTCTTCCCAATGACACAAATACCTTAGGTAATTTAATGGGAGGGCGATTGCTTCATTGGATGGATATCACAGCTGCGATAGCTGCTCAAAGGCACTGTAAGCGAATCGTTGTTACAGCTTCGGTAAACAATGTATCATTCGATAAACCTATTCGACTTGGTGATATTGTTACATTGGAATCTCATGTTTCTCGTGCTTTCACTTCTTCTATGGAAGTATATATTGATGTATGGGTTGAAAATCATACAACGGGAGAAAGAGTAAAACACAATGAGGCTATTTTTACTTTTGTAGCAGTTGATCAATTAGGCAATCCCATTGCAATTCCAGAGTTAATACCAG
The DNA here is from genome assembly GCA_040882555.1 of Bacteroidia bacterium. Lineage (GTDB taxonomy): Bacteria > Bacteroidota > Bacteroidia > M30B66 > M30B66 > M30B66. Next base: position 23,745 of record JBBEBC010000055.1, read on the forward strand.
AAACGGAAGAAGAAAAGAAACGTTTTGAAGGTGCATTAAGAAGAAGACAATTAAGTCTCATTTTGGCTGGTAAAATTACCCCTGACTCTGCAACCGAATTGAAAGCTCTTTTTGTTCCGCAAACATAGATTTCCTTAAAAGTTGATAGAATATTGACATTTCCGCAAGCCCTTATTTTATTGAATATGGTTGTTTTTCATATAATGGTTTGATAAATAGGACATTATTTCAAAGTGAATTTTATGGTTGGTACGTAAAAAATTATGTACGTTTGATTCATTAAAATCCCTGTCAAACCCAATTAAAACAACTTTTATGTCCGACATTACGGAAAAAAGAGAAGGCGAATTTTTCGAAGACGTCCTTAAATACTTTAATCGAGCTGCAAAATTTGTAGATATTTCTGAAGGATTGCTAGAGCAGATTAAATACTGCAATAGTGTTTACCGGATGAGGTTTCCAATAAAGGTAGGCAATGATTTTCAGGTTATTGAGGCCTATCGAGTAGAGCATTCTCACCACAAACTTCCAACTAAAGGAGGAATTCGCTTCAGCACAGCTGTTAATCAGGATGAAGTAATGGCACTAGCTGCTCTTATGACTTACAAATGTGCTATTGTTGATGTTCCCTTTGGTGGAGCCAAAGGAGGAATTAAAATTAGCCCTCGCAAAACTTCCCCCGAGGAGATGGAAAGGATAACGAGACGTTACACATCAGAACTAATTAAGAAAAATTTCATTGGTCCAGGTATTGACGTTCCTGCGCCAGATTATGGTTCAAGTGAGCGTGAAATGGCGTGGATTGCTGATACTTATGCTACTTTTTACCCAGGAGAAATGAATGCATTAGCATGCGTTACTGGAAAACCAATATCTCAAGGTGGTATCAGAGGTAGAAAAGAAGCAACAGGCCTAGGAGTTTATTACGGAATCCGTGAAGCTCTTAATATTGAGGAAGATTGTGCAAAGTGGGGTTTAACAACTGGTATTGCTGGTAAAACTTTCGTTATTCAAGGTTTTGGTAATGTTGGTTTTCACTCAGCTAAATTTATCTACGAAGGAGGCGGAAAAGTTATTGCCATATCAGAGTGGGATGGAGCCCTTTTCAATCCAGAAGGTATTGATCCTTTTGCTGTTGAGGCGCATCGTAATAAAACAGGAAGCATCAAAGGTTACCCATTGGCGCAAGATTATGACAAATATGGAGCACTTGAAATAGAATGTGATGTTCTAGTTCCGGCGGCACTTGAAAACCAAATCAATAAGGATAACTGCGAAAGAATTAAGTGTAAAATAATTGCTGAAGCTGCAAATGGGCCTGTTACTCCTGAAGCTGAAGAAGTACTTATAAAGAAGGGTGTTTACATTATTCCTGATATTTATTTGAATGCAGGAGGTGTAACAGTATCTTATTTCGAGTGGCTTAAAAACATTAGCCATGTACGTTTTGGGAGATTAGGAAAGCGTTATGATGAATCTGCAAGTAAGAACATGATATCTGTGGTAGAAGAGCTAACTGGTAAAGCTGCTTCCGATGTACAAAAGGCTCTTGTAGAGCGCGGGGCAGATGAAAAGGATTTAGTTTATTCAGGTCTTGAAGAAACTATGATCTCGGCTTATCATGACGTACGCAGTGAATTTATTAATACTCCAGGAATACCTGATTTAAGGACTGCTGCATTCGTTGTTGCAATTAAGAAAATAGCTCTTTCTTATAATACGTTAGGAGTATTCCCTTAATCAATAGATTATAAATAGAAAGGCGCTTTAGATTTATCTAAAGCGCCTTTTTTTATTAGTTTAATTGCAAAATACGAAGTCATCAAGCTAACTTTGAACTAACTAATACTTAACTGAAAGTCTTAGCCTGATATAAGATCTCTTTAGACAAAGAAGGAATTTATCTAGGTTTCGAAACAAGCTAAAAATTAAAAGCGTCACCACACCCAACTATTCAAAAGCGACTAATTTTTTATTAGTCAGGAATTCCTAGCAAAGGTGTTTTGCCATCTGTAATAATAACTTTAGCATTATTTGAAGTGCTCACATCCTTAAAAGCTTCTATTGATTTGTACTTCAAAACTGTTGGAGTTAAACTAGAATTGATTAGTTCGTTTGCCTCCTTCATACCCTGAGCTTCAATAACCCTAGCTGATTTCTCGCCTTCCGCTTTTATGATATCTGCTAATTTTTTTCCTTCCGCATCAATAACAATGATTTGCTTTTTTCCTTCAGCCTCAATCACCTTTCTTTGAGCATCTTTTGTTTCTCTTTGAAGGACAAACTCCATCCTTTGAGCTTCTTGTTCGGCGTTAAGCTTTTCTTCAATTGCATTCGATAAACCTGATGGCAATGTGATATTTTTCATCAGAACAGCTTCAATAACAAACCCTCTATTTTCGAGAGTTACCATCATTTGCTCTTTGATTGCTTTTTCAATTTTTGAGCGTTCGGCACTATGCATATCTTTTGCCATGAATCTTGCACAAACATCAGCAGAGGCACTTCTGAAAACGGGAAGTATTATAACATCCTCATAATTAAGACCTATATTTTCTAGAACTGAAACAGCATTTTTCGCTTCAATTTTATATAGTATCGAAATTTCAGATTTAATAGTTAATCCTTCTTTTGAAGGCAAGGTGGTAGATATCTCTAAATTTACTGTCCTAGTCGGCACCTTGATTACTTTGGTTGTAAAAGGATTAAAAACCGCCAGTCCTGGAGTGACGATTCGGGTGCTTACCCGACCTAATTTTCTTTTAACTCCTACTTCTCCTTGAATAATTCGTGAACAGGAGGATGCAACTAGAGCAAAAGTGATTGCTAAGGCTGAAACAAATAAACTTTTTTTCATAGGTATTTAGATTTATTAAAAAATGGAAATACACCAGTTTTTGTTTAACATTATAAAAATGAGTATTCTGAAAACGGTTTTAATTACAAGAGTTGATAAAGAAAATATACATCATCAGGATATGACTAAATCGAATACCTGATTTTTGATGTTAACCACAAAGCAGAAAAATTCATGCCATGAGGTTTCAAACCTATCCCCAACAACATTTTTTATTTCAGTTCAATAAATCTATATGGAATCTCTAATTTGTAGCATAGGAAGTTCATGGAATTAGAATTTGCTTAGTAATACTAAAATCATTCGTTTTTCCTTCTGACCACATAGTGAATCAGCACTATTTTCAAATCAACACACCACCTTTATTCACTGTAAATCACAGCGATCAAAGTTTCGCCAACAACTTGTAATGTTGTCTTATCCACAGCTTGCATGTTATCGTCTTGGGTGTGCCAATAAGATCCAAAACCAGTTCTTGTATTTGGGTCATGATGAATAATGTCTATGGTTGGAATATTCATCATGGTATTTATGTAAAAGTGATCGTCTGTAATTGCACCGCTCAATTCATTACGAAAATAATTACCGTGCCCCAATTCCGCAGCGATCGACCAAACTCTTGTCATTACTGTAGGTGCGTACTGCATAGAATAAGCTTCTCTATGAAATTGTGCTCCAGAGGCTGCTACCATATCCAATAATATCCCATAGCTGGGATTAAAGTCTTTTACAGGAGGATGTGTTGCAAAGTATTGGGATCCAAGGCAATAAGTATTAGCCATACTAGGGTTTCCAAAGTCTTCGGCATCAAAAAGTACTATGTCAACACCTACATCTGCAGGTTTGCTTTTCATTTGTCGGGCAATCTCAAGAAGTATTCCCGCGGAAGCGGCACCATCTACTGCGCCATCGAACCTTGCTTTCGGATTATATTCATCCTGATCAGATTGCGGCCTAGTATCCCAATGTCCGCAAAGCATAATTCTTTTCTTAAGTTCAGGCTGTATTCGACCAACGATATTTACAATATCTAAAACTTCACCTGTATAAGCTGTTACTTTAGTTCTTTGTTCAATTACCTCTGCACCGTATTCTTTAAGTTTTTCTATGAGATAGTTTGCGCACTTACGATGTGCTTCGGTATTAGGCACCCGTGGTCCAAAAGCAACTTGACTAGCAGTGATTTTATATGCAGTATCAGCATTAAACGCAGGTCTGTTTGGGTTAACCAGCTTAACCACCGGCTCAGGCGTTTTGACTTCTGGCTGACTTTTATCATCACCCGAAGGGCCGCAAGCAGAAAACATGAAAACACTAAATAACCCTCCTATTAAAAGTTTATTCTTCATAATCCCAGGAAACCCCTGTTTTTGAATCTTTAATAATTACTCCTTCTTTTTTCACCTGAGCACGAATCCTGTCGACTGTTTCATAATCTTTTCGGGATTTTGCATCAGAATAGTCTCTAACGATAATCTCCATTAAATTATTCATCAAGTCTCCTGTTTTTCCTGGCTCCTCTTTCAATCCAAATATTTCCGTGACGAAAAGTTCATAGGTTGAACGAAGTTTTTCCCAGCTTTCAGCATCAATAGTATCTAGGCTAATTTGCCCACCCTTGATAGAGTTAATGATTTTCAGAAGATCGAATAAAGCGGCTAGTGAAACAGCAGTATTCATATCATCATTCATTCCATCATAAGCTTGCTGACATGCTTCATTGATCCGAGTTTTAAGCTCTGTATTAACTTCACTAGCAACATCAGGTTTTTCGATGGTTCTAAGAGCTCTTAAGCCATTTATAATTCTCTTGAAAGCTTTTTCAGCAGCTCTTAAAGCTTCGTTAGAGAAATCAAGAGTGCTTCTATAATGTGCCTGAAGGATGAAAAAGCGAATAGTCATCGGGCTGTAAGCCTGTTCAAGCAATTCACTGTTTCCTGTGAAAAACTCTTTTAAGGTGATGAAGTTCCCAAGTGATTTCCCCATCTTTCTTCCATTGATGGTAATCATATTGTTATGCATCCAGTATTTCACTGGAGCTTTACCGCAACTTCCCTTTGATTGAGCAATTTCTGATTCATGATGAGGGAAAACCAAATCCATCCCACCACCGTGGATATCAAAAGTTTCGCCCAGATATTTACTACTCATTGCTGAGCATTCGATATGCCAACCTGGAAAACCTTCGCTCCAAGGAGAGGTCCATCTCATAATATGATAAGGTGCTGCCTTTTTCCAAAGAGCAAAATCGGCAGGATTTCTTTTCTCGTCTTGGCCTTCTAATTCTCGCCTTTCATTACCTGCTCCTGCAATTAAATCTTCTATGATACGCCCACTCAATTTTCCGTAGTCGTTACTTTTACTATAGCTGATTACATCAAAATAAACGGAGCCATTTGATACATAGGCGAAACCATTATCAATGATCTTCTGAACCATTTCAATTTGTTCAGGAATATGCCCTGAAGCCCTCGGTTCAATTCCAGGAGGAATATTATTGAGCATTCTCATAGATTCATGAAAGCTATTGGTGTATAACTCCACAACTTCCATTGGTTCTAATTGCTCAAGCCTGGCTTTTTTTGCAATTTTATCTTCTCCCTCGTCTGCATCATTTTCAAGGTGACCTACATCAGTAATATTTCTAACATACCGCACTTTGTAACCGAGGTTACTAAGGTATCTGTACAATACATCAAAGGTTACATAGGGTCTCGCATGCCCAAGGTGCGCCTCACCATAAACTGTTGGGCCACAAACATACAAGCCAACGTGTGGAGGGTTTATGGGTTTAAAAACTTCTTTAGTCCTTGTTAAAGTATTGTAAATATGTAATTCTTGCTCAGCCATGTTATATTAATGAGAGCCGCGAATTTACCTTGGCTTTTTGGTTTGCACAAACAAGAGTTTCAGAGAACAGGTTTTACTTATAAAGCAGCAGTACTGTTTAATCTTTTTAGATTAGTAAGCATGTCTTCAGTCATACCAGAAAGATCATAAGAGGGCTTCCAATTCCAATCTTTTCGTGCTTCTGAATCATCAATACTAGAAGGCCAGGAGTCTGCAATTTCTTGTCTGAAATCAGGTGCATAATCCATCTTAAATTCAGGAATATGTTTTTTTATTTCCTGTGCTATCTCATCAGGAGAAAAGCTCATTCCGCTAAGGTTGTAAGATGATCGGACTTTAATGGATTCGCTTTCAGCATGCATTATTTTAACGGTAGCTTCAATTCCATCGCTCATATACATCATAGGCAGACTTGTCTTTGCAGAAAGAAAACTTGTATATTCTCCTTTTTGAAGAGCCTCATGAAAAATATGAACAGCATAATCTGTTGTTCCCCCTCCGGGTGATGACTTCCAGCCAATTAAACCAGGGTATCTAAGAGATCGAACATCAACACCATATTTTAAATGGTAATACTCGCACCATCTTTCCCCGGCAAGTTTAGAGATACCGTAGACAGTGCTTGGTTCGGTGATGGTTTTTTGAGGTGTGTTTTCTTTTGGTGTAGATGGTCCAAATACAGCAATTGAGCTTGGCCAATATAATTTACTAAATCGCTTTTCTTTTGCAGCTTCCAAGAGGTTAAAGAGACCATTCATGTTGAGGTCCCAGGCTTTCATTGGGTGCTTTTCGCCGGTGGCGGATAGCATTGCGGCCAATAGATAAACTTCTGAAATCTTATATTTTGAGAAAATCTCTGATAAACGTTCAGTATCTAATACATTCAGTTCTTCAAAGGGACAATTCATTTCCTCGGTAGGTGGTTTTAAATCTGTGGCAACAACAGATGAATTACCATGAATTTCAGATAATCGGCTTACTAGTTCAGTCCCAATTTGGCCTGATGCTCCGATTACCAGAACAGAATTTTTTGAAGAAGACATAATAATGTGATGATTTTGGGATGGCTAAGTTAGGCAAACTCTGATTTGCGCCTAATTAAGTGTAATGCATTAATTTCAATAATTTGTAATTTATCCAAAAGGAGGAAGAGGAAATTCTTCCTCCTTTTTTAGTTTATATCAAGAAATAGCAAAACAACGCATACTTTTATCGGCTCCTAAACCTATGCTAAATGAAAATAACTTTACTCAACGCCATACTTATTGCTTCAAGCACTGCTTTAATGGCTCAACCAATATTTACATCTAATGATGTTCCTGTATTTGGCTCATCAGCAACATTCCGATCCTTATATTCAAGTGCACCCGGCGCCCCACTCACATTTTCAAGTGGTGAAAATCAAACATGGCAACTAAACCCTACAAATGATGTCGATGCCGACACAATTACTCTAGACTATTTAAACCCTGCTAATATATCTGGCGCAGAAACAGTTCCAGGATGCAATCTTGTTATAAGAAATACATATGCTTCAAGTTCCGAGTTTTCATATGATTTTATAGGGGTAACTCCAAGTCAGTTCGCATTCTTGGCTTACTCAAGCGATTTTGAGCCTGAGATTCAAATTAATGAGGAAGCTGAAGTGTTTCTTCAATTACCATTAGAATATGGTTCAGAATATGTAATTAGTTCATCCAATTCCTTTACTTATTTCTTAGGCTTTGAGGGGGTAGATTCCGTGAGAACTGTTTACAGTAATGAAGAGCAAAACGAAGTCCTTGGTTGGGGAACCCTTAACATAGAAGGAAACTCTTACAACGCTCTTTTGTTAGTGAAAACCTATACCTATTTAGACTCTGTTTTTCATTTAATAAATGGAAACTGGGAATTTCAGAATACGTCTGAACCATATTCGGATATCAGCTATGTTTTTGTTGACCCTGCATTCGGAGGGTTTATTGCTATTATTGGCTCCTTTGACACAGGGAAAGGATCAGTTGAAACATATATGAATTACCTTATACAATCAACCATAATTAATTCAACGCCTCTAACTTCAGCAAATTCAAAAGGCATAAAAGTGTATCCGAATCCATCTAACGGTACAACAAGTCTTGATGGATTGAATGTGGGAGATTTGATTCAAATTTTTGATGGCACAGGTAAGCTTAAGTATTCACAAAAAGCAACAGCAACAACACAAAACATTGGTACTTCTGAATTTGCTAACGGCCTTTATTCAGTAAATATCCTTGGTAATAAATCTGTAAACAGCATAAAGCTAGTTGTTGCGCATTAATCGCACATAATCAGGAATTAAGAAACCGTATTCGAGTTATTTTCGAATACGGTTTTTTTGTTGAATCCACCCTCCTGAACCCCAATAAGGGCATCACCTTTTTGTGGGATTTTAGAAACAAACACATGTAGTTAATTTTACTGAATACACGTAAATCGTGCTTTTCATGAAGCTTAGCTTATTGCCTTTTTTTCTTCTTTATTGTTTTTCAAGCGTGTTTGCTGCTGCGCAGGATTCTTCGGATGTCAATCGTAAGAAATGGCTTTCTATGTCGGCAGGCTTGACATTGTCCGGGCAATTCTATCATAATTGGGGAGGAACTCCTCGTCAACAACCATTCATGTATTCTATTAGTGGCGCACCAGCTTTAGATATTAAAGGTGTCACCATGCCTTTCTCGGTGATTTATTCAAACCAAGTTTTTTCATACCAGCAGCCATTTAACCAGTTTGGTATTGCACCACGATTTAAGTACGGAACAATATTTTTAGGCACGAGTAGTCTTCGCATGTCAAATTATACTTTGGCGGGGCAGCGTTTTACGGGTGTTGGTGCAGATTTGCAGTTTAAGTGGTTGCGCCTTGGCGGGATGTATGGCCGATTAAGACGACAGGTAAATCCTTTTGGCAATATCAATGACCCTTCAACCTTTTTAAATGAAACAGAAACGCCGGCTTTTAAAAGAAATGGTTATACAGTAAAAATCGGATTTGGTAAGAAAGACAGGTTTTTTGACCTTATCTGGTTCAAAGGATATGATTTAGCTCCTAAAGATTTTGTTCAAGCCGATTGGAATGTTAAACCCCGCGAAAACGTAGTTTTCGGAATTAACTCGGTGCTGAATTTTGGCAAAAAAATTACCTTGAAAAATGATTGGGGAATCAGTGCTTTCACACAAAACACCTTAGCGGATAGTTTAGTTATCGAGGAAGAGAAACTGAAAAATTTGGCTCAGAAAATTCTACTCCCTAGAATTTCTACTCAGATTAGAATTGCCGGTGAAACGAGCATTCGATTCAATCATAAAATCTTATCGCCCTCATTCACTTACAAACGTATTGAACTTGACTATACTTCACTTGGAGCCTACTTTTTTCAAACAGACTTGCAGCAATTCACCGGAGGTATCAACCTGAAACTTTTTAAAGGCAAATTGGTCACTAACGCAAGCTTCGGTCGACAAAACGACAACCTTCAAAAGCAACGATTAAGGACATCTTATAGAAATATTGGCTCATTAAATATCAACTTCAACCCATCAGCAAAATGGGGCTTGAATATCGTTTATTCCAATTTTGGAATAACCCAAAGTCCTTTAACTAAGAGCATAACGGATACGAGTCGTATCAACCAAATCAACAATAGTATTACTGTAATGCCTAGATTAATGATTCAGCGCACAAAATCGACCCACAGCATGCATGTGGCAATTGGCTATAACGCACTCAATAATCTGGGTGCTTCATTCGCTGCTTCGGCAGCAACAACTAACTATACGGGTAATTTCAATTACACTTGGCAACATACGCCGACATTATTTAGTGCTGGAATTACTCCAACAGCCATAATTAGCCGGACTTTCTTAGGTGAATTTATATCGCGCGGAGCGACAATCAATACAGGAAAAGTTTTTGGAAAAGGCAAGTACAGCGTAAATTATGTTGCTGGTTATTTTGCAAATTCATTTAATGGCAATCAAAACGGGCATACAACAACTCAGCTGATTTCATTCACAGGCAATATCCCTAAGTGGCCATCCTTATCACTCAATATTCAAAACGTAAATAATGTAAGCAATAATATCCTTGCAGCCCCAGCTTTCAAGGAGTTATTCGCTACAATATCAGTGTCATACAATTTCTAGACATGAAAAGAATTCTATTATTATTCATATTTATTTGCGCCTCAGTCGCAATGTCAGGACAAAATCTTGTATCGGTTAATCTTGCATATACGACTCCGTATAGTCCCTACATTGCTGATTATGCAACTTTCGGAGGTCAGAATATCCTTCAGCTAACAAATAATACAGCTAATACTCAGCAGGTGAAGCTAATTGGCACTATCACTGGCGATGATAATGGACTCTTTCTATTTACCAATCCAGATTATTCTCCTGCAGCGCCTATAATCCTTGGTCCATTTCAATCATTTACCGTAACTGCGTCATCGCCATCACGCAATTTTCTCGATCAGCAAAACACTACATCCAACCTAAATAGCCAACAAAAGCAGACAATTGCAGTTTCAGGAGTACTTCCCGAAGGCACGTATACGATTTGTGTGCGCGCAGTCGATTATATAACCAATATTCCTCTTTCACCCGAGAGCCCTTCAGGCTGCACCACGATACAAATTGCATATCCTGTTCCGCCATTTCTTCTTAACCCGCTTTGCGAGACAGTCATCGAAAACCCATACCCTATTTTCACTTGGACACCTGTTTTTGTCAATGGTTCATTCTTTATGTACGACTTGTACATCCTGAAACTTGCAGAAAATCAAATCCCTGAAGATGCAATGTGGTTAGCAATTGCGTCAAATGTGGGTAATCCAATCCTAATTCCTAACAATGTTTCTGCGGCTTACTCCTACAAACCTTACGATATCCCACTGCAAAAAGGTCAGAAGTATGCTTGGTGCGTTCGAGCACGCGATTTATCTAATAACATTACTGTGCTAAACCAAGGAAGGAGTGAAGTATGCACATTTACCTATCAATCTGCCGATACGATTGCCACTGGCGGAGCAGTAATTCCTGTAAATCAAGTAGGTGGTGCGCCACAAGTTTTTAATCTGAACAATACTTCGATAAACGGACAAATCCTATATCGCTATTACAACAATGAAAACTTGGGAGATCCTGGCATTCCAGCATACAACCCTAGCATAACAGTCCACCAAGTACCATTAAACCATCAAGAGTTACTTCAACAAGGCAGTCAATCAACAGGTG
>JBBEBC010000056.1:0-5644 GCA_040882555.1 Bacteroidia bacterium
TGAAGATTTGAGTATTAGCCTTTCAATGGTTAAAAAGTATAAGTCGAGTTTGCTTGACAAAGCTAAATGTAAAAATTCTGTCGGTTTAACCTTGTTTGCAATAAAGACAGGCCTTTTGGAATTGAAACTTTGATATATTGTTTCTAGAATTGTTAATATCTAGTTGATATTTTTAACCAAAGCTTGAAATCTGTAAACATATACTGTACTTAAGTTACCTTGAATATTGAACTTTTGTACACTTGTTAATTACCTAAAAAGATGTCACTTTTGATATGTTGGTTTTAAGAACAATAATTATACATTTATTATTATTTATTTATTATGTTTATTTTTATTTAAATAGTTGAAGCTTACCAATTGGAGTAAAATTCCCCGATTCTGTGACACAGAATTCGGGGGATTTTTTTTAATGAAGCTTAGCTGCGATGAGATTTATGAATTCGGCTCTTGTTTTTTCTCTCATAAATTCACCCGTGAATGCCGAGGTAGTAGTGACCGAATTTTGCTTTTGTATTCCTCTCATTTGCATGCATAGGTGAGAAGCTTCAATTACAACTGCAACGCCCTGAGGTTGTAAAGTACTTTCTATGCAATCTCTAATCTGATTAGTCAACCTTTCCTGAACCTGAAGTCGTCTTGCAAATGCATCAACAACTCTCGGGATTTTGCTTAAACCCACAATTTTTCCATTTGGGATATAGGCAACATGAGCCTTTCCGAAAAATGGAAGTAGATGATGTTCGCAAAGGCTATACAACTCAATATCTTTAACAATAACCATTTGACTGTATTCTTCAGAGAACATGGCAGATTTTATTATCTCTGCTGGATCAAGATCATATCCATGAGTTAAAAACTGCATCGCTTTAGCTACTCTTTCAGGAGTTTTTAATAAGCCTTCTCTCTGAGAATCTTCGCCAAGTTTTTCTAATATATCAGCATAATGTTCTGCCATTTCACCGATCTTCTCTGTATTGTATCGGTCTATCTTTTTGTAGCCCTCGTCAAAAATATCATCCCCTTCTTCTATCATAGTCTTTCTTTTAACCGTGGTATTCTACGTAATTGTTCTCGGTTTCAAATAGTTTGATTGCGTGTAGTTCGCATCCATTGTTTGCAATCGCTTGAAACAATTGTTCCCATATTTTAATGGCTAAGTTTTCTGTCGATGGCATGATCCCTTTCATGAAATCTACATCCAGATTTAGATTTTTATGATCTAGCTTTTCCACAACAAGGTCTTTTATTAAGCCACTTAGAATTTTGAGATCAATTACAAAGCCTGTTAATTCATTCGGTTCTCCTTTAACTGTTACGTGCAGATTGAAATTATGACCATGCCAATTAACGTTAGCGCATTTCCCGAAAACCTCTATGTTCTTTGCTTCTGACCATTCTGGTCGTGCTAATTTATGGGCAGCATTAAAATGCTCTTTGCGTGTGATGTAAATCATTGCTCTTATAAGTGGCTGCAAAGATAGTAAGAGCTTTAATACATTCGATTATTGTCCGATTTATACTAAAACTACCTGAACATTTTTAATTTGATATCGCCCGTAAGGGCTAAAAACACTGAGTTATTTCTTCGACAAGCGCATTCTACGAAAGTTATAATTCCCAGAATAAACATATCTTACTTAACAGGAACGTTCCTCCTTAGAAAAACAAAGCCGTTTTTCTCGTCAACAAACTCAATATCATCCATATTTAGATAAGTGTCGGCATGAATATTCTTTGTTACAAAATATACTGGCTTATCAATATTTCCTGTCATAAGCCAATCTCTCAATGCATCTATATGATATAAGCCGTCTTTAGCTTTATTATTTTTAATTTCTTCAGTTGAAAGTCCTTGCTTTTTGAAATAGAAATATTGCGCATAGCTCTTGAATCCTAGCGTTTCTATGTAAATGTCTTCACCTTCGTGTTGTTTGTAGAAGTCAACGCTAGCTTGTTGAGTAAAGGCAGCAATTCTTGATGGGAATCGCATAAGAAACAAGCTAGTTGACACAATACATCCTCCAACAAGTAAGCTAATGGTAGTCCTATAATTGCCTTTTGATAGATAGGTTAAACCAGCAACAAGACTCGAAATCCAAATTATTCCAGGCAGATAGTCAACATATGACCAATCTACAATAGCTTCTAAATTACCAGCCGCAAACTCATCCTTCAGTAAAGCAAGAATTACTTCTTTATTCATCCCAATATATGGCAGTATTAGCATAGCAAGCCCAATAACAATTCCCGGTATAAGTAGGAGTGAGGCTTGTAATCGAGTCCATTTTTGCCTTCCTCTTAAATACTCCTCCACACTCATCGCTGCAATAGCACTTAAGGGCAAATAAGCTAATGAGGAATAATGAATGATCTTCGTTGTGACTATGGAAAATAAGATCATCACAACCCAAAAAAGAATTTTCATCCAAAGCAGAAAGTCAGCATCTTCTACTCTGAATTGGGGTCTTCTAAACAATGCTTTTAACGCGAGAAGGCTCATTGGAAAACAGCCTAATAAGACAATTAAAAAGTGATAATAGATTGGTTGTTTATGCCCAGCGTCGGGGGTAGAAAAAAGTCTGATTTGATAACTTATGAACTCTTCAAGAAACCAAGGCCCATTCTTTAATGTTTCAGCGCCAAACCATAGAGAGGAAATTAAAAATATACTCAGCGCTGTAAGACCAATGTTTTTTAAGCTAGCAATAGGTTGAAATCGCTTAACAGCCCAGAAAATAAAGCAGGTGAGCAAGGCAATTAAAAGTGCAACTGGTCCTTTCGTGAGAATAGCTAAACCGATACTTATTCCTGCTAGTATAGAATATTTTATTGAAGAACTCTGTCCGTAAAAACGCACGGCATTCGAAATAAACCAGATTCCTGCAAAAATGAAGGTGTTAAAAACGGGGTCTATAATACCAGACTTGAAGTATACATGAGGAAGAAAGCTTCCGCCCATGAGAATCGCCATGATAAAACCAAAGCGCTCAGAACGCATTTTTCGACCGATCTCAAATAACATTAGGAGGTTAATGATTCCAAAAATGGCATTTGGGAAACGAGCTGCATATTCGTTTACTCCAAAAGCCTTCATACTAGCAGCTTGAAGCCAGAAAAATAAAGGAGGCTTTTCCCAAAAAGGCTGGAAATTAATCTGAACTCTGAAATAATCGCCTGTCAACAACATTTCTCTAGCTGATTCTGCGAAATTTATTTCATCCCAATCAAATAGCGGCGCCTGCCCTAAAAATGGTAAATACAATACAGCTCCAATTAACAAAAGGATAATTCGGTACTGATTCCTCAATTTACTCATGGATTCAATTCTTGTTTTAGGAACTTACCTTTCTTCAACCTATTCGCATAGAATATCTCTACACTAATTTGTGTTAGCAATCCTAGGGAAATACCTGCAAAGACATCTTTGGGGAAATGTTGAAAGAGGTAGATTCTCGAATAGGCTACAAAAAAAAGCATAAGCGCAAGTAACATCTGAAAAGAGTTTTTCCTTGCTCTAAATGCGAAAAAAGTGAAAAGGATTGCTGCTGAGGTGGAATGCCCCGAAGGAAAACTTTTGTAAGCATGTGGTTTGAGATTCGGAGGGACTTCGAGGTCAATCTTTTGATCCTTAAACCATTGAACCGGTCTTGGTTCTGATTTATAAACAGTATTTTTCAGCGTTTGGACTGCAATACCACTTACAGCAAAACCTGTAAAAAGTATGATAGCTAGTCGGAGATTTTTTCCAACAAGCAATACCACGCATAACACAAATACGAAGAGTCCATTAGCGATCTCAGTGATTATGCTCATCAATCCGTCGGAAGTTGCGCTATGTGAAGCCTGGAGCATCATAAAACTTTCCTCTTTGCTGAATGTCAGTATGATAGCAAGTAAACTTAGGCAAAGTACTGCTACAGTAAGAAGAAAAACTTTAGGATACTTCAATTTAAACATGTTGCGCAAAGGTATAGAATTCAATTGTTTGAAAATATGAAGAGCCGATAGTGAATAAATCGGTTAATATCTGATTCGTTTTTTATTCATTACGCATTGTATGCTTTCAGATATTGAAATAAAAAATCTATGACAGAGACCTTACTTAACACATTTGAAGATCAGCTAAAAACGATGGTATCATCCGGTCAGATTCGTTACAAACAGATGTTAAATGTGATTGGATCTGTTCCTGCAGACACCCCACTAGATAGTTTAACTGCTGAGCAAGTTGCTTTAGTCAACATAAAACTCTCAGCTCCTGAAGAAGATGACTGCGAATTTTGCTCAGGATAGGAAATTTAAAATTGCTCTTGCGTCAAATACCATTTAGATTATATTTGCACCCCCAATTGGCGGGGTAGCTCAGATGGTTAGAGCGCAGGATTCATAACCCTGAGGTCACGGGTTCAATTCCCGTCCCCGCTACTAAAAAGACTGTCATTACTAATGATGGTCTTTTTTCTTTGAAAGACTTTCTTATTGAGTTTCTTAGTTTGTATTCTCTACTAATATCATATAACACTGTCCTTCTCTAATTTCCGGAAAAACTGTTTCCTGACTTTCTGCTCCTCGATAATTTGAGGTAAATGGTTGCGAATTACATCCGACAAAGTATCGGCTGATAACAATTCTCCCGATTGACTTATCGCAGCTTCAAACCAAGGTCTCTGTTTTCCAAATGGATATTCGCCGAAGATAATCACTGGTGTTCCTTCAACGAGAATTTTCCAACCTTTTTCATCAAGCTTCCATTGTTCTGCGAAGTAATAAATATACTCTGCATCTGATAATCTTAACCTAACGCACGAATGAGATGCAGGAAAACCGGGAAGTTCAAATTGGTGAAGTGAAACTCCTGTGTTATTTACAAGATTAAAATACCAAGGTAAGATCCAGCTTGAGTTATCAGTACTTATTTGACTTTTTGATTTCCAGTTCGTATGGAATAGTCCAGTCGGTGTTTTCGTATTTTTAGCTCCCATACTAACGGGTCCCCATTTTTCTAATTTTCCTTTTGTATATAATGCAAAAGCTTGATATCGGTAGGAAATGAGAATAAGCTTGTCAACAGAATCGGCTATTGTTATTTTTTGAGGGTAGGGTGAATAATTGTTTAAATCAAAATAAATAGAATCTGGAATCATTAAACTGTCGGCTCTATGCAATCGGTCAGGATCAATCCTGTTTATTGCACAAATTATGCTTAATTGAGAATCAGGGAATTGTTGTGGTAGTTGATGAATGACTGAATCATTCATTTGCAAGATACTGTATGATATTAAAGGTAAAGTATCTACTATGATTTCTAATGATTTATCTAAACTCTTCTCAACCGCAGGCACAGTGTCATATGAAGCTATTGATTCATTCTTTTTATCTTCATTTACAGAAGAAGTATCGCAAGAAAACAAGAAGAGTAGATTGAAAACTGAAATAAATTGAAAATAGCTAATATTTCTCATTGTTAAGCTTGATAGTTGCTTCAACATAAATATAGCTTAATTATTATTCAAACTATTGTTTTTATTTTTAAATATCCTGATTAATTAGCAAGTGTTTTAACTAATGATGGTATTCCTATTTATTAAGCAAAAAATTTTAATTCGATTAATAAAGTATAAATTATTATCTCTTTATTTAA
>JBBEBC010000057.1:0-5547 GCA_040882555.1 Bacteroidia bacterium
TTTCCAATTCGGCTTGTGATTCAGGAATAACATAAGTAAAGTTTGTACTTTCATTAATGCCAATGTTTAAATCTACTAATGGAAAACTCATTTTTCCTTTTATCGTTCCGTCTACATCAAAATTCACACTCCCATAAAATAAATCATTGTCTTCTTTTGTTGAATTCAATGCTTGGAAATTTTTTCCGTATAAGCTCAAATCAAATTCAGGGTCGGAAATATTCTCTGTTGATATGTAACCATTTAAAGTAAATTTATTACTCCTGTCATCCGCAATTGAAAAGTCTTTCAACGTTATGATTGAATTATCTATTTCTATTTTATCGTCAAACAAATGAAATTTAGAATTTAATTGGCTAATATTGAAAAGCGCCTCATTAAATTGCAAGTAACCTTGGTATTTTGAAGAAGTCATACTGCCTTGAATAGCTAATTCACCAGAAATATTTCCTGAAGCATCAGTTAAGCTTTCACCTGAAAGGGTGGAAATAGTTCTCATTCCAATTTTATTTAATTTAAAAGTAAAATCTAACTCAGAGCCTACATTTTGCCTGAAATAATCGCCTCTTATTGCAAGGTCTATATCGCTTCCTTTAAGTAGGATATTAAGATTATAGTCATCACTGTTAACAGATTTGGCATTTAATGATAACCTACCCAGAGAAGCTTTCAAGGCGGTTAAATTATCGATGCTGAAATCAGAATTCAATCCGAAATTACCTGGACCATTACCGAAAACAATATTGCCTTGTAAATCACCTGAGGCTAATAAGTCATCTTTATTAAAAATTGCTAATAGGTTTGCAAGTTTAAAGTTTGCAAATCCGATACCAATATTAGCTTCTGTAGTTTGCATTAAGTTATTTGCAATGCTGATACTTTGATTATTTCTACTTAATACAAAATTTTGTGCATCAATATATTGAGCTTTAATATTGATTTTATTGTCTGCAGGGATTGACCATGATTCACCTTGTAAAAGAAGTTTTTCAGGATTAAGACGTACTGTTAAGTTTGAACTTTTACCTGAGATTTCAGTTCGTACAACATATATTTCTTTTGAACCATCGAAAGCATTGAAATTAAGATTTAAAACTCCATCTTTTATATCACCATCAAAAAAAGTTCGCTCCATAACAAGTGGTTGTGCATTGAGCTCATTAAAACCAAATTTGAATTTAGCTTCCTTTTCTGTTAAATTAAACTCCATTTTCAAACTATCTAAAGTATTTTTAGCATAATCTAAATATGGAAGATTAAAATTAGCTGTGAGTTTATTCTTCGCCTGATTGAAATCCACCTCCAAACTAAGAGTATCCATTGTTATCATTTCCGGCAGTAAAAATTCAGTAACCAATTTTGTTTCTGAAAGTTTCATGTTCATTTGCAACATGACAGGATTGCCAATAGAATCGAATGCGACTGTAGAATCTGTAAAATAGCTCTCTAACTGCTGAAGAATGGCGCTGGATATTCTATCAATGCCAGCATTTGCTCTTAACTTCCCATTAAGAAAATCACTTTTGATATCTGCTGAAGTGCTATCGTTTGCTACACTTGTAATTAAATCTACCGTGCCTAATGAATAGGGTTTCTCCTCAAAAACAGCAAGACCTTCTGAAACATGGAAATTAAAATTAAATTCATCGAAATTACCTTCAAAACTGGCATTCAGTAGTAGCTTAGCCTTGATTTGTTCTTCAGTTAGTCCAAGTGCATATAAATCGGCTCCCACTAAGTTAAAATCTAATGAAATTTTGGGTGAAATCGAATCGAGTTCAATTTTAGAATTAACAACTAAATCCAAATTTCTATCCATGTAATTCAGTGAAATGCCCCCTTTACCTTCATTCAATTCTCCATCTAATTGAAGAGCTGAATAATCGTATCCACTAAATTCTAGTTTTGAGAAGTCAGAAGTCAACTTGGCATTCAAATCATTAACCGTTTGTCCATCTCCAGAAGCATCTAACCCAAAAGTAATTACTCCTATTTGGGGATTATTTATAATTTTTCCTAAATTAAAATCAATCACATTTAGCTTTGCAGCGAAGGCAAGCCCGTTATGTTGCCTAAACTGTCCTTCAACATTAATTTTACCTTCTGGAATGTTGAGTTTGGTTCTAGTTTGAAAATCATCAAGCTTACCTTTAAATTGTGTCTGTAATAGGACCCTCTCTGGAATCGTAATTCCCAAATCCGTTTCCGAAACAAACTTTCCCAAATCTGACCTCGTTGAGTAAAAAGTAAAATTATCAATGTCCGCAAAGAATTTGTTGAATTCTGCGAGGTTCATAAATTCTCCATTTGTTCTGAGTGAAGTATTTTGCCCCCAATTAATCAATAAGTTGTTCAGATTTAACTTAGTCAATGTGCCCTCAGCTTTTGCTTGTCCAGTTAATTTGTGAATTGCTAGCTTTTTAATGTATTCGTTTTGGCTTAGTTCAGGTTGAATTCTTAAAACATCATTTACATCTAAAACAAACTGCTTTAAATCAAGCGTCATGAATAAGTCTTCCGGTTTCTCTATAATACTTTGAATAGAGGCAAACTGTACTTTGAAATCAGTATTAATCATACTATTTCCCGCTTTAATCAACAGATTCTCCACTGAAAATTGAGTAGAGTCTAGGGCAGAAGAAAAAGTCAATTGACTCAATGCTAAACCACTTCCTTCATAAAATGAAAACTTTTCGAGCTGGAGTTTTGCGGATTTATTTTTTGTAAACGCAATGTCTTTTGCTTTAAAATTGAAATTTGTTAAAACAATAAAGTTTGGATTAAAGCTTTTAATTTCCTTTGGTTTCGCTCCAACTTGATAGTGCAATAGATTATTTTGAAGTGCAATGGATTTAATACCAATATTCCAATTTGGCCAGATAAATGACATAACATCATCAGGCTTGGCTTGGCCCGGTATTTCTGTTATCGGAGCATCATTCTTTGAATTTACTTTCACCGTAATGCTCGAGTTATTCAAAACGAATTGGCCAATTTCAACATCCTGATTTGCCAAATCAGCTTTAGGCATCTGCAATTCTACATAAGCTAAATTCAATTTGGCATCAATGCTATCGGGCAATGATTCATATTGAACAATAACGTTCTTAAGCTTTAAGTTATCGAGCCCCAAAAATGGCAATGCTGTTTCTGTTGAGTCAGAAGTGATACTTGGCTTGGTTTGAAGATAGCTAAATTCGGTGTCTTCCAAAGACATTTCGGCTACCTGAAATTTCAACTTATTCAAGTCAAAGTCTTTCCCTTCAAAACTAAAAGCCCCCAAATTAAGATTAGCAAAGGTGCCACTTACGTCATCTTCAAAATTTATCTTGAAATTGGAAAGATTAATCAAACCAATAGAAATTTCAGGCAATTCACTATTTGTCGAACTATTTTGCACATCTGTAGAATCAGATCCAAAAGCATCAATTAAAAATTGATAATTAAAACCTTCAACTGAATCTCTACGAAGAATATTAGCCTGTAACCCTGTCCATTCTATATTATCAATCGAAATGGAATTTCCAAGAATAATTGGTAATAGTGGGATGTCGACCTGTAACTCTTCAGAATAAATGAGCGTGTCACCCTTTTGATCCTCAAGATATAAACCCTGTAAATCAATATCCCCTGAAAACGTAATGAAGAGTTTCTTTATAGAAACAATAGAATGAGTTTTGCTTGAAACATAATTTGTGAGTTTGCTTACTATTATATCTTGTCCCCAAGGACTTCGCATAAAAAGCACCAATAAAATAAAAAGAGTTAAAACTAGAAGAGTCGTTATGACTAATATCCTCAAAAATCGCTTCCACGAAGACCGCTTTTCTATGCTGCTATTTTTATCTTTTCTTTTTTGGTCTATTTGCAAACTCTACAAATTTCAATATGACAAATTTAATGCTTCTAGCTTAATGTGGCAAAATGAATATTTCTTAGAATATTTGATCAAAAGCACTGTTTGTTTCAATTACTTATTCTCAAAATCCAGCCATGAATTCATATCAGTTTCCAAAATTAAATAGTTGACAATTATAATTTTGGGTTGACATTGAATTCTCCAATTGTTAACTAAATAAAAATCGCTGCAAAGCTAACTTGTATTTATCAAGAAAACTCTCAATTCTTTACAATTAAAATAATAATAATAATCCAAAAGTAATTAACTAGTATGGTCTACCAAAATCACCCATGTCTTACCTTTTTTCATGAAGAGCAGACTAAACCAACCTTCAAATGGTTCATTCGCAGAATAATCAATTCTCCAGTTTCCAGTTACAAACGCACTTTTGTTAGATAAAAGTATAATAGAAAGAGCATTAAAACTAAGTTGCCCCATTTTATCTCTTGTTGAATAGGTTCTTTTGTAGTTTTCAAGAACAGGTTTCCAGCCATATGTAATTCCATTTTTACTAATAAACTTTAAACTATCGTTGTTCCAATAACCTTGCATAAAGCCTTCTAAATCGCCTTCATTCCAAGCAATTACTTGTTTATTTAAAACACTTAAAACCGCATCAGTTCCTTTCTGAGCGTTTAAATTAGAGAATAGTAGGCTAAGAAATATTATTTTTTTCATGAGAAATAGATTGAATATTGAATCTAAGTACTGAATTTTACCGATGAATTAACAGAATGCGAAATAAGGAAATAAAAGGATTTGCGTCATTAAAGATTCCTGCATTCAGAAATTTTTTAACCGCAAGGTTCTTTCTGACATTGGCAATACAAATGCAAGCAGTAGCCGTTGGGTGGCAGGTGTATCAAATAACTCATGATCCTTTTGCTTTAGGTATTATTGGTTTAGCTGAAGCGATTCCCTTCCTTTCTCTGGTTCTTTTTGCAGGTCATTGGGCAGACATATACCAAAGAAGGAAACTAGCCACAGGGGCGGTTGCTTTATTTGCGCTTTGTGCCCTACTACTTTTTATTCTTTCATTTAATCTTGACTTCCTTCCAGAATCAAATCCTCAATACGTTTTTTATGCTATCATATCTATAACGGGTGTAGCTCGGGCAATTGCCGGCCCATCAATTAGTGCATTATTGCCTCAACTGCTGAAACGAGAGTTGTATGCAAACGGAGCTGCCTGGAATAGTTCATTTTGGCAAATAGCCTCAGTTGGAGGTCCTGCTATTGGAGGGCTATTGTATGGATTTGTCGGTAAAGAAATTACCTATTTCGTAGCCTTTGTTCTTGTGGTTACTTCCCTCTTTTTCTTTTTCAGGTTACCCCTATTCCCTCCGGCTAGATTGAGAAAAGAAAGTATCCGAGAAAGTCTTTCTTCGGGATTAAAGTTTGTATTTAATCAACCCATAGTTTTAGGAGCTATTTCGCTCGATTTATTTGCGGTGCTTTTTGGAGGTGCAGTTGCATTATTGCCAGTATTCGCAGATGAAATTTTACATGTGGGTCCTGAGGGTCTTGGTATTCTCAGAGCTGCGCCTTCTATTGGTGCTGTTTTAACGGCACTTGTCGTCACAAGACATGCACCTATGATGAATTCAGGTAAAATCTTATTGGTGTTTGTGGCTCTTTTTGGAGTA
>JBBEBC010000058.1:0-5527 GCA_040882555.1 Bacteroidia bacterium
TCACTTGTTGGTCAAAATGAGCTTAGGTTAGAGTTAAATCTTCGTT
Organism: Bacteroidia bacterium; assembly: GCA_040882555.1. GTDB lineage: Bacteria > Bacteroidota > Bacteroidia > M30B66 > M30B66 > M30B66. The sequence continues at coordinate 47 of JBBEBC010000058.1, forward strand.
CACAAGTTCAAAATTCCTATATTTAGAGATTAAAATCTAACCTTACCATGAATTGGATTGATTTCAATTCTATTTTTATTGCAAAGAAGCCGACTTTATTAAAGTTCTTAGCTAGTGTATTTCTTTGTCTTTTTAGTCAAGAAATACAAGCGCAATGTCAGTCGACTCCCATTCCTTCTAATGCTGTTGCTATTTGCAATCCAGCCGATAATTTTGGTAGTGCCTTATGCAATCAGAGCTCTATTTACTCCTGTATAGGCGAAACAGTTTGTATTGAGCTTTTCTTTACTGGTGATGTTGATTCTGTTAGAATTGATTGGGGAGATGGCTCTGCTTGTGAGTGGTTTAACGAAACAGTAACAAATGCCACGCATATTTACAGTATTCCAATTTCCGAAAGAGACACTTGTCCTTTTCCTTCATATCAAGGTTTACAAGGCTACCAAGGCAACGGCACTCGAGCATTCCTCTATCAGATAGATTATTTCCAGGAGTGCACTATGGTTAATCCTATATTCAATTTGGATGTAGCTGGAAAAACCTACGTTAGAATCGGACAAGCCATTGACGTAATTTTTGTTCAATATTTACCCAATGCTCTTTTTTCAATAAGTCCATTTTATCCCTGCGCTAATGAAACAATCACTATTCAAAATCAGCCTTGTCCCAATGAGCCAAATGGCAATGAAACATTCTTTTGGAATTTTAATGGAGATTCCTCATCAACAGAACCAAATCCTTTCCCAATAAATTCAGCTAATGTTGGAGCCACATCCGTCAATAATTTTATTTCTTGCACCGTAACAAATTCCTGCGGTAGCAGTAATTATACCCTTAACTTTTGCACTAGTCCTGAACTTTTTGCTGATTTTAACTTTTCGAACACTGTGTGCAAACCTCCACTTGCTAACTACGAACTCGATTTTGCTGCAAATCCTGGCTATCTCATAACAAATCAAGATGAGCAGTGTTCTAACCCTGAATTTTTATGGGAAGTAAGAAGGCTGAGTCCTTTGAGCGATTTATGTAACCCTCCTCTTCCAAATGGAACGCTTCCTTTACCCATAATTGATGATGAGTTTGCAATTGATCCCATCATTCAATTTGTGCATCCAGGCATCTACGAAATCACATTAGAAATCACCACGCCAACGACTACCTGTGGCGACCTAACGATAATAGATACACTCACAATTATTGGTAACCCAATTCAACCTACAATAGATTTAATAGGTCCAGGTGCTGGATGTTCAACTCCTTTTCAAACAGAAATAACTATTACTCCCGGCGGAACTTGTTTTGGCACCCTTGATGGAAATACCATTCTGGAAACTCCTGGATTAACAATCGATGCTCCTGACGCTACCATTCAAGAAAACCCGGGATACAACTACATTCTGACATATAATACTGAAGATAGCTTTACCATCACGGCTACAAATTCTAATGAGTGCGGTGTTTCAAGTAATTCAAATACAATTAATATCAATGTTATTCCTGAGGTTGTTTTACAAACCACAAACGATACAACTCTTTGCGCCAATCAGACCGTTACCTTGGAGATTTTTCCCGCGCCAGCGGCAAATAATGGGGTTAATTATGCTTGGACAGTTTTAGGCAATCCCGCGCCCATTGCTAATTCACCCGAATACACATTTATTGCCCAGAATAGTGGAGCCGTTCCAATAAGTACAACGTATGTAATTCAAGCTTTAGCTCAAGGTTGCGATGCTAGTGATACGGTTGAAGTTACCGTTAATCCTGCACCAGATATTCCATCTATAAATGATACATCTATTTGTTTTGGTCAAGATCATATTATAAGCGTTTCTAATATTAATCCTGCAGTTGAGTATTTGTGGTATGATGCTATTGATGCTACAATTCCTATTAGCAGTGGCACTTCCCTCAGTTTAACAAATCTAGAAATCTCTCAGACTTGGTTCGTTGAAGCTGTAGATTTGAGTTTAATGCCCTGTGATACTTCTGTTAGAGATTCGGCTAGAATTACTGTGATAAATTTTGGGAATATTCAATTCTCTGAAAACTCGGTAAGCTTTTGTTATCCTTCATCAAATCCTTTTCCTGAGGATATTAACACTTACCTTACTGTATCTCCTTTAGGTGGAGTTTGGTCAGGCTCTGCTGAATTAAATATGCTCTCAAACGGTGAATTTAATCCCAGTGCGACAGGCAATAATTTCTCTGCTATTTATTCTGTAATTGAATTAAGTTCAGGATGTAATATTACAGACTCCGTTCAAGTAGTAGTTACAAGCCCCGATTCACTTTCATTAAACACCCCAAATCCAATTTGTTTGGGAGATTCATTGCAATTAGACCCAATTCTTATTGGATGGACTGTAAATGGAATTCCTTTAGATAATGGGATGTATTATTCAACATTTACTGGAAGTGAATATGCCGTATTAACTCAAGGTGGAGTAGGGTGTGAGGTTACCGATTCAGTAGAAATTACAATTAATTCACTTCCTATAATTTCAATTATATCAGAATCAACCTCTTTTTGCACAAATCAAGGTGTTTTAAATTTAACAGGTCTTTCATCTATTGGTAATGAATTTGCCTGGTTTATTGAAGGAAATGCTGCGGTTTTTTCAATTAATGATTCAATTTCAATTAGTCCTTCTTCAACCACAAGCTATGTATTACAGGTAACTGATACTGCTAATGGTTGTATTATTAGTGATACTTCATTGGTTGAAGTCGTTCAAAGCCCTTCAGCAGCATTTTTACTTGGAATTAATTTTTGCTTAGGTGATACCATTAGACCAATAAACAACAGTACGCCAAGCAACCTGACATATTCATGGGTTCTGAATCAAGATTATGCAAATACACTAAATGACGATGAGCCTTATTATTTACCTGCTGTAGAAGGAAGTTATAATTTAAGTCTTATCGTAGATGATAACATCTGCTCAGACACAGCAAGTCTCGATATAAGTATTTATGCTCCGCCAATTGTAAATACGTCGGTTGTCAATTTTAATTCTTGCAATCCTGTGGATATTTCTTTTCAATCAGAAATTATAGATCCAGATCCAGCTGATTTGAATTACAGTTATCTCTGGGATTTTGGCAACGGATTAATATCTACTTTGCAAATGCCGAATCCTGTGACTTACGATTTAACTGCCAATAGTCAATTAGATTATACCTATTCTTTAAGTGTAAGTGGTACGTATTGCCAAGCCGTTATTAGCACAGGACAACTTTCTTTCGATTCAATTCCTTTTATTCAATTAAATACGGATACCATTTTTGGCTGCAGTCCTTTTTTTACAGAAATTCCATTTAGTACTCTAGGAACGCCTAACATTATAACTCTAACTTTGGAAGATGGCACCATCATATCAAACCAAGATACCGTGCTTGAGTTTACTGCAAATGGTGTAACACAGACTTATTTAATTGGTATTTCTGCATTGAATAGTTGTGGATCATCTGAAGATTCAATTTATATTCAGGTGCGCCCCAACCCTGTAACAGCATTTTTAATAAGCGATATTCCTCTTCTTGGAGCCTGCGAGGGTGATCAACTTAGTATTTCAGGTGTAAACTCTATTGGAACCCTTGATTCAACGCTATCTTATGTTTGGTATTTGAATGGAGATTTGCTTTTCGCAGGTGGTGGCTTTTTGAATTTGAATGATTTAAACCCTGGTCAATACAATGTTCAATTAGATGTATCTGACGGATGCAGTACAGCTCAAGATTCTTTGTCTTTCGAGGTCTTTGGTCAACCAGAAATAAACCTAGCTTCAATTTCTGATACTATTTGTGTGAATCAAGAAATTGAACTTCTGGCGAATGTGGAAGAACAGTTTTTAATCAGTTGGTCAATGGGAGATGGAGATTTTTATTACAATAATAATTCTGTAAGCCATACCTACGACAATCCTGGTGAGTATGTTGTCGTAGTTGAAGCAAGAGATATGAGCGGTTTATGCTTTGCAAGAGATTCAATTATCAATTTGGTTTGGCCTAATACCGAAATTGAAGGGTTTGTTGACACAAGCTATGCATGTATTGAAACATTAGTTTCATTTAGCAGCAATACAAATAATGCTTCAAACAATATTAACTGGGATTTTGGAAATGGGGCAAATTCAATCTTTGCATCAGATGTAACTTCATACTCTGAAGCTGGTGTTTACGAAGCTGTTGTGACTGCATTTAATTCTATTACAGTAGATGGTTTTGGTTGCGAAGCATCCGATACTGTTATAGTTAATGTCTTACCTAATCCTGAAAGTATTTTTTCTTTAAATAATCTTGCAGCAGCCTATTGTATTACCAATGGTGAAGTAGTAGATATAGAATTAAATAATCAATCAAATTTCGGCTTTGCTTATCGCTGGTATGTCGATGATGTATTTTTCTCTGACCAAGTATCACCTGTATTTGAAGCGATTAATCTTGGTCCTCAAACAATTAAATTAGTTGTTTACTCCCAATATGGATGTGCTGATTCTTCAAGTGTTCAGGTAAATGTGAATTTACTGCCTGAGATGACATTAAATGTGTTTCCCAAGGAAGGTTGTGATCCCTTATTAAGTGATATTGAACCAGTTTGTGTGGGATGCGAAAGTATTCGAATTTGGGATGGAGGTTTTATTATTGGACAAGAAACTCCTTTCTCTCATGTATTTGTTGGTGAAGGAGAACATATTGTTAGCCAAATAGGGCAGAGTCCAGAAGGTTGTATAGATACGATTAGTACGCTTGTTTTAGTTAAACCCAATCCTATTGCTGAATTTTGGGTTAGTCCACTAAGTATACCTGCTACTGGCGGTGATTTAGAGTTTAGTAGTGGAATTCACCCAAATACGATTACATCCTATCGTTTGTTTTTGAATGATAGCCTAATCGGCGGATGGCTTGATGGACTTCAGGTGCAACCACTAGCAAACAATCTTGATAGTATTGTATTTCGCTTGGAGATGTCTTTGGATGGCTGTTTAGATACTTCTTACCAGAGCGTTGATATTTTTAATGATCAAACAATTTATTTTCCTAATACATTTACACCAAATGGAGATGGAGTAAATGATATTTTTAAGCCTTCTGGGAGCAATATTATAGTGAAGGAATTCTTAATATATAATCGTTGGGGTGAGCTTTTACACTCAGAAACCAATCGTCCAATTGATGATTTAACCGGATGGAATGGATCAAATAAATTAACGAGTAATTCCCCTTTCATGACAGATATGTACGTTTATAAATTAAGATACGAGAGCGGCATTGGTAAAAGTGATAACCAATTTATTACAGGGTCTGTTTATGTTGTAGACTAAATCATTGATACTATAAAGCAAATTAATTTTTATCCTCACTAGTTTAGATGAAACTTATGAAAGTATTAATTTTCAATGCTTTGCTAATCCATGCTTTAATATTTTTATTGAATTAGGCGGTTTGCTAATATAATTAATTAGCTGTAAATTAGTGCTT
>JBBEBC010000059.1:0-3596 GCA_040882555.1 Bacteroidia bacterium
CCCTTCATTTGAAAGGCGTCCTGCTGCACCAGTTTGTTTTGTTTCCCACTTATACTTTTCAGCCATCACACTCACTGAACGAATCTCTTCAATGTCATGATCTTCCGTTGCCATCCAAAAAACTGGAATAAATTTTTTCTCAGGATACCGCTTTGTTAACTCATCAGCCAAGGAGATAGCTGAACATATCTTTAATACGGTGTATAAAGGCCCCAAAAGAATCCCGTTTTGTTGACCTGTTGTTATAGTAAAAGTATCCGATGATTTTAAGGAATCAATATGCTCTTCAAGTTCTGAAGTAAGCATACCTGCTTCATCGTATTGACTTTTAAGTGATGCACTTAGAATTTCACGGCTAGTGGAAGGGAAACTTCTTTTCAGAAGGATTGCTTTCTCAATTGAATCAATTTCAGGTTCAAACTTATATAAGCTTTTGAGAGAGGGGTTTCGTTTTAAATACTCTACAACGAGTTTTTGAATTTTACCTGTCTCAGTTACTGGAATTGAGCTAAATCTTGAATTCATTAATCTTGAAATTACAATGAGGTTATGAATGTATGTAATTTGGATTAAATCACCGATCCATACAAATCAAACTCTTCTGCTCTTTCAATGTTCACTGAAGCAAAGTCGCCAATTCTCACGTACTGATTTTGAGCTGAAACTAAAACTTCATTATCTACTTCAGGCGAATCGAATTCGGTACGGCCGATGAAGTAATCGCCTTCTTTTCTATCGAATAAAACTTTGAAGGTTTGACCAATCTTCTCTTGATTTAAGGCTGACGATATTCCTTGTTGAATATCCATTACTGCTTCAGCTCTTTCCTGCTTCATTTCTTGAGGAACATCATCTTGAAGTTTAAAAGCATGCGTATTTTCTTCATGTGAATAAGTAAAAACACCTAGTCGTTCGAACTTAGAGTCCTGAACCCACTGTAGCATTTCTTCATGATCTTTCTGAGTTTCTCCCGGGTAGCCTGCAATTAAAGTTGTTCTAATAGCAATTCCAGGAACTTCATCCCTGAATTTATTCACTAAATCTATCGTCTTTTGCTTGGTAGTGCCTCGTCTCATGCTCTTCAACATGGCATCGCTAATATGTTGCAAAGGCATATCAATGTAGTTGCAAATATTATCTCGCTCTCTCATCGTGCGAAGCACATCTAAAGGAAACCCTGATGGAAAAGCATAATGTAGACGAATCCAATCGATACCATCTACATCAGAAAGTTTACTCAATAGTTCGGCTAGCTTTCTGTCTTTGTATAAATCTAATCCGTAATAAGTTGAATCTTGGGCGATAAGCAAAAGTTCCTTCGTGCCTTGACGGGCAAGCCCCTTAGCTTGATCAACTAATTGCTCCATTGGAATACTTAAATGCCCTCCCCGCATAAGCGGGATTGCACAAAACGAACAAGGACGATCACAACCTTCTGAAATCTTGAAATAAGCGTAATGGTTGGGTGTGGTGAGCAAACGCTCTCCTACAAGTTCATGCTTATAATCAGCCTTAAGAGTCTTTAGCATTCTTGGAAGATCGCGTGTCCCAAACCAGGCATCAACTTCAGGAATTTCCTTTTCTAGCTCAGTTTTATACCTTTCACTTAAGCAACCTGTGACATAAACTTTAGAGACCAATCCTTCCTCTTTGGCATCTACATACCTTAAAATAGTATCTATACTTTCTTGCTTGGCATTATCGATGAAACCGCAAGTATTTATAATTACTATTTCTGAATCATCCTCGGTTGACTCATGAACTACATCAAAACGGTTCGCTTTAAGTTGTCCCATGAGAACTTCCGAATCATACAAATTCTTTGAGCAACCTAGTGTTACTACATTAACTTTATTCTTCTTTAGGGTTTTCGTCTTCATTCTATTAATCCTTAAAGAGGGAGTCAACAAACTCTTTTTTGTTGAAGAGTTGTAAATCTGTCATCTTCTCCCCCAACCCAATATATTTTACAGGTATTTTGAATTCGTCTGATATTCCAATCACAACACCGCCCTTAGCTGTGCCATCGAGTTTTGTGAGAGCAAGAGCGTTAACATCTGTTGCCTGAGTAAATTGACGACATTGTTCAATAGCATTTTGCCCTGTTGACGCATCTAAAACGAGTAGAACCTCATGAGGAGCGTTAGGAACGACCTTTTGCATAACTCGTTTAATTTTACTTAACTCGTTCATAAGGTTAACTTTATTGTGCAAGCGACCGGCAGTATCAATAATAACTACATCCGCATTTGTTGATTTACCAAGTTCGCAGGCATCGAAGGCAACAGAAGCCGGATCGGCTCCCATACCATGTTCTACAAGAGGTACTCCTACCCTTTCCGACCAGATTTTAATTTGATCAACAGCAGCAGCTCGAAAAGTATCTGCTGCTCCAAGAACTACTGATTTACCTGATGATTTAAGTTGATATGCCAGTTTGGCGATTGTAGTAGTTTTACCCACTCCATTTACACCAACAACCATAATCACATAAGGCTTAATATCTTGAGGAAGAGAAAAATCAGTTAAATCAGCACTTTTGTTTTCTTCGAGCAAGGAGGCAATTTCTTCTCTTAAGATGCCATTCAACTCGCTTGTGGACATGAATTTATCTTTGGCAACACGGTCCTGAATTCGCTCAACGATTCTAAGAGTGGTATTCACTCCAACGTCTGCGCCGATGAGAATTTCTTCAAGATTATCCAGAACCTCTTCGTCTACTTTCGACTTACCAACAACAGCACGAGCTAATTTGCCAAAAAAGCTCTCTTTCGTTTTTGCCAATCCCTGATCAAGAGTTTCCTTCTTTTCTTTTGAGAACAATCCAAAAAATGCCATACTATATTAATTTTGCTGATACTTGGTCTGTGAGCAAAAAAAGCTCCTTCCTTGTGGGAAGAAGCTTAGAACTTATCATATCGACAATAAATTACTTCGCGTTAAGGAAGTCTTTTACGTGATCGTTGTGAACCACTTCTTCCCTAAATGCATAAGCACCAGTTTTTGGTGATTTAACCATTTTTATAACCTTAGTAAAGGCTTTACCGGAACCTGATTTCAGTGTTGCAACTACTTTCTTAGCCATAATACAGACGAATTACTTAATTTCTTTGTGAACAGTTACACGCTTAAGAACTGGATTGTATTTCTTCAATTCAATACGCTCAGTTGTGTTCTTTTTATTCTTTGTTGTTATGTAACGTGAAGTTCCTGGAACACCAGTTGTCTTGTGCTCTGTGCACTCCAATATTACTTGAACACGATTTCCTTTTTTCGCCATGGCGATGATTCTTTAGTTTTAAGGGCTGCAAATATAGTTAAAGATTTATTTGAATCAACACAGAAAATAAAAAAAGTAGCTCCAAGCTGATGAATTTATAATTCCGGCAACTTAACCATGAATACTCAATTTTATTAATTGAATTTTCAATGATAATTGACTGCATTTTTGAAGTGGAACTATAAAAACAGCTTACTATAAATAAAGATTTCCAATGTTTCACGTAAGATTAAACTAGCTATTTGTAGTATAATAACCTAAGAAAAATTATTTTAAAATCACTATTCAACTGATTAACAATTACTTAATTGAAACA
>JBBEBC010000059.1:3696-5496 GCA_040882555.1 Bacteroidia bacterium
GCTATTTTGGGCTACGCAATGCCTGTGCTCATGTGTTCGATTGTTATATTTAGAGGAAAGCATCTCATTCCAGGCATTATTACGGGAATAGTAAACGTTTCAATTTTAATTACAGTAATTAGCCTTAACTATCACTTCCCCTTTGCTTACACTCTGAGTGAAGATCAATTGCTACAGCAGCGACTCCTAAATTTTGGCGGCATTACTTCCTTAAGTCTTTTGATTACCTATTTCATTATTAGAGTTAATGAGAATATTCATAAGGCCATTCTCAGTCAAACAAAAATTATAGAGCAGAGCAATTCAAAATTAAAAGAAACTATAAAGACTCGGGACAAGCTTTTTTCGCTTATTGCTCATGACTTGAAAGGACCATTTCAGTCCATGTCAGCCTCACTTGAAATTTTAAGTGCTGCAGATACCACTTCAAAAGATAAGGAAATGGTGATTGAACACCTTTCAAAAAAGGCAGAAAATACGATTGTCTTACTGAACAACCTCCTTTTGTGGTCGCAACACCAAACTGAAACGATAAAATTTAGACCTGAGAGTATAAAATTGAATAAGGTTAGAGAAAGCATGCTAGACATTTTTAAACTGCAGGCTGCTGAAAAAGATATCCGTATTGATTTTTTAATGAGTGATGACTTGCTTTCAATTTATGCTGATAAAAATATGTTTGAATGCATACTTAGAAACTTAATTTCTAATTCGATTAAGTTCACTGCGAAAGGTGGCAAGATTCTAATAAAAGCAAAACAGGAAGGCATGTATGTGAGATTTGAAATCGAGGATAATGGAGTTGGGATGGATGATTTAGTTAAGGAAATGCTTACTAATAAACAGTCTTACAGCAGCACTGGCACGAATAGAGAAGTAGGACACGGTTTAGGAATGATGTTAATTCATGAATTCCTTAAATTCCATAAATCATCTCTTGAAATTGAATCAGAGCAGGGAAAAGGCAGTAAATTCAGCTTTTTACTTAATAATGCTTAAGTATCAATAATACTAATAGCAAAATTGTTTGTTGGGCAAGATCCATTTAAGGGTGATTCGATTACCGCAAAAAAACAGAAATGATTTACAAGAGTTTTGTCAAAAAAATTCAATTAGTAATTAAATTAAGGAATTACTTCAGAAATTTCTATTTGTCCGCCTAGAACCGAAGTAGATTGGGTATAAAGCAGTTCTTTATTCACATAAACAGAAATGCTTGTGGTTCCGAAGCCTGTATTAATTGCAGAAAGAAATACACTTGCCCCTTGGGAGTGCTTAAAGGAAACATTCCAACTACCACTAACATTTTCTGTACGAATTGAAGGAGTTACCATAGTGTATGCAATTGCTGCTGATCCACTTGAATTAACTTTGTATTCTACTCTAGGATATTCTTCTTTAGAACAACTAATTAAGAAAGATAAGAACAAAAGGAAAGAAAGAGCACTTTTCATATATCAAAGTAGTTAAAAACAGCAGTTGTCAACAATTAAGCCAATAGTAATTCATTATGAAGTCTTTACTTATTAAGTGATAAACTATAAGGCCATCTTAAAGGTTAAAAATCTGCTACAGAAACTAAAGGTAATACGATATTCGCTAAAACTCACTTTAACGCTAAGCATGTATTTATTAATTCCTGTATCATTAAACATCATAATTGTTCGATGCAATTCTTTAAAGTTCTCACCCTTCTTTTCTGATTTTTCTCTTTAGAGATTTGGGAACTCTGCTTCTAATCCTTCGTAGCCAGGCCATTTATCTGTTCTGACATTTGCATTCGAAGCAATATAATCTTTT
>JBBEBC010000060.1:0-33474 GCA_040882555.1 Bacteroidia bacterium
TTTCAGGAGTATTTAACCAACTAGATGTTTTCCTATCAAACTCTCCTAAAGATTGAAGTTTTCTGTATTCAGCTTCGGTTAGTAATTCAATGCCCATTTCAGCTGCAACACCCTTAGCACTGCCTATGGGTTTATTTTCTTTCCTTGAACTTAAAGCTTCTTCATCATAACATAAACTCCTTCGCCCAACAGGGCTTTCAGCTGAACAGTCGCAAAAAGTGAATTTTCCTGATTCCTTATCAAAACCAATAACATCGGGCTCACCCCCGCTGCTCTCCATTTCATTGATCGACCAAAGCTTTTCCTCACTGGCCTTCAACTTAGTTTCAACTGCACTCCATTCAAAACCTTTATGCCGATTGGGATATTGCAAAAATCGAGATTTTAAAGTATTAATAACCTTATCTCTTTGCTCGGCAGATAGTTTTTTCATAACTCTAATTTGAAGAAAGGCTCGTCTTTTTTTATGAATTAAACTCTTTCAATAACAGCAGCATAACCTTGACCCACGCCTATGCACATAGTTATTAAGGCATATCGTTTTCCGGTCTTCTGCAATTCTAAAGCGGCCGAATAAGCAATTCGAGTTCCTGTAACACCAAGAGGGTGACCAATGGCAATACTTCCTCCGTTTGGATTTATTCTTGCGTCATTATCTTTCAAGCCCCAAGCGCGGATACATGCAAGTGCCTGAGCAGCAAATGCTTCATTGAGCTCGATTATATCAACATCTGCCATAGTTATTCCTGCTTTTGCCAATGCAAGGTTGCTTGCTTCAACAGGGCCAATTCCCATAATTCTTGGCTCAACACCTACCACAGCTGAACTTACTATTCTTGCTAATGGTTTGAGATTATATTGTTTTACAGCTTCGCTGGATGCGATTATTGTTGCTGCTGCTCCATCATTCAAACCTGAAGAATTACCTGCGGTAACACTTCCATCTTTTCTAAATGCAGCTCTTAATTTTGCTAATCCTTCTAGCGATGTCTGAGGTTTTACAAATTCATCCTTAGCAAAAAGGATGGAATCTTTTTTACGCTGAGGAATTACAACTTCCACAACCTCTTCAGCTAATCGTCCTGATTCCCAAGCTTTTGTGGATTTTTGTTGACTCCATAGTGAAAATGCATCCTGGTCTTCTCTGGAAATTGAATACATATCTACCAGATTTTCAGCTGTTTCACCCATAGCATCTGTTCCAAAAAGCTCCTGCATTTTGGGATTTACAAATCTCCATCCGAAGCTGGAATCATACATTTTTGAATCTGTTCCATAAGCAGACGAAGGTTTAGAAACAACCAAAGGTCCTCGAGTCATGTTTTCAACCCCTCCAGCAATGATAATATTTGCATCACCTGTTTTTATCGCACGCGAAGCGTGGATAATTGCTGCAAGTCCTGAACTACAAAGTCTGTTCACCGTTTCACCCGGAACGGTAAAAGGCAAACCCGCTAACAATAAAGCCATACGAGCAACATTGCGATTATCTTCTCCTGCTTGATTCGCACATCCGATGATCACATCATCATATTTATCTAATGGAATTGAAGGATTTCTTTCAGCGATTTTTTTAATCACAAGCGCTGCAAGATCGTCGGTTCGAACAGCAGATAAAGTGCCCTGATAACTTCCTATTGGAGTTCTAATTCCATCTATAATAAATGCTTCTTCCATAATAATATTCAAACATTGTTAAGGCGTCCATTCTTTTTCTGTGCGATAAACTGTGCCTTTGAAAACAGCTATCAACTTGTCCCCTTTTCTAACTTCTACTGAATATAATCCAAACTTATTCTTTAACGAAACTTCAGTTGCTTTTGCTACTAACTTGGCTCCTTCCGCTGCTGCTTCTAGATGATTAATGGATGTATCAACACTAAGAGATTGCCTTCCATGTGAATTAGAAGCGAAAGCCAATGCCGAATCAGCCAATGCGTAAGCAATAGCTCCATGCGCTATACCAAAGCCATTGAGCATCTCCTTTGTCACAGTCATTGATAATTCACACTTTCCAGCAGAAATATGATCCACTTGAATTCCAAGCCATTGGCTGAAACCGTCATGTGAATACATTTTATTGACTATTTCGGCCGGATTCATCTTACTTGTAAAACGATTTAGATTCTCTTTTCATTCTTCGCAGCAAAGAACTGCAACGATATCTGTCTTCATGGTATTCATCGTATAATGAATCAAGTGTATCAACCACTCGATCAATACCAAATTCATCGGCCCATGCGAGTAGTCCTTTCGGATAATTTACTCCCTTTTGCATGGCATTATCAATATCAGTTGCGGAGGCCACATTAAAAAACAAAGCATCTGCCGCTTCATTAATTAACATAGCTAAAATCCTCTCAAAAATCTGCCTGTTGATTCCTTCGTTTTCATCCGCCGGAGGCGCAAAAGCACCTTCACGGTAGTCATAATAACCACGACCACTTTTTCTTCCCAAAAATCCAGCTTCTGACAATCTCTTTTGAGTAAAAGATGGTTTATATCTTGGGTCAAAATAAAAGGCTGTGAAAACAGACTCAGTGACTGCATAATTCACATCATTCCCAATAAAATCCATCAATTCAAAAGGTCCCATTCTGAAACCTCCAATATGTTTCATTGCAAAATCGATAGTCGCAAAATCAGCTATTCCTTCCTCATAAATCCTCAAAGCTTCACTATAAAAAGGACGAGCAACGCGGTTCACGATGAAGCCTGGTGTATCTTTAGCAATGGCAACCGTTTTTCCCCAAGAGCTTATTGTCTCTTTACTTATCCTGAGCGTTGATTCTGAGGTTTGAACTGCTGCAATCACCTCAACAAGTTTCATGAGAGGAGCAGGATTAAAAAAGTGAATCCCGATAACCCGTTCCGGGTGATTACATGCTGCAGCAATTGATGCGATTGATAAAGAACTAGTGTTTGTAGCTAAAATGCACTTAGGCTTCACGAAGTTTTCTAAGCCTTTAAATATAGTCCGTTTAACGTCGATAGATTCAATGATCGCTTCAATAACTAAATCTGAATGCATCAATTCGCTTAATTCGTAAGCAGGTTTAATTCTATTGAGGATTGTAGATGCATCTTCTTGAGTGAATTTTCCTTTTTCGACAAGCTTTTTAAAAGTTTGTTCAAGGTTATTCATTCCTCTTGATAGGGCAGCTGAATAGGCATCATGCACCAATACTTCGCATCCAGCGGAAGCTGCAACTTGTGCAATTCCAATACCCATGGTACCTGCCCCAATGATTGCAATTTTCTTCATGTAAATGGATGATTTTTGAGCTGTAAAACTACTCAAATTTGCCTAGTTTCCTTTAAATTCGGGCTTTCTTTTTTCTACAAAAGCAGTAACGCCTTCTTTATAATCATTGCTTGAACCAGCCTGAATCTGAAGCTTACTTTCTAGCTTAAGCTGGGCTTCAAGGTCATTGCTTAAACTTTCATTTAGAAGTCTTTTCGTTAGACCAAGCGCCAGAGTTGGCATCTGAGCTAATTTTAAAGACATTTTAATAGCTTCCTCTTCGAGGGATTCAGCGCTAAAAACCTTATAAATCATTCCCATTTTTTCAGCATCGTCTGCACTAACTTTATCTCCTAACATGCATAAAGCACTAGCTTTTTGAAAACCAATAAGCCTAGGAAGAATGAAAGTACCTGCACTGTCAGGGATGAGTCCAATTTTACTGAATGCCTGAATAAAGCTTGCATTCTCAGAAGCTAAAACGATATCGCATGCCAAAGCAATGTTAGCTCCAGCGCCTGCTGCCACGCCATTTACTGCAGCAACAATTGGTTTTTCTATGGTTCTTATTCTACGAATGATAGGATTATAATGCTCATCTAAGATGGCACGAAAGCCAGGGTTATTCTCTGGATCAGTCACCTCTTTTAAATCTTGACCAGCACAGAATGCTTTACCGTTGCCGGTGATTAGAATAGCTCTAACAGATTCATTAGTTTCAAATGAATCTAAAGCATTCTGCATCGACAAAGCCATTTCTCGGTTAAAGGAGTTAAAAACATCTGGACGGTTAAGGCGAATTATACCTATACCTTGATTTATTTCGGATTGAATTGATTCCATAGATTTAGTTTAATGCTGCAAATTACATAAGCTCTATGAAACAGGCGTGATTTAATTACTTAAAGGATTTCAGTTAAGTCAATAAATAAAATTAACGACTAACAGAAAAACCAATGGGTTTTCTGTCTTTAATTGCAGGAGTTAATAGCTCTTCAATAAGATTGTAAATCGACCGTATATGCTCAGAATGGACGCATTGGCCTTCATTTAGCTGATCCACCTTACTGAGCAATTCTTCATAGTTTGCTGCCCACTTGCGCATGTTCACAAACACTCGCATTATTGATATATTCACCTGAATAGCAACTTGTGAATTCAAAACAGAGGAAAGCATGGCTACACCTAATTCAGTAAAAACATAAGGAGGAACTCTTCTTCCACCCCATGAATTATCAGCTGCATCACTTGAGGTCGCAAATTGCGACCTCAAGTGATGCCACTCCTCTGCACTCAGCTGAAACATAAAGTCATCAGGAAATCTTGAGATGTTACGCTTTACTTGTTCATTCAAACGTTTGGTCTCTACCCCATAAAGCTGAGCCAATTCGTGATCAAGCATCACCTTTTGATTCCTAATGAGATAAATAGATTTCAAAATGCTCTCTGGCATAATTAAATTTTCAGTTTCCATAATACTTAATGATTGATATTGGAAACTAAAACTAGGAAACCAGTGATTAGCTAAAGGACTGATTACGAATTTCATATCAACAGCACGGTTGATATCTTTCTTTTGAAATTTTCAGGAAATTATTAAAGAAAAGACTGAAATCACTTTCATTATCTTAGAAGAAGAAAACTTATTACTTCAAACACTTAAAATAATCGAAAGGCTCGAGGCAATCTTCACATTTAAACAAAGCTTTACAGGCTGTAGAGCCGAATTGGCTTACTAATACCGTGTTTGTTGAGCCGCATTGCGGACATTTAACAATTCTTTTATTTCCAAGTAAAGCGTCCTTATCTGCATCCGCCTCTAAAGGCGCCGCAATACCATATTTTTCGAGAGCTTCACGACCTTCCTTGTTGATCCAATCTGTTGTCCATGCTGGTGATAAAACCAATTCAACATCAGCATCAAAACCTTCATTCTTCAATGCTTTGGTAATATCTTCCCCAATGACATCCATAGCCGGACAGCCGCTATAAGTTGGGGTTATTTTAATAACAGCTTTACCATTAATAATCCGAGCTGAGCGCACGACACCCATTTGCAATACAGTTAAAACGGGGATTTCGGGATCAGAAACTCCGTTCAATATTCCTCTCAGTTCCTCTTCAATATATGGCTCATCCAAATTCATTTTACCAGGTCATATTTGGATATGTTCGCTGCATGTATTGCATTTCGGTGAGGATGAATCCCATGTGTTCGGTATGAATACCTTTTTTACCTCCTTTTTGAAAGTACTTACTTTCAGGAGTTTCGATTGTTGATTCTTCTAAAACTGACTTCACTCTCGCATAATACTCGTCCCTAAATGCAGCCAAATCAACGCTTACTCCAGATTCAAGTAAATCTATGTCTGCGTCCGTCATTTGAAATAACTCATCAGTATAAACCCATAAATCATTCATTGCCTGCTGAATACGTTCATGACTTTCGGCTGTGCCATCGCCTAAACGTCTAATCCAATCGGATGAAAAACGCACATGATATGAAACTTCTTTGATTGATTTTTTAGCAATAGCAGCAATAGTTTCATCGCTACTTGATTGCAATTTATCTTGCAAGAGCCAATGAAAATGATCAAATAAGAACTGTCGAACAATCACATACCCAAAATCGGTGTTTGGCTGTTCTACTAATAACACATTTTTATATTCATTCTCCTTACGGAGGAAGGCAACCGTGTCTTCATTTGCATCTCCTCCCTGCAGTTTGGCTGCATATTGATAATAGCTGCGCACTTGTCCAAATAAATCCAAACTAATGTTGGTTAATGCAATATCTGTTTCCAGACTTGGACCATGACCACAAAGTTCACCAAGGCGTTGACCGAGAATAAGACTATTATCGGCTATCTGAATAATATAATTTTCAAGTGATGAATTCATAATTAAAGATTTAATTCAATAATTGCCTTATCAAGAATTTCGTCGTGACTCAGGTCATTCCAGTTAAATTGCACAGCTTCGTCAGGCGGAACACCAGATTCGGCGTAGTTTTCATAGTTTAAATCCAAAAGCTGGGTCACACTGAATCTGTAAGTCCATCCGTTGGGAAGCTGTCCTCCGTTAGGAAGCCCTCCTCCTCCTCCAGTTGTATCGCCTATCAGTTTGATGTGATCGAATGCTTTTGTAAGAAGAGAGAAAAATGTTGAGGCGCTGTAAGAACCTCTGTCGCAAAGAACTACAACTGACTTATCGTAAACAACTCCATCATCATATTGATTAAGGTAAAATGGTGAAGGTTCTGTAAAATCGCTGTGACTTTCCCCGTTCCGGGTGATGGTATAAGCCGAAAGTGTTCTCTCTAGCGTAAAGCGTTCGAGGATAAGCGGAATATTGAAGATATCTCCACCTCCATTCTCACGAATATCCAATATCAAGCCCTTAGTATCTGAATACCTAGAAAGAATAATGTTTAAATCCTGCTCTGTTACTTGCGAAGTAAATGAACTGTATCTTATATAGGCAATTCTTCCACTATCAATAAAACCATGTTTAAATCCACCGGTGTAACTTGCGTCCAACAAGTAATGCTCATCAATAGTGCGAGCATTGTATGATTTCGGATAATTTAAAGAAGCATTGTAAACAGATGTATTGAAAGGGGAAAATAAGTTCACATGATCGTCGCGCAATTCCTTAAGCATTCCAGAAAGCACATCAAACAGTTGCTCTTCCGACATATCATCCGAAATGGAATCGCGGTACTTCTCTTTTATAACATTCCAGTCGATGGCTTTCAAATCGAAATAACTGTACTTCTTGTCTGCTTCGCGCCATAGATATTCGAAATTGTCAAGTGGATTGCTACTTGCAAGATCCTTTTCAAGCAAAACTTTTTCACAACCATAATGGCTGATGACACTAGAAAAAATGAATATGTAAAATAAGCTTTTCATTTCTTAAATAGCAGCATTGAGTAAGTGAAATTATGCACAACCATTTGGAATTTTTCATATTTACCAGGTGCTGTTAATAGTTCCCAAGAATAAACCCAACGATCTGAATACTTCTTCTTTTTATTGATGATCCATTCAATCTGAGATTGAATTCTAAGTCCATTTAAACTCCAAGTATGATCATTTAATAAGAATTGAAGACTGCTTGTATTAGAACCATCAAATTCAGAGAATCCTCCATAGGCATAACCGGGACGATAATTCAAATTAAGTAAACCGATATTGAGCTGAAAAGATAGAACACGACTCACTTTAGATTTTCTTTTAAAAAATAGCCAAGCTTTTCCCTCACCTGCATTTCGTGAAAAGTCTTTTTCTAACCTACCACTAGCCATTAGATTAAACAACCCATCTAGTCCAGTTCCATTGTTTCCTAGCGTTCTGTTTTGCCTAAAGTTTAAACGAGATTGAATTGAAGCACCCAGCCACACTTTACCTTTAAAATTTGAGAAATCCATTCTACGCAAGTAGTCAAAATGCAGATTTCCTGAGAAAATACTAGCAACATTTGTTACAGTGAATTCTGACTTTTGCGGCACCCTAGCTGAACCAACTCCTGCCAAAGCATCCATTCCAAACTCCATTCGGACTTTCTCCCTCACAACCGGCCAACCTATCTGCATTGCAATAGCTCTAGCATCGTAAAACAATGGTGATGTTGCATAATCGCGAAAAGTAATATTGGAATAACCAAATCCTGAGTAAAAGTCAGAATAACTAAGAGAATAAGGAGTCATTTCAGGAATCTCTAAACTATCTCCTTTTACTGACTGCAATGCAGCGGAAACATTTAAACCGAGCAATCCAATCAAAATACAAATTATATATTTCGGCTTTAAAATCACCTTATTTACATGTGCTTTAATTCATCCGGAAGGATGTAAAATGTTGGATGGCGATAAGCTTTATCGGCCGCAGGCTCAAACAACTCTCCATTTTCATCAGGATTAGAAGCTGTAATTTGTGAGGAAGGCACGACCCAAATGCTTACTCCTTCACTTCTTCTTGTGTAAACATCTCTGGCATTTTCCATTGCCATTTTAGCATCAGAAGCATGTAAACTCCCGCAATGACGGTGTTCTAGTCCATTTTTACTTCTTATAAAAACTTCCCAAAGAGGCCAATCGTTCATAGTGTTTAGTTAAAAGGTGAAAGATGAAAGGTAAAAGGTAAGAGTTAAAAGGTAAGAGTTAAAAGGTAAGAGTTAAAAGGTAAGAGGTGAAAGTCGGATAGCATATGAAATTATCCAGTTTCAAAGTTTTTCATTCCCTCTCCTTGATGAGAGGGTCAGGGAGAGGTAGATTAAGCAGTCTTTCTAATTTGAGCTTTATCGGATTGTTTTGAAGCATAAACAGTTGCTGCATCCCTAACCCAAGCTCCTTCATCCCAAGCTTTGTTTCGAGCTGCTAGTCTTTGCTTATTGCATGGACCATGACCATGTACAACTTGCCAGAATTCATCCCAATCAATTTTCCCGAAATCATATTGCCCTTTTTCTTCATTCCATGTCAAATCATCATCCGGAACTTTCAGTCCAATAAGCTCTGCCTGCGGCACAGTTTGATCAACAAAAGCCTGACGAAGTTCATCGTTCGTTTTACGCTTTAATTTCCAGCGCATTGACTGCTCCGAGTTTGGAGATTCTTCATCACGTGGACCAAACATCATCAATGAAGGCCACCACCAGCGATTTAATGCATCTTGAGCCATGTCTTTCTGCTCTTGAGTTCCATTCATCAAAGTCATGATAATCTCATATCCTTGACGCTGGTGGAAACTCTCCTCCTTACAAATACGAATCATTGCGCGAGAGTAAGGACCAAAGGAAGTGTTAATTAGTGCTACTTGATTCATGATGGCAGCACCATCAACTAGCCAGCCAATGGCTCCGATATCTGCCCAAGTAAGTGTTGGGTAATTAAAAATGCTTGAATATTTTGCCTCTCCTGTGTGCAATTGTTCAAACATTTCTTCGCGAGAAATCCCTAATGTTTCGGCTGCACTGTATAAGTAAAGGCCATGTCCACCTTCGTCTTGAACTTTTGCCAATAAAGCCACTTTTCGTCTCAATGTGGGACAACGACTAATCCAATTCCCTTCGGGCAGCATGCCTACAATTTCAGAATGAGCATGTTGAGATATCTGACGAATATGCGTTTTTCTGTACTTCTCCGGCATCCAATCCTTCGGCTCAATTTTCTCATCTCTCTCGATTCGCCCGTTGAAGATGTCTTCCAGCGATTTCACTTCTTTTTCAGACATAATTTTTTATTTAAAATTCATTTTACAATATATCAAACATCAAAGTCAATGACAAGTTTTTCGCTTGTAGGCACGGCCTGACAGCTTAAAATTATTCCTTTTGCCAAATCAGCTTCTTCCAAAGCGTAATTAACTTTCATTTCAGCATGTCCTTCAACAATTCTGCAACGACAAGTACTGCAAACTCCCCCTTTGCAAGCAAAAGGAAGATCTGCTCCAGCCGATAAGGCTCCATCAAGTACATTGTCAAAATCATCGGTCATAGTGAAATGAAATTCCTTTCCACCATCAATAATTGTTACTTCCGTTCCTTCTACTTTCTTGGCAAGTACTTCCCGAATGTGCTCTTGTTTTTCTGCTGAATTAACAGAGGTAAATAATTCAAAATGTATTTTTTCCTTTGCTATGCCCGCTGCTTGTAATTCATCCCTGACCAAAAAAATCATAGATTCTGGTCCACATAAAAAAGCTTCACTTATTTCTTTGGGATCAAAAAGCTTGGAAGTAATTGTCTCCAGTTTCTCTTTAGTAAATCTCCCATTGAACAAGGGCATATCACGGTGTTCCTTTGTAAGAAAATAGTATACTTCAAAACGATTGAAGAACTTGTTCTTTAAAGCTTCAATCTCTTCCTTAAAAATGATTGACTTAACATTTTTATTCAAATAAAACAACTTGAAAGTGCAATTAGGCTCTGATGCCAAATGCGTTTTCATAATCGATAGTATCGGAGTAATTCCGCTTCCCGCCGCAAAGGCGATATAATTCTTTGCTGTAGATGGACTGCACTCTCTGTAAAATTTCCCTTCCGGTGGCATCACCTCTAGCACATCCCCTATTTTTAATTCTTCATCCACATAACTAGAAAACAACCCTCCATCAATCTTTTTCACGGCAACTTTCCATGTGTTTTCTAAAGGACTAGAGCACAAGGAATAAGAGCGACGAACATCCTGATTTCCAATCATCGCGCGAAGCGTTAAATGCTGACCCTGAATAAAATTAAACGATTCCCTGAGCTCCTGAGGAACCTCAAAAGTGACTACCGAACAATCATCGGTATCCTTGTAAACATCAGCGACTTTAAGCGAATGAAATAACGACATACTATAAATTAACACACAAAACTAACAATTGTTAGTTTGCTAAGCAAATTTATTCGCTCAATAAGTAGTCTATAGTTTGTATACAAAGAATTAATCTTCCTCATGAGAGAGACCTCAATGAATGATTTCATATCAAAAATGTGTGCCTAAGTGCTTGTTAATTGATCGAGCCTTTTCAATTTTTTCACAATTCGAAAACTATGGTAAAGGCCTTCTGTAGTTAAAACTATAAAATTTAAGTAAGTGATTTCTAATTCCTCAAAAGTTTAGAAAAACTATTAAAGTTGAACTAATCTTCACCCTATCCTACCATGAAAATTGAGCGTTTACAATTTTGCATCTTCATTATAGAACTATCAAGCCAACTTATGTTTTCTCAAACGAGTAATCTTCACTTTATAACAAACTTGCCAAAGATTGGAGTTGAAATCGGATAAACGCATGACGATAATACTCTAAATTTAATTATTCCCGATTTTGATGCGGCAACAACTTTAGCATGAATAACCTCAAAAGCTATAGTCTTTATTAATAATAATGAATTTTCCGTAACCATAATTACTTTCAAAGATAAAATTCAAAGTCGACCCATTTAAGTATTGATAATACTAGCTTATCAAATTGATTTTTTAATTTAGGCTTTATTTTTAATTGCCTTTATTGGGGAGGTTTATCAACCCTATGCAGATTGCTTAAGGCAAAAAACAATAAAGTATGTTAAAGAATTTACTGACGATTTTTCTCCTGTTTATTGTTTCTACCTCAATTGCTCAACCCAATCTAGATTCACTTTGGAATGTTTGGAATGACGAAACTATGCCTGACAGCAGTCGACTTGATGCAATCCATGGATTTGCTATCGAAGGCTATTTAGTTAACCAGCCTGATTCTGCTTTCTATTTTGCTCAATTAGAATATGACTTTGCAAAAAGCAAAGGCATAAAAGAATTCATGGCATATGCTATAATCCTTCAAGCTCAAATATTCATTAAAAAAGGAGAAACAGATAAGGCTATTGAATATCAATTGAAGGGCCTTGAAATTAATCGTGAGGCGGGTCTAAAAAGAGGTATTGCAGTTAGCCTTATTCATATTGGTAATATTTATATTGATTTGAATAATTACCCCAAAGCATTAGAGTATTATAATGAATGCCTTGAGATTGCTCGTGATATGAGTGATGAACAAATAATTGCTGCCATAGCTTCAAGCAATATTGGAATCATACATCACGAACAAGGTGATTATGAAAAGTCTCTGAAATACGCAAAGCAAGGTCTTGAAATTTATGAAAAGGATAACGACCTCCATAACGCTGCTAATGCAATGATTAACATAGGTAGCTCATATCAAGGATTGAAAAATCATAAATTGGCTCTAGAGTATTCTTTAAGAGGTTTAGAGACCTATCGTAAATTAGGGGATCAAGCCGGAATAGCTCTAGCTTTTAAGTCTATGAGTTCTGGTTATTTTAATTTGAATGAATATGACAAAGCCCTTGAAGCTGCAAATCAAGGAATGGAGATATACAATAAGCTGTCAATTCCCTTAAAAACTGCCGATCTCCAGATTATGACTGGCAATATTTACAATAAAAAAGATGAAAGGCAGAAGGCAATTACCTTTTGCAAAAAAGGATATGAAACTGCAGAAAAAATTGACTCAAAACTAGTTTTAGTTGATGCATGCAATTGTTTGTATGATGCCTATAAAGCCTTAGGAAATGACAAATTAGCCTTGAAATACTATGAAAAGAAGGTTGAATTTCAAAATAGCATTTTCAATGAAGAAAACATTAAAAAGCTTACTCAACTGGAAATGCAGTATGAGTTTGATAAAAAAGAGGCTTCTGCATTAGCAGAACAAGAAAGAAAAGATACCATTGCAGAACAAGAGCTAAAACGTCAAAAAATGATGCGGAATGGTTTTATTGGCGGCTTTACTGTAGTTCTATTATTTGCTGGCGTTTTTCTTGTTCAGAGAAATAGAATTGGAAAAGAAAAAGAAAGAAGTGAAGAATTACTATTAAATATCTTACCTGAAGAAACTGCGCAAGAGCTCAAAGACAAAGGCCATTCAGATGCGCAATTGATTGAACATGTTACTGTGCTTTTTACAGACTTCAAAGGCTTTACAGCAATGAGTGAAGAACTTTCACCAAAAGAATTGGTGGAAGACCTGCATAAATGCTTCTCTGCCTTTGATTTAATTTGCGAAAAATACGGCATAGAAAAAATTAAAACCATTGGAGATGCCTATATGGCGGCTGGTGGACTACCTTCTCCAAACACTACACACGCCAAAGATGTTACGAAGGCAGCTTTAGAAATGGCAATTATTGTTGAAAATGGGAAGGCAATGAAGATTTCAAAAGGGTTGAGATTCTTCGAGGTTAGAATCGGAGTGCATACAGGACCAGTTGTAGCAGGTATCGTTGGACTTAAGAAATTTCAATACGACATTTGGGGTGATACTGTTAATACAGCAAGTCGCATGGAAAGTAGCGGAGAGGTTGGTAAAGTGAACATCAGCGAAAAAACTTTTGAATTACTCAAAGATGATTCGGAGTTTACTTTTGAAAGCAGAGGTAAAATTGCAGCCAAAGGAAAAGGAGAAATGGAGATGCTATTTGTTTCATTAAAAGTTTAACCCAACAACAAATAGTCTCGATTCTTCGGGGTATTTAGTAGCGTCAAAGATTTAAATAGCATCACAAATAGTCCAAGTAATATTGGGCTCTTTATTTCAAAATTCTACCTTTGTGAGTAGACATGAGCAAATTTCTTTACGGCACATTTATTATAGTTCTATTTTTATTTACTACTAATTTAAAAGCGAAAAACGATAGCCTTTGGAATAAAAAACCATCTCTAGTTTTATCCGGATTTCTTGATATTTACTACGTGTATGACTTTAATAAACCCAAAGGCAATTCAAGGCAAACATTCCTTTATAACCATAACCGGCATAATGAGTTCAACTTAAATTTAGGCTTGATAAAACTTGGTCTAGAAAACAGCAAATACAGAGCTAACCTTGCCTTACAAACAGGAACTTACACCAATGATAATTACGCTGAAGAGCCGGCTGCTTTAAAAAGTATTTTTGAAGCTAATGTTGGAATTTCTTTAAATAAAAAAAACAACTTTTGGCTAGATGCAGGAATTTTGCCTTCATATATTGGTTTTGAAAGTGCTATCTCTGCAGACAATTTGACACTAACCCGTTCACTATTAGCAGAAAACTCACCTTATTTTCTTAGCGGAGCTAAACTAAGCTACAGTCCTTCTGCTAAATGGAACATTGCCACATTAGTTGTAAATGGATGGCAGAGAATTAAACGATTGAAAGGAAATACAGCACCTTCCTTCGGCACACAATTCAACTTTTCACCAACTAATAAAACCAGTCTAAACTGGAACACATTTATTGGAACGGATGACCCAGATGCTTCTCGAAGAGTAAGGTATTTCAACAATTTTTTCGGAGTAGTTAAAGTTTCAAAAAAAATCAACCTCATTGCTGCATTCGATATTGGAGCGCAACAAAAGGCAAAAAACAGTGATGCCTATACTATGTGGATGAGTCCTATATTTATCATGCAATATGCATTTACTGATGTCTGGAAAATCTCAATTAGAGCAGAATATTATCAAGACGAAAAGGGTGTAATAATTTCTCCAGCAACTCCCAATGGATTTCAAACAGTTGGAGCTTCAGTTAACGTTGATTATTCACCAAATAAGAATATCGTTTGCAGGCTAGAGGGTAGATATTTAAACAGCAAAGACCATATTTTCGAGCATTATCCCAAGCCTTCGAACAGTAATTTCATAATTGCTGCCTCAATAGCCATTAAATTTGAAGATATCATTTCACCAATTAAAAACAATTAAGTATTCCTAATTATTCCCTTCAACAGAGCTTGTGTTAGGTCTCCTTTTAAAACCTCCGCCCGAATTGTTTTTTTTCTACCGTACCATAAGTACAGGGTCCGAAGTGTTGAAAGCATAGTGAATATTATGACATCTACATTCAAATCAGAAATTTCATTTTGCTCTATTCCTTCTTTAATTATCAAACGAAAGTTTTCTTCATATTCATCACGCATCTTCAAATAATACTTCTTATCCCCATCTTCTAAATGCATCCAGTCGTTATTCAAACATGCCATTTCGTCAGGATCTCTTAATGTAATAGTAATATGGAGTAAAATTAATTGCTTAAGTTTTTGATTTACAGAGCCCTGACCCGCAACAATTTCTTGTATTCCTTCTATAAACTCTTCAGCAATTTCAATAACTATTTCCCTTAGTATTTCCTGCTTGGATTTGATGTGATTATACAAGCTTGCAGCTTTAATGTTCAAAGCTTGAGCTATATCACGCATGGAAACGGCACTATAACCTCGCTCTCTAAAAAGTCGGGCAGAAACACTTAAAATCTCAATTTTTCTGGCAGTACGTTCCATTTGGCTCAAAATTAGTTGAAATGCCCAATTAAGCATTCTTATTAGGTACTCTTACTTTGAACACCAATAAACTAACAGCTATTTCTTTACTTTTGCAGCCATGAATGGAAGCCTTTCCCCACGTAATTCTTTACCTCCAGTTGTAAAATCCTTACTTATCATTAGTGTTGTCAGTTGGTTACTGGTGATATTTCTAAAAGAGGCTTTTCAGTTTAATGCTATTAAATATTTTGCCTTATATAGCTGGGAGTCAAGCTACTTTAGGCCTTGGCAGCTTTTTACTTACTTGTTTCTTCATGACGACTCAGGAATTTTCCATTTATTCTTTAATATGCTTGGTCTGTGGATGTTCGGCTCAGTTCTGGAAAGGTTCTGGGGTGCTAAAAGATTCCTTGCCTATTTTCTTATAACTGGTATGGGTGCTGGCATCATCCATTTAACAATAAGCAATATTCAGCTCCATCCAATGCACTCCGCTGCTGAAGCCTATTTAGAAGGCCCTAATTATGCAGCGTTCGATAATTTCACAGCTAAATACCTTCCCAATTCATACAGCAATGAGACCTTAAATAAATTTAAAGTAGAGTGGTATTATCATCCAGAAGACCGCAGGCTAATTAGCGAATCCCAGCTAATGGTTCAGGAAATAAAAGAAATCAGGTCTAACACCCCTAGTGTTGGCTCATCAGGAGCTCTTTATGGATTATTATTAGCTTTTGGTATGCTATTCCCCAACGCCATGGTCATGATGCTCATTCCTCCGATACCGATGAAAGCCAAATACTTTGTGTTTATTTTTGGAGGTCTTGAATTATTTATGGGTATCCAAAATAATATAAATGATAATGTTGCGCACTTTGCTCACTTGGGAGGAATGGTATTCGGAATCATCCTAATTCTCTTCTGGAGAAAACAAGACAAGAACAGGAACGTTTATATGCCATGAATCAATTAAGTAATCTCTGGAGAACTTCCAATGCCACCAACAGGCTCATTATTGCAAATATTGCAGTCTTTGTTGTAATAAATATCCCTTTAGCTGTTCTGCATTTACTTAATATGGACTCAGCTCTGGGCTGGCTAATGAAATGGTTAACCCTTCCAGGGGATTTCTTTACTCTTTTAACAAGACCATGGACAATTATCACGCACATGTTCATGCACACTGGTCTTTTACATCTTTTATTTAACATGTTATCGCTGTTCTTTATCTCTCAGCTTTTTTCACGTTATTTTGATGACAGAAGGCTGATAAATGTATATTTCGTAAGTGGTCTTGCCGGAGCATTTGTCTTTTTGCTATCCATCAATATTTTTCCAATTTTCGGAGATAATGCAACAGTCTATACGGCAGCAGGAGCTTCAGCCGCTGTAATGGGCACTTTAGTTGCCGTTTGTACTTATCGACCTTTAGATGAAGTTTTTCTTTTTGGAGTATTCCGGCTCCAATTACGTTGGGTAGCTTTGATTTTCGTTCTTCTTGATTTAATTGGTATTTCTGGAGGAAATGAAGGTGGTCACCTAGCCCATCTCGGGGGTGCTTTGTTTGGATTTATCTGGGGAATTAATTTAGGTAAAGGAAATGATCTCGCTGCATTTTTTCAGACAGTTCAAGACCTTTTCAAAAGGCAACCTCGCCGAAAGAAATCACCATTAACAGTTGCTCATAAGCAAAGATTCACCGACGAAGAGTGGAACCTTTCTAAAAAGGAAAGACAAATCAGGGTGGATGAAATATTGGATAAAATTTCTCGTTCGGGTTACGATAGTCTGAGCAAAGAAGAAAAAGCATTACTTTTCGAGCTCAGCAAGGAATCAGACGCGTGAGCATATATAATCGTAAACAACGTTGGAAGCTTTGGTTGGCAGGCCTTGCTGTTATAATCGTAGGAGCCTCTCTTTGGTATACCAATATTTTGGTTAAAAAAGTCTCTGAAGAAGAACGTAAAAAGGTAGAACTCTGGGCAGATGCCGTTAGAAATCGAGCTCAGCTTGTACGCTATACCGAAAGCCTTTTTGAAAGACTCAAAACAGAGGAAAGAAAACGTGTCGAGATTTGGGCCGAAGCAACGAGAAATCTAAGTATCACAAATGATGATGATGCAAGATCTTTTTATCTGAAAGTTGTCAGCGAAAATAATACTATCCCTGCTATTATTGTTGACCAAGACAATAAAATCAACTACATCAGTAACTTCGATACCACAGGATTTGAAAATACTTCAAAATTCAATGGAGATATTAGGAAGGAATTTTTAGACTATAAACCCATTGTTTTTGACGATGGGTTCTCAAATATCTATTATATCTATTATCGCGATTCTAAAGTTTTTACAGAGCTAAGAGAAGTACTAAATGACATCATCAAATCATTCATTTCTGAGGTAGTTGTCAATGCTGCAAGTGTACCTGTTATCGTTGCCGATTCATTAAATACCAAGATTATCGCCTCAGGAAATCTCGATGCTGCGATTTTAAATGACACTTTAGGAATGTTGCGACTTACCAGAACTATGGCCGCAAGCAATGTACCTTTGCAGATTGAGTTACCAGACCATGGAAAATGCAGCATTTATTATCAGAATTCATTACTGCTCACTCAACTAAAATTTTACCCCGTTATTCAGTTTATTGTCATTGCTTTATTCTTGATAATAGCCTATTTCCTTTTCAATTTCTCAAGAAGAGCTGAACAAAATCAAGTTTGGGTTGGAATGTCAAAAGAAACAGCCCATCAACTAGGTACTCCATTGTCTAGTCTTATTGCCTGGATAGAAATTCTCCGCATGAAAGGAATAGATGAGGAAACACTCGGAGAAATGGGTAAAGATATTAAGCGGCTTGAAGTTATAACTGAACGTTTTTCTAAAATTGGCTCTATCCCAGAGTTACAGGAACAAAACCTTGAATATATTATAAATGAAAGTGTTGCTTATATGCAACCTAGAATCTCTAAGAAAATAAATCTGAAAGTCATTCGTAACGATGATATGAGAGATATTCTCATTGTTAAAATAAATATACCACTGTTCGATTGGGTTATTGAAAACCTTTTTCGTAATGCTATCGATGCTATGGAAGGTGGTGGTGAGCTTGAAGTCAATTATGGTGATAAAGGAAAATACATCTACATTGATATTCACGACACTGGGAAAGGTATCCCCAAATCAATGCTTAATACCGTCTTCGAACCTGGTTATACCAGTAAAAAAAGAGGCTGGGGATTAGGACTTTCCCTTGCCAAAAGAATAATAAACGAGTACCATAATGGAAAGATTTTCGTCAAAAAATCTGAGCTAGGTAAGGGTACTACATTTAGAATTCAATTACCTAAGAGTCAATAACTAGGCTGTGCTTTACATTCATATACCTTTTTGTAAACAAGCTTGTAATTATTGCGACTTTCATTTTGCGACTTCTTACAGATATCTCGATGTTTTATTTGATAGTTTGCTCAAAGAAATTCGCCTTCGGCGCGATGAGATTCCTCAAAATATAAGCAGCATTTATCTTGGTGGCGGAACGCCTTCCTTATTAAAAATAGAGCAATTAAATAAGTTATTCGATTGCATCCATGCTAACTTTTTTGTTGAGAATAATGCAGAAATTACTTTAGAAGCAAACCCTGATGATTTAACCAAACAGTACTTAAGAGAACTCAAGAAAACATCAGTAAATCGTTTGAGTATTGGAATACAATCCTTTTATGAAAGTGATTTAAAATTCATGAATCGAGCACATACAAAAACCGAAGCTGAATTATGTACTATGCAAGCTGCAGAAGCTGGTTTTAATAATTTGAGTATTGATTTAATTTATTCTACACCAGGATTATCGAATGAAGCATGGAGAAATAATCTGATAAAGGCATCTCAATTACCTGTGAATCATTTATCATGCTATTCACTTACGGTTGAAGAAAACACTCCTCTTTTCAAGCAAATAAATCAAGGAAAGGTATCTGCTCCGCAGGAAGAAAACGCCGCTACCCACTTTGAAATCCTTCAGCAATTAGCTCCAGAACTTGGATTTGAGCATTATGAGATTAGCAACCTCGCTAAACCAGGATATCAAGCAAAACACAATTCCGACTATTGGAGCGGTAAATCGTATTTAGGGATAGGTCCATCTGCCCATTCATTCACCAACAGGAATAGAAGAGTAAATATTGCAAATAATAACAGATACATAAAAGATTTATTGACTGGCGACTGCCAGCATGAAGATGAGAAAATTGATGCTAGTACTCGTTACAATGAATTAATTCTAACTGGATTTAGGACTCTCAAAGGAATTAGCATAGAAGAAATTCTTAGTCTTGGCTACAGCTATTTGCCATACTTCAAAGAGAAATTAAAGAATCATCCAAACAGAGATTCCATAAAGCTAGATGCTTCGACAATCAGACTGTTACCTTCAAAATGGTTGCTTGCTGATGGTATTGCATCAGATTTCTTTTATTGATGAAAAGGAAATACTAAATTAGTTGCCTTGGTGAATGAATAAAAATTCCGAAAATGAAGCTGGATGCAATTGATTTGAAAATTCTTTATTACCTGCAAATTAATGGTCGAATTTCAAATATTGAGTTAAGTCAACTTATTGGTTTATCCCCCGCTCCAACCTTAGAAAGAGTAAAAAAGCTGGAAAACGCTAATATTATTGAAGGCTATAAAGCCAAACTAAACAGAGAAAGGCTTAATCTTGACATCAGTGTTTTTGTAAATATTCGATTAAATAAACAATCGGATAATGAAATTAATTCCTTTCAAAAAAAGGTGAGCTTGTTTCCTGAAGTTGTTGAATGCTATAAAGTGACCGGTAAATCAGACTTTTTGCTAAAAATCACTGTGAAGGATATTGCTTCCTTTGAAAAATTTCATTCAACAGAACTTTCAGCTATGTCTGAAGTTAATTCTACTGAAACCATGCTCATTATTTCTGAGGTGAAAAATAATTCACTATTGCCTTTGAAATATAACATTCACGAAACTCGACCTAAATGAATGTAGAAGAAGTTAGAGCCTTTTGTCTATCACTGCCGCATACCACAGAAGATTTTCCATTTGATGCCGAAACTCTGGCCATAAGGGTTGCAGGAAAAATATTTACGTTGATTCCCTTAGAGAAACCCGGAAGTATGAATTTAAAATGTGATCCTGAGAGAGCCATCCAACTTCGCGAAGAATATGATGCAATTAAACCGGGTTATCATATGAATAAAAAATACTGGAACACTGTTCAATTCAATAGTCTAACACCCATTTTGACAAAAGAACTAATACAACATTCTTACGACTTAGTTTTTAATTCACTTTCTTCAAAACTCAAAAAAGAATTAAGTACAATAATCTAATAATTAACAGATTAAATCTGTTAAAAATGGTGTAGTTTTCAAATATCCAAAAATTATAATACGTAACTTTGGACCAGAATTTCAAGCATGTTCAAGAAAACTTCCCATTGGCTTATAAGACGTTTCACAAGTTACTTTTTGAAAGGATTGGTCCTTATTGTGCCAATCACTCTTACCATTTATATTGTTTATCAAGTTTTCAAATTCCTTGATAATATTCTTCCTTATGATATACCAGGGGTAAGTATTTTAATCATAATTCTTGTCACAGCAATTTTAGGGTTTATTGGTACTGCTTTTATTCAAGCCCCTCTTTTACAGTTGTTTGAAAGAGCTTTGGAAAGAGTGCCCTTAGTCAAAATTATATATACTTCTATCAGAGATCTCTTATCTGCATTTGTAGGAAAAGAAAAGAGATTCACAAAGCCTGTACTTGTTAAAACCAATAGAGATACTGAGATGTATAAACTAGGATTTATCACTCAGAAAGATCTTAGTAATCTTGGAATTGATGAAGGAAAATCTGCTGTTTACCTGCCACACAGTTATAATTTTTCGGGTAATTTATTTATTGTTTCCAATGATTTAATAACTCCCATTGATGCGCCTGCAGATGAAATCATGAAGTTTATTGTTTCTGGAGGAATTACAAAAATTTAAAAGCAAGAACGAATTAGGTTCAACTAAATTCAAACGAATTATATCCGCTAAAAGCATGGGCTTGATAGAATCAGTTAATTGATTTAACCACCGCTCCTAAACATTTCGATATAAAGAGAATTATGCTTTCTGATATTCCTAAACCTTTATCTTTACGGCAAAGCCTTTTTCATGAGAATAATGCATGTTGCCGCAGAATGTTACCCAGCTGCAAAAGCCGGTGGACTTGGAGATGTTGTTGGAGCACTGCCAAAATATCTTGAATTAGCCCAACAAGAGGCTGCCGTAATTATTCCGGGATATCATCTCCAATGGATTTTAAAACAGTCGTGGACAAAGGTGTTTTCCTCTTCCGTGAGAATGAATAATTTACAAGTTCCTTTTCATGTTATGCAATGCAAGAATGATGATCTAGGATATCACCTTTTCTCAGTTGATATCCCTGGACTTTTCGATAGAAACGGCATTTATTCGGATGCCGAATCAGGTATGCCTTATGACGATGAAGTTGAAAGATATATCGCGTTTCAACAGTCCGTGTTAAAATTTATCCAGCATATTGGCGGTATCGACATTATTCATTGTCATGATCACCATACAGGATTAATTCCATTTATGATAAAATACTGTCCCGAATACCGAAGCCTAGCTCCTATTCCAACAGTTTTCACCATTCATAATGGACAATATCACGGAGCATTTTCATGGGAAAAATCCTATCTCTTGCCTTGGTATGATGCATCTGCGCGTGGACTTCTCGATTGGAATAATACAGTGAACCCTTTAGCCACAGCTATTAAATGCTGTTGGCGTTTAACAACTGTTTCAAATGGGTATTTACAAGAGCTTCAATATAATGCCAATGGGCTGGAAGTTTTGCTCAGGCAGGAGAGAATGAAATCAACAGGTATTGTCAATGGAATTGATAGTAAAGTATGGGATCCGGAAACTGACCCTATGATAGATTTCAACGTGTTGGATGATGTTGCTGAATTCAAAAAAAGAAATAAGGATAAATTACATGAGCATTTTACTTTTAATGGCGACTTGCCTTTAATCACATTTATCGGGCGTTTGGTTTACGAAAAGGGAGCTGATTTATTACCAGCTGCTATATCTAAATTTTTAAATGAAGGTGGTCAGGCATCATTTGTAATTTTGGGCACAGGCGATCTTGGAATTAGAGATTCTTTTTTAGAAATGCGCCCTTATTTTCAGAATTATTTTGACACTTCAATTTCTTACAATGAAGGTTTATCCCATCAACTCTATGCAGGAAGTGATTTCATTATTATGCCTTCTCGAGTTGAGCCTTGCGGCTTGAATCAGTTGTATGCGTTTAGGTACGGCACTTTGCCTATAGTAAGAGCTACTGGAGGATTAGCCGAAACAGTAATAGATATTTCTGAATCGGATGGCAATGGTTTAAAATTCAATGATTTATCAATAGATACAATTTGCAATAGTTTTCACAGAGCTGTTGGACTATATTATTTGAAGGATGATTTCGATAGAATAAGACAAAGAATTCTTCATCTTGATTTTAGCTGGGAAACTGCAGCTAAAAATTATATTCACATTTATCAAACTTTAAAAAACCCTTCCGTATGAAAGGAAAAATTAAAATGATTTGCTTAATTCTTGGAGGCGGTCAAGGTTCCAGATTATTCCCTTTAACAAAAAGTCGTAGTAAACCTGCCGTGCCAATTGGAGGAAAATATCGTCTGATTGATATTCCTATTTCCAACTGCATTAACAGCGGCGTAAAGCGAATGTTTGTCCTAACTCAGTTCAATTCTGCATCACTAAACCGACATATAAAAAACACTTATTCTTTTGATCACTTCGGTTCAGGCTTTGTCGATATTCTTGCAGCTGAGCAAACACCTGGATCGGACAAGTGGTTTCAAGGAACGGCTGATGCTGTGCGACAAAGCATGCATCACCTAGCTGCCCACGATTACGATTATATTCTTTTATTGAGTGGAGATCAATTATACCAAATGGATTTCAAAGACATGGCTGAATTCCATATTGATAAAGATGCTGATCTTACCATTGCAACAATTCCAGTTGATGCTAAAGACGCACCTGATTTTGGTATCATGAAAACAAATAAGCAATCTACTATAGAAAGCTTTATTGAAAAGCCTGCGGCCAATATTCTTGAAAACTGGCAATCTCCTGTATCTGCAGCACAGAAGAAAAAAGGGAAACATTATCTGGCTTCAATGGGAATTTACATCTTTAAAAAGGAAGCATTACAAAAGCTCTTTGCAGAAAATCCAGATGCTACCGACTTTGGAAAAGCTATAATTCCTGCAGCAATAAATCAAGGAATGAAAGTTTCATCATTTCAATTCGATGGGTATTGGACTGACATAGGAAGCATTCCCTCGTTTTACGAGGCTAATCTCGCTCTCTGTGATGACCTCCCTCAATTCAATCTTTTCGATAATCAACAAAGAGTTTTTACCAGAGCGCGAATTCTAGCACCTTCGAAAATATCTGGCACTAAATTAAATAAGAGCATTATTGCAGATGGTTGTATCATCCATGCTAAGCTTATTGACTACTCTGTTATTGGTATAAGGGCAAGAATTGGTGAGAAAACCAGTATCAAGAGTAGTATTATAATGGGAAATGATTTCTATCAGACTTTAGAAGAAATTGTTCAACTTAAAGATGAGATTCCAATGGGAATTGGGAAAAGCTGTGTGATAGAAAAAGCTATTCTTGATAAGGACTGCCGAATTGGAGATCAGGTGAGTATTATTGGGCACCCTTCCTTAAAAGATACTGATACTGACCAATACACTATTGTAGAAGGAATCGTGGTTGTTAAGAAAAAGGCTGTTATCCCTTCAGGTTCAGTGATAGGATACTCAAAAACACCTGTTAAAAACTTGAAAGATTCATAGTCCTATTGGTTGGCAATTCAGGTTTGGGCTCTGTAAGTTTGCATCATACCAAATTTAATTATGAGAAATCTTAGAAGCTCAATTATAATAGCGGCTGTTTTCAGCGCAGGATTCGCTATGGCGCAAAATCCAGTTAGTCCTAATATGCCTATTGATGAAGTCTCCAAACTAATCAACTATACTGAGGTTGTTGATGAACCAGGGATGAACAAAGACACTTTATACAACAGAAGTCTGCGTTGGTTTAGTTCTTTTTTCAAAAACCCATCTCAGGCCATTAAAAATGCTGATGCCGCAAACCATAAAATAGATGGAGGATATCGTTTTACCATTAAAAGACCTGATCCAGGAGTGAAAAAAGATCCTAAACCAATGGTGGATGCAGGTTTAGTGAATTTCAAAATGAATATCATGTGCAAGGATGCCAAATTCAAATATGAGATTACTAATATCTCTTGGGCACAAACCTCCTATTTCCCCATTGAAAGATGGATGGACACCGAAGCGAAGAATTACAACCCAGATTACGCTCTTTATCTCCAGCAAGTCGACACTTACATGAAAGAGATGATCAAATCACTTGAGACCTTTGTGGAAACTGATCCCGTGAAGAAAAAAGATGATTGGTGAGATTTCAGTTTAGACAAAAAATCCCCGGTAACACCGGGGATTTTTTTATTATATAATAACTAATCGGCTTGATTCAACATGCCTTCCTCCTTGGGTAAGGCTGACGAAATATATGCCTGGTTTCAACTCTTCATCTAGATAAATCTGACCTTTATTTCCGCTAAGAATTGAACTTGATATTTTCTTACCAGCAATATCATTTATGTTAATCATTAAATTATCCAATGATTGACCTTTCATTTCAACTTGATAATTCAAAACTCTGCCAGCCACAGATGGATTTGGATAAACTTTGAAGAACCCAAGTTCATCAATTGAGCTAGAAATTCCAACAGGTTGAATTGAATCTCTAACAGAGAATAAATCTATTCCAGCCTCCACTAAATGGCCATTGGCAAAATCAACAGCTTCAACTTCAAATCTCACCATACTTGGATTTATAATGAAGTCTCTAATTCTAAATTCCTCTTCAAACCACTGTGATGCATTTCCATCCTGCACTACTTTTTTAAGCGTAATTGAATTGCCGTTCTGCTCAACTAAGCGGAAGTAAAGTGTATCATTAACTGCATCATTTCCTCCTGCATTAAAAAACCATCTAGAAAATGAAAGATATGGATTGACATAATTTTCCAAATTCATCATTGGAGAGCGTAAAATCGTTGAACCGTCATCTACATCATCAGCTCCAGCACCACCCCCAAGAGAATTACCTGTAACAAAGGCAAAACCATTACAATCACCTGAAGCATCAACTCCGGGATTAGAAATAGCCCCCTGAAAAGTAGATTCATTTGGCAAAACTCTTACCCAATTACCAGCTGTTGCATCTCCTGAAACTGTCCACCCAAAATTGAACTGAAAATCATCATAGTATCCAACTTCCAAGATGCTAACCGGAGAACTAAAGTCTGAGTTAAAAGTAATTCCAGGAGTGCATGAAGTTACATATCCCCACTGACCAGCCACTAAAGAATATTCTCCAGGTAACAAATCACATTTTAAATATGAACCCTCTGAATCAGAAATTAACTGATAAGCAGCATTCGCATCCGAAATTGAAACTAGGACATTTTGAATTGGATTTGAATCTAAATCTTGAACAAGGCCTGAAACGCCTACAATTGAATTGCTAAATAAGGATATATTAAGTTCTGTTAACTCGCCGTGATCTAACAAAACGCCTTCAACAGTTTTAGTTTCATAACCATCTTTGCTAAATGTTACTGTATAAACTCCTGAATAAACACTACCTGTTTTATATAGCCCTTCAAAACCAGTATTCTCGCTAATTCCTAATTCCAAAATACTAACAGTAACGTTGTCTAGTTGGTTACCACAAATACTGTCTGTTATCAGACCTTCAAGATAACAGGCTCTAACATAACTTGGAGTCAATACATAAAGTCCATTTTCAATATCTGAAGCTACAATATTACCGCTAGGTAAATACGGGTAAACTCCCCAACAACCATTAAAACCGTCTCCTTCAAAATCTGTAAAGTCATTCTTCCCTACTTCAATAAGGTTTTGAGGACGATGCGCATCCACAATAACAACACCTTCTGTATACCATGAAGTTACAGCATAATCGTTTAATATCAAGGTATTATGTACAATTGTTCCTGAACCCGAAGCTGTTTGATATCTATCGAGTTCTTGAATATTATTGGCATCATTTATATTATAAGATGCTAAATATGAATTACTTACTTCATCAGTCGTCAAAACTGTATTTCTATCATCCGTTAGCCAGGTATTGTGTGTAAAGCTGTTGGGAGTTTCCTGTTCATTTATTGTTACTGGGTTTAGTTTATTACTCACATCAATCACACCCATAAATCCATCATATATATGAGAAGCCCACAATGTGTCTCCCCAAACTATCCCGTCATGGACATATCTTTCATCATACATTCCAGCATAGGTGGGATTCCAAGGATCACTTAAGTCTAAGAAAATAGCACCCCCTTCACCAATATTAGAACCATAGATATATGCAAACTCATTATCAATATGTAAAGCATGAATTGTGCTTAGCTGGTTGTTAATGGGTCCATCTCCTCTGTAAATTCTAGAATAAACTGTATCGGGCAAGGAACGCAAATCCACTATTGTAAGTCCGCCATTATTACCTTCGGTTGTTACATATGCATAACCTTCCCAAGTTTTTACTTCTCTCCAGAAATTATTAACTCCGTTCACCTCAAAACTTAGAATAGGGCTCTCTGGATCAGTTACGTCCACAATGCTTAAACCGGTAGAAGTACCAACTAATGCGTATTCATTGTTTAAACTGTCAACGTAGCCCCAAATATTAGCGCAAGATTTGCCCGGAAACGGGAGATTACTTCTTTCTTCTAAATTATAATTTTCTTGTGATTGTGCTGTAATAGCAATAGATAGGG
This sequence comes from Bacteroidia bacterium, assembly GCA_040882555.1. GTDB lineage: Bacteria > Bacteroidota > Bacteroidia > M30B66 > M30B66 > M30B66. Next base: position 27,033 of record JBBEBC010000060.1, read on the forward strand.
CTAAGAATAATAGCCCAGTTAATTTTGACATGTGATGGTTTTATATGTTTGCAATTTACCACTTATTAATGACAAGGCCTTTTGTATTTTTATCAGCATCATGTACTACAGGAAAAATCTCTTATTTATCTTTTTTGCTTTACTAATAAATTCAGGTTTCACTTCTTGTAAATCAAGAAAATGCATTGAAACTAAAGCTAGTGTTGATTGTATCTGCCCTATGGATTATGATCCTGTTTGCGGATGCAATGGAAAAACATACCCAAATGCATGCGCTGCAAAATGCAAAGGCATAAATAAATATGTAAAAGGAGAATGTAAATAATTAGGCAAGTATCTTTTTGAAAAGGAGAGAAATGATGTACAAAATACCTATAACAACAGCAATACTTCCTGAAATTGAAGCATTCAAAGCCTTGGCCATAAAATAGCCTCCAACGCAGGCAAGTACACCAAACAAACAAGCCAAACCTAACATTCCGGGTAATCTTTTAGCAAACAATGCTGCTATTGCTGGAGGACCAGTCAATAATGCCACCACTAGCACTGCGCCTACAGATTCAAATGAGACAACAGTAGCAAGAGAAACCATTCCCATCAGCACATAGTGCCAAAAAACAACAGATACACCAATCGCGGTGGCGTATCCAGGGTCAAATGTGCTTAGGTAAAGTCCACGATATCCTTTGTAAATAACTATAACCAAAATAACCAAGAGTGATAAGGCTATCCAAAGCTGTCTTGGAGCTGTAAACCCTCCTTCTACGAATCCCCACATATCAAAAGGTACATAGGCAATCTCACCATATAAGACACATTCTTGGTCAAGATCAGTCTGAGAAGTGTAGGCTGTAACTAATATAACTCCTATTGCAAATAGCAGTGTATAAACTAAACCAATAGATGCGTCACTTTGAACTCTCAGTTTTTTTTGCAGCCATTCAATCAAAATAGAAACAAGCATTCCAGCTGCTGCGGCTCCAGGCAAAATATATAAGGTATTTCGGCTTCCTGAAATCAAATAAGCAATAACAATTCCAGGTAAAACTGCATGTGAAATAGCATCTCCAACCATTGCCATCTTTCTCAAAACAAGAAAACAGCCTGGTAATGCGCAACTTAGCGCGACAGCTATAGCTGTTAAAATAATCCAGATATCATTACTATTCATCTCTGGATGGGATTATTGTTTTATGTGGATCAACCGTTGGATTACCTAATAACTCGTCCAATTGCCTTTCAATTTCTGGCGTTATTACATGCTCCATAGCTTCAGCATCATCATGCACATGATCAGGATCTAAATGCAAATACTCTTGAAGATAAAGTTCCCATAGACGATGTAAGCGAACTACTCTCTTTGCTTCTGCTCGACCAGATTCAGTGAGCGACCATGTTTCAAATTGACTCGATAAAAACCCTTTATGTTTCAAAAGCCTTAATCCTAAACGCATATTCCTATTAGAGAAGGAGCGCTGGTTAAGTAAATCTTCTTCAAGCACATCTTTCTGAGAATGACCAATTTTCTCATCCAAATGATAAAATATTTTCAAAATATTTTCCTTCAGCATTGTTCTCTCATTATTACGCTGGACTCTCATTTGAGAAATCAAGCCTCTTTTTGGAGCCAATAGCAAGGAAAACACAGCTAACACACTCGCCATAACAACTATCCATGGTCCAGTTGGCATTTGAGGAAGTGCGTAAGAAATAAATGTTCCTGAATAACCTGAAATCATACCCAAAACGGCGGCTAGAATTATCATTTTAAGGATTGAATTGGTCCACATCCTTGCTGCTAATGCAGGTGCGATAAGCAAAGCCGCCATTAATACAACTCCAACTGCTTGTATTCCAGTTGCAACAGACCAAACTGTTAGTACCGACAGAACTGCTTTCAATGTTTTAACAGGAAATCCTATTGATGATGCAAAACTCTCATCAAAAGACACAAGAGATAAACCCCTCATGAACAGAACAATAACAATCAAAATGGAAATTGATGATATCGAAAAGACCAATAAATCTTCCTTACTTAATGAAGCAGCTTTCCCAAACAGAAAACTGTCGAGTCCTGCTTGGGATGCATTTCCTTGATGCTGGATATAAGTGAGAAGTACTATTCCTAAACCGAAGAAAACCGAAAGCATCAAAGCTATTGCAGTATCATTTCTAGCATACCTTGTTCGAGTGAGATAATCAATCGCAATAACGCTGATTAAGCCTGATATCATCGCTCCCATTAGAAAATAGAAGGTATTCTTTTCCCCATGCAGAATAAACGCTATACAAATTCCTGGTAAAACACTGTGCGAAATTGCATCTCCAATGAGAGATCGTTTTCGTAGATAGGTAAAACAACCAACTGCTGCAGACATCCCACAAAGCAGTAAAACTCCAGGAACCACAACTCTTACATTGGGGTCGTTCATTAACACAAAATCTGCAAACCAGCTCATTGCTTTATTTTTCCCTTACGGGGAAGTTCTTTTCTCTTAGTTGATCTCCAACCTGCGAAAGGACTGTCAACTTCCCACTGTAAGTGGTTTTTAATTTCTCATCAGTGAATACTTCTTCCAAAGGACCAACTCCAATAAGAGATGCATTTAAAAGAACAAGCCAATCGAAATACTCTCTGGCAGTGTGCAAGTCATGATGCACAACAATCAGAGATTTGCCTTGATCACGCAGTAATCTAAGCATGTTTACAATCGATTCTTCAGTTGAAGCATCTACCCCAACAAATGGCTCATCGAGTAAATACAAATCTGCCTGTTGAGCTAGTGCACGTGCAAGAAAAACCCTTTGTTGCTGACCGCCTGAAAGTTGCGCTATCTGACGATTTTTAAAGGACTGCATGGATACCTGTTCTAAAGCATGATCTGCAATGTCTTTATCTTCTTGAGTAATTCTACCAAATAAGCCTCTTTTCTGAAATCTCCCCATCATCACCACATCTTTCACTGTTGCAGGAAAATCCCAGTCAACGGTCTGTCTTTGAGGTATATAACTTACTCTTTGTCTTACATCTTCGAGATTTTGGTCAAACACTTTAGCATATCCAGAATTTAAAGGCACTAGTCCTAAAATTGCCTTAATGAGGGTTGATTTTCCTGCTCCATTTGGTCCCATCACTCCTATCATCTTACCCTCTGGAAGACTAAAATCAATATTCCATAATACTGGTTTCCGATGATAAATAACAGTAAGGTTATGAACTTCAACTGCTGTTTTTTCAATCATTTTAACGCGTTTGATATGCTTTGTGCATTGTGTCTAATCATTCCGAAATAAGTGCCATTAGGTGTTCCTTTTTCACCCATAGAATCAGAATAGAGTGTAGCTCCTATTTTCACTTCATGACCTTGATCTCTGCAACCTTGGACAACAGATTCTAAAGATTTTGATGAAACAGAACTCTCAACAAAAACCGCTTTTATTTTTCGACTAATTATTAAGTCCACCATGTTCTTCACATCTCTAAGTCCATATTCTGAAACAGTGGAGATACCCTGCAAACCTTTCACTTCCATCTTAAATTCATTTCCAAAATATCTAAAAGCATCATGAGAAGTAATTAAAACTCTCGTTTCAGGCTCAATCAACGATATTAAACTATCTACTTCAGAATCAAGCTTATCAAGTTTTTCGGAAAAGACCTTTTCTGAAGCCAAAATTTCATTTGAATGATCCTTCATCAAAGAACTAAGTGTATCACCCAATCCCTTACTAGCTATTTTCCAAAGTTTGGGATTCATCCAAATATGAGGATCAGGGGCTTCTCCAGAGTTTTCTGATTTGAGAATATTTTCTGTTGGCAAGAATTCACCTAAAGCAATAGTTGGTTTTGATTTACCTGTCTTTTCAAAAATATCAACCAGTTTTCCTTCTAGATGCAATCCGTTGTATACAATTATATCTGCATTAGAAATAAGCTCCATGTCACCTTGAGAAGCCTTATATAGGTGAGGATCAACTCCAGGTCCCATCATTGTTTTAACTTCAACATAATCTCCAGCAAGATTCGTCACCATATCACCAATCATTCCTGTAGTAGCTAGAATCATAAGTTTCTTAGATCCTGAACTAGCTGTTTCGCTGCATGCTGCTAGCGAAATTAATATGAGTAATAATGTGAATGGCCTTAATATCTTAATCAACATGGTGCAAATATAAAGCATTTCTATTATTCTAAATATATTTTTAGATTAATCTAAAATCGATCGCATAATTGATTAAAGTTAATAAATCAAAATCAGTCAGAGTTTTGGAGACTCGATTAAACTTATACTTTCATTGCTATAGAGCAATTATGCATCTACTCTCGCCACTTCCTAAAACCAATCTTCGCATGAGAAACAATTTTTCTTGCTTAAAAGCTATTTCAACGATTAAATCTAACAGAGCTTATGACTTCATTTTTTAATTATTGAAGACAATTACCATTGAAGTGTGATTGAGCTTAAACAACATAATATTCTATTAATGTGAATATTGAAAAATTTAATTATGATTTTAAAATAATATTAAGACATTTCAAAAGGTCTACAATCTTACCTATGTCATTAAAAGGTTAAGACGTAAAAGTTTGGTTTTTTCATTGAGCATAGTTTTGAAGCAGTTAAATCAATTGCCTGACTATGAAAAATAAATTTTACTTAAGTGCTCTTTTAATCGGAATTATTTCAACTTCTTCGGAGGCACAAATTGCCATGCACTACGCTGCTTTGAATCAAAGTGTCATACAAAGGGGAGGTGAAAAATCTGAAGGATTTGGAACTTTCAGAACTATGGAATCAATTTCATTCGACGAGGAAAAGAAGGCCCTAGCAGTTAAAGTAACAGTAGAACAACCTGTTTGCGATGGGCAAAAAGGAGTGCTTGGTCTCATTAATCCGTCTGGTGCTGATTGGCAATATAATGTCATGGATAAGCAAGGAAAGCTTATTGGGAAGGGAGAAGTTGGATACAATCGTCGCATTGGCGATTTGGAACCCGGAGCATATTTCGTTCAGTTTACATTGCCTGATGGTACATCTGCGATGGATGAATTTAAAATAAATCAAGCAGAAGGTATACAGGTAGCGTTGGAAGCTCACCCAGACAACAAATATTCTATTGGCTCTGAGGTTTCTTTTATTGGAAAATCAGAAGGAGCCAGCGAATTTGTATGGGATTTTGGAGATGGGAGCCCCTTGGTTTACGGCAGTAATAATGTAAAGCATAGCTATTCCATACCTGGGAAATTTGAAGTGAAATTCACAGCTAATAACTGGGATTGTCAGGAAAGTGAATCTTACACAATCAGCATTTCAGGTCCAGTTGCCTTTGAAGAAAGCGAATATTAACCACTACAAGTCAATATTTTAAAAGCCTGAGGATTCAGTTTCTCAGGCTTTTTTTCATCTTTGGCATGATGAAATTATTAGAAGAACTGTGCGCCGTAAGAGCTACATCTGGCGATGAGGGTAAGATGACTGAGTTTATCCTTGATTATGTAGTACAGGAAAGTCCAAACTGGAAGGTCAAACCTGAAGTTTTTTCTGGCCCAGGATTCCAAGATTGTGTAGTGCTTTCTTTTGGAAAACCAGCTACAGCAATATTTGCTCATATCGATTCAATTGGATTTACTGTCTCCTACAATAATTCATTAATAAAGATTGGTGGTCCTAAAGTAACTCATGGTATTCAACTTGTCGGCTCAGATTCTCAAGGCGAAATAGCTGGTTCTTTGATTACTGAAGATGACGGTAGTATAAAAATCGAATTCCACAGAAACATAGAAAGAGGAACAACTCTAACATTTAAACCTGAATTCAGAGAAACTTCAAAATCTGTTCAATGCTGCTATCTGGATAACAGATTAGGAGTTTACGTAGCATTAGAAGTCGCAAAAACATTAGAAAATGGTTTAATTGTATTTTCTTGCTTAGAAGAACACGGAGGAGGAGCTGTTGGCTTTTTAAGTGATTTTATAACCTCAAGGTACTCGGTATATCAAGCTCTAATATGCGATATAACTTGGGTTACTGAAGGTGTTATTCCTGGTAAAGGTGTTGCCATTTCTATGAGAGATGGATTAATACCTCGGAGATCTTATGTAAAAAGGATTATTGAATTAGCTAAAGAATCTGGTATCAGTTTTCAACTCGAAGTTGAAAGTGCAGGTGGAAGTGATGGAAGTGAAATACAGAAATCTATTTTCCCAATCGATTGGTGCTTCATTGGTGCCCCTGAAAAACATGTCCATTCTCCAGATGAATGGGTAAACAAAAATGATATTCAATCAATGATAAAGCTATATAGTTATTTGTTGGAATTTTTATAGACAAATATTATCTGATAACATTTACAACTCCCTCATAACTAAAAGAATAACCTAACTCATCATAAATCTCCATTCGGTATAAATAAACACCTGAAGGAACAAAATCATCCGTAA
>JBBEBC010000061.1:0-5371 GCA_040882555.1 Bacteroidia bacterium
AAAAGAAATATTATAAAGCCTATTGAATCTGACGTAATACTGGTAGCTCTTGACTTAACGGATCTTTCAGAAATTACTACGTCACATGCTGCTAAACTCGCTTCTCTGTTCAATAAAAAAGTCCATCTAGTTAATATATATGAAAAAGGCGGAAAATCATTAAGCAAATTTTCTTCAATTGATGAGAGAACAACTGAGCTTAAAAGACTTACCGAGAAATTCAAGGAAATTAATAAAGTGGAAATAGATTTTTCCATCCAGGAAGGAAGCATCTACGAAACCATTGCAGATATTGCCACTAAAATGAATGCCTCATTAATTATTATGGGCACTCACGGCGTTACAGGAATGCAAAAATTTACAGGTAGTAAAGCACTTAAAGTAATTACAAGTGCAGACCGTCCGTTTGTGGTAATGGACAAAAGCGCCTTGGTTTGCGATGAGTATAAAAATATTTTATTACCTGTGGATTATGCCTTTGAATCAAAGCAAAAAATTGCTTGGGCATTAGAATTAGGTAAACGATTTGATTCTGTCTGTCATTTACTTGTTAAGCATGAAAAAAACGAGTTAGATAACTCTGTTATCAACAATTTAAGATACCTCGAAAGGGAGCTAAAGAGTGAGAGTGTAAATTATATTGTCCATGATGTGCCAGCTACTGAAGACTTTACTGATGCAACCATTAAATACGCATTAGAAAATAAAGTGGACATGATTATGGTCATGGTTTCGCTAGAAACCACCTTTACCGCTTGGCTGAATGGTGGACCTTATGAGCAAAAAATAATTGCTAATGGTCAAGGAGTTCCAGTTATGGTATTAAACTCTTTTGATCCTATGCTATTCTCTGCAGGGGCTACAGGAATTTTGGGTTCACATTAGAAATAAGTTATAAATAGTCTCTAACAACGATTATAAGAGTTTGTACATAAGCTGTAACTGAAAAACATTGGAATTGCCCATTTAATTCGCGAAATGTGAAATACAATTCAGGGCTTTTTAACCTCTCTCGCACTCTAGCGTAGGGAGTTTCAAGCTATTCCTTTAATCTTCCTTTCAATTTATCATTTGCTTTTGCAAAAAGCAATTCAAATTTTGAAATCAAAGAAAGGACTAATAAAAATAAAATCACCCTCATATTTCGCATAATAAACACCCCTCTTTTACTGAATGAATCACAATCAACTCAAATAATATTCAAAGTTGAATTAAAAGAGATTCAAACTCTAGGGTGTTTTTCACGTAAGCATTAGATTCTTTTCACATACGATAAATTACTGTTCAAATAATCTTCAATAAAAAAACGCTTTTCTACTTTCTTATTTAACTTAGTCGCTTGTATCAATTGACTGATAAGTAAATAAAATACGAATCACTAACAAAGCAAATAAGCCCATCCATACTCATCGAAGAGAAGGCAGCTTATCAGCAAAATTAACATATTAATGTGCCTCAAGCCAATTATCACCAATACCTACTTCAACTTCAATTGGTACAGAAGTCTTTATTGCATTCTTCATTTTATCGAGAACAATTGACTTCAATTGCTCAAGCTCATCCTTATGCGTATCAAAAATTAATTCATCATGCACTTGTAATGTCATCTTACTTCTAAGATTTAATTTCTGCATTTCGGCATGAATATTAATCATGGCTATTTTAATTAAATCAGCAGCAGAGCCTTGCACAGGACTATTTATTGCCTCTCTTTCTGCAAAACCTCTCACTGTATAATTCCTAGAATTAATATCCTTAAGATATCTTCTTCTACCCATCATTGTTTTAACATAGCCATGAGCTCTGGCGAACTCTAGGGTATCGTTCATATAAGATTTAATACCTGGATATTGAGTAAAATAGTTCTCAATTAATTCGGCTGCCTCCTTACGAGGAATTCCCAAGCGCTGCGACAAACCAAAAGCAGAAATAGAATAAATAATTCCAAAATTCACCATTTTTGCCTTACTTCTCATCTCACGTGTTACATCTTCAAGAGCAACTCCATACACTTTTGCTGCTGTAGCTTGGTGAATGTCAATTCCGCTTTTAAATGCCTCAAGCATGGCTTCCTCCTTTGCAATTTCTGCAACAAGTCGTAGTTCAACTTGGCTATAATCGGCCGCCATTAATACATGATCTGAGTCTCTTGCTATAAATGCCTTTCTAATGTGTCGCCCTCTCTCCGTTCTAATTGGTATATTTTGCAAATTAGGATTTACAGAACTCAAACGACCTGTAGCTGCAATTGTCTGGTTAAAAGTAGTATGAATTCTACCTGTCTTAGAATTTATTAGCTGAGGCAAAGAGTCAACATAAGTCGACTTTAGTTTTGTAATTTCTCTATAATCTAAAAGCTTAGCAGCAATAACATGCTCATTTTCTAATTTGCTCAACACCTCTTCGCCAGTTGCATATTGACCCGTTTTTGTTTTTGTGGCACCAGGCAATTTCAGCTTATCAAATAAAATTTCACCCAATTGTTTTGGAGAATCTATATTAAACTCCTGGCCTGCCATTTTCCAAATTTCTTCCCGAAGCGCAAGTAAATCCGCACCTAATTCTTCTGAATATATTTTCAGAAACTCTTCATCCACTTTAACTCCTTCATATTCCATTGCTGCTAAAACAGGAATGAGAGGCTCCTCAATATCCTCAAGCACCGATACAACGTTACGTTCTTTAAGCATCGGCTCTAGAATCTGTTTTAATTGAAATGTTATATCAGCATCTTCACCAGCGTATTCAGTTATTTCCTCTAGTGCGACATCTCTCATCGAGCCTTGATTCTTACCCCTTTTCCCAATTAATTCAGTAATTGAAACAGGAGAATACCCAAGGTATGTCTCAGCTAAATAATCCATACTATGTTTCCTGTCTGGCTCGGTAAGATAATGAGCGAGCATGGTATCAAACAATGGCAATTTTACCTGAATGTCGTACTGCTTAAGTACAAGTAAATCAAACTTAATATTTTGACCAATTTTTAAAATTGTCGTGCTCTCTAACAAAGGTTTAAAGTGCGACAATATTCTAAGAGTTTCTTCCTTATCTGAAGGTGTTGGAACATACCAAGCTTCTCCACTTTTGATGCTAAATGATAGTCCTACTAATTCGAGACTAAAATAATCTAATGAGGATGTTTCCGTATCAAAACAAAACTCCTTCACAGACGACAATTGCTTTGCTAAGGCTTCTAAATCCTTCTGCTCAACTACTGCGACATATTTGTGCTCTGTATTTTCAATAGTCTTACCCTTTTCTTCTGGTTCGTTGCTAACTGGAGATGCTTCAACATCCCCAAACATAGATAATTGAGCTTGATTTGTTGCCTTTACAGTTTTCTCTACGACAGTATTAGTAACATGCTGATTTACTGAGAATTCATCTCCTAAAATTCGTCTTCCAAGACTTCTGAATTCGAGCTCTGCAAATAATGCTTTTAATTTTTCTTTATCGGGCTCTGAAATAATTAAATCTTCATCCTCCACTGAAATTGGTACATCTAGAATAATTGTGGCAAGCATTTTTGATATTAATGCTTTCTCAACATTATTTTCAACATTTTCTCTTAATTTCCCTTTTAGCTCACTCGATTTTTCAATGACTTTTTCCATCGAGCCATATTCCTTAATTAATTTCTTGGCCGTCTTCTCACCTACTCCAGGAATGCCCGGAATATTATCGACAGCATCACCCCACATACCTAAAATATCAATTACTTGAAGCGGACTCTCAACTTCCCATTTAGCTTGAATTTCAGGAATTCCAAGAATTTCCACATCACTTCCCTGCCGACCTGGTTTGTACATAAAAATATTTTCCTGCACTAGCTGACCATAATCCTTATCGGGAGTCACCATGTATACAACATGTCCTTCGGCGGCTTTCTCTTTTGCAATTGTGCCAATAATATCGTCGGCCTCATAGCCTGCTAGCTCTAACATCGGAATCTGAAATGCCTCAATAATTTGTTTTATCCAAGGAATACTCATTTGAATATCCTCAGGCATAGCCTCGCGGTTGGCTTTGTAAAAACTAAATTCGGCCGCACGGGTAGTTTCTTCAGCAGAATCGAAAACAACAGCAAGATGCGTTGGCTTTTCCCTTAATATAAGATCAATTAAAGTCGATGTAAATCCACTTATTGCACTGACGTTCATCCCTTTTGAATTCATTAAAGGATTTCTGCTAAAGGCAAAATATGCTCTATAAATCAGGGCGTACGCGTCTAGCAGGAAAAGTCTCTTGTCGTCTTCAGGGTTTGATTTCATGCTGCCAAGATAAGAATTTGACATTGGCCCAAAAACTCTAAATAGGTCCTTGTTTTAAATCTTTTTTGGGCGTTCCCGCTGCTTCTCGTAAATCTCCATAATTAACTCAAATTTCAAAATCAAAAACAACTAAGGCACAAAGTGAATTGCAGCGGTCGGGCTACTTCGGGGTTCCGTGCTGCTTCAGCTAAAGCATCAGCAGGCACCAAGCCCTTCATATCCCTAACGCATAATTAAACAATTATTAGTATAGCTAGAAATTAAGCAAAAACTACTTTTGCCTAGTATTTACTACTAAATGACTATTAGAATTTGAAAGGTCTATTAACATCAGTTTGCATCTTTTACTTGTTTTTAATCTCTCTTCTCAGCAGAAGAATGTTAAATACTAGTATGAAGCTTAGAGAGTTACTAGCATCGTTCCTACTTGGGAACCAGCAAATATTGATGGACAAGCGGTTCGCTCTGTCTTCAATTTACCTATAAGATTCACTCTTCGATAAGAGATTCCTAAAACTTAATCCCGAAGTTTAAAGTGCCCACATAAAATGGCTTCTCCCCACTAAAATCTTTGATTGGATGTGGATTTGACTGAGCCGCCAAATAAAACATCCCATGTTGAGTGCTGATGTATGGACTTACTTTCTTTTCATTTCTATTTTTCAAAAACTCCCATCTGTAGCCCACCATTCCACCGATTTCATAATCCCAGCTGTCGTAGTCCTTTCCATCTATGACATTAGTTCTATTAAAGCCCGGACCAAACGCTTGGTAAAGTTCTAAATGCAAGCCTTTCCAAAGAAATTGACGGTATCCAAATGTTAATGCAAGATTAGAAAAGTCGCCTTCCGTTTCTCTGTATTCAAACGGTCTAATGTGAAAGCCTAAATAAACATCTCCGACCAATTCTTTCTTTCGCCACGTTTCGTAGGTTACTTGTCCTTTATAAATGTTACCAGGAAAAATGGGCCACAATAAATTTAATTCTACTCCCCATTTTTTATTGATATTAAGACTATCTGATGTCTGAGAAATGGAAGCTTTACAAATGATAAGAAACAAAACAATAGAGATAATTGATTTCATGAGTTTAATTA
>JBBEBC010000062.1:0-5347 GCA_040882555.1 Bacteroidia bacterium
TACCCTCGTCAAACTCATTACCCCCGCCTCCTAAAACACGTAAAAAGTTTCCATCTGTATCTAAAGAAAGAATGAAAACATCTGAGCCACCTCGAGCAGCAGGACTTACCACCGTTGGAGAATCCGGATTAAAGTCGCAAGGAGGAGAATAAAACCCGGTGATGTGTGCACGACCAAGTCCGTCTACAACAATATCTCTTGGATAATCAGAACCATCACCTCCAAACATTTTAGCCCAAACAAGTGCTCCCTGAGCAGAATACTTGGCAACAAAAAAATCCTGACTATTATCAGGGCTTAAAAGAACTTCGGCAGAGCCCGGATCAAAATCAACTTCTGATGTCAAACTCCCTGTAACATAAGTATTCCCATCATTATCAACATCTATTGCCGTGCAAATAACATTTGAAGTATTGTTCAAACCTATAGCCCATTCAGCAATCAAAGACTGGGAATAAAGTTTATGGGCAAAAATAAATAGTAGTAATAAGAGTGCGTTTTTCATGCTGCTGACAATGGTCAAGTAATTTATGAAAATTAATTTAAATTATTTTACTGACTATTCACTTACTACTTTATTGATTATTTCTAGCTTCCAGGCTTCTGCCTTAGTTTTTTGATTTTGAAGAAAAGCAAGGACCATTTCTTTATTTTCTTCATTTGCTTTCATTGAACGACTCAGGTATCCTCTGCCTGCAGAGGATAGTCTTGAATTAGGATTCTGCGCTGCGTCCCAAGCATAAAGCATGGCTTTTTCACTGAATATTTTAAGTTTTAATAGTTCAAGAACTACATTTCTTCTAGTGCCAAACTCAAACGCAGGAGAGAGATAATCAATTAATTCTTCCTGATACTTTTGTTCACCGTTTTCTATTGCTATTCCAAGCCACGTAATTCGTGTATTGAAAGAATTATTACCCATTTCATTTGCCGTAATTTTCAAGTAGGCGCTTCGCTTGGATGGATTAGCAGCGCTTAACTTAGAAAGAACTTCCTCCTGTAAAGCATAACTTGAATCGAGTAATAATTTTTCAACAGAAGAAATTAACCATTCAGGTAAGGTATCATATGAGGAAACAAGGCTTTTTCTAACTCTTACCTCTTTATCGTCCACTAGTTGGGAAAGCAGTTTTCTGCTCTTTTTATCATCCTTTAATTGATCAATAGCTTCTGCTCTAACACTATAATATTCGTTGGATGAAGCAATTTTTTGAAGGGTGGATCTCTTGATATCTAAATCGATTTTCTCCATCCCAAGAACTGCATCAAGTCGGTCAATCATATGTTTGGCAGATGTTGCCTGAACTTTCAGTTGATTGAATTCTTTTTCAAATTCAAGGAATTTCATCACCCGGTTACCGGGGTCAAATAAGGTATACGCCACCTTTTTTGAAGCAGGATAAGTCAATGAGAATTCTTCGCTTTCATTTTCAACCCACACAGAATCACGAACAGTGCTTCCATCTTCGAAATGGACTTCCAGAATAACTGGCATTTTGAAGGTTGAAACATAAGGCACATTCATTTGAAGTTGGTTTAGAGTAAAGGTAGTTTTGCCTTCGGCCGATGAGGCCTCTACCTTCCAAACAGGCTCTCCACCTCTATAAACCCATTCATTCCAAAACCAATTAAGAGAATATCCGCAAGCTTCTTCAAATGCATCTAAAAGATCGTCAGAATCGACATTAGCATAAGCATTTTGCTCCAGATAATGCTTAATACCAGCCCGAAAACACTCATCGCCGATTACATATCTAAGCATGAATAAAACCGAAGAGCCTTTTGGATACCAGCGTGTACTTCCAGCATCGCTGCTTGCCAAAGGATACAAATCTCTGGTTGAAGCATTTAAAGATGCATTTTGAGCATTTCTAAATGCCTGTTCCTTAAAATCCTGACCATACACTTCTGATTCATACAAGGTATTGTAATGAGTTGCGAAACTTTCTTGAAGCCAATGATGCGCTTTACTTCTAGCTGTTATCATATCTCCAAACCATTGATGAGCAAGCTCATGCGCATTTACACCAACATAACTTCGGTCTAGTGCCATGCGTTTATCCGTAAGGAAAAAATCTCCAAAAACTGTTGCTGTGGTATTTTCCATAGCGCCGTACATAAAATCCTGAACCGGTATTTGACTATAATTTTCCCATGGAAATGGCACACCAATCTCCTTCTCAAAGAAATCAATCATCTCCGTGCTGTAAGCGTAGGTTGATGCTACTTTATCTTTCCAATCAGGATAATACCAGAGATGAGTTTTTAGCCCTGATTGGGTTGTGCGCGTTTCAATTTCATACTCACCAATGCCCAACATAATGAGATATGGCGCATGTGGATGACTCATTTTATAATGCCAAACTTGAGAGTCGCCTTTGTCAGTAATTCCTTCTAAAACACCGTTAGAAAGCACTTTGAAAGGTTTAGGCATAGTGATAATCATCTCTGAAGTGACCTTGTCGTTCATTTCGTCATACATCGGAATCCAATTACGGTTATCGATGCCCTGACCTTGTGACCAGATTTGTTTCCTACTTCGGTTTGTTTCATCATTCCAACCTATAAAATACAAGCCAGCTCTAGGATGTGCCTCATAATTAATGGTAAAGCTGCTCATTTCTCCGTACCGGAGGGATGACTTCAAATAAATAGTTAATCCTTCAGGATATATTTGGAAATTAATTTTTTCACCTTTCTGAAACACCTCTTGAATGTCTATTCCTGGTGCATCAAGGTAAACAGAGTCGACCTGAGAACGAATAGATTTGAAAGTGTGAAGGACGCTCCCCTTGATAAGTCCTTCTTTGGGTACAAATGAAGCTTCAAGCCTAAGGTTGATAAAATCAACCGGATGCTCTCTTGGAACTGAAGCCGAATCATACGGCAAAGTCTTTAAATCAGGCAGTTTCTGTGCTTGAACATTGGTAAATGCAACAAGTAAAAGGATGAAAATGATGTTTTTCATGAATGAATCTGTATATCCGAAATGGCTAGTTAAAAATGAAGAAAGCCTGATAAATCATTTAAATCCATCAGGCTTTCGGGTATATTTAGAAAATATTATGCTTCAACTTCTTCAACAACAATCTTCTCAATAACGTCACCTTGTTTGATTTGGTCAACGATATCGACATTTTCAACCACTTTACCGAAGCAAGTATGCTTGCGGTCTAGGTGAGAGGTATTGTTTCTGCTGTGACAAATGAAAAACTGAGATCCACCCGTATCTTTTCCTGCGTGAGCCATTGAAAAAACACCTCTGTCGTGGTATTGATTATCGCCATTTAATTCACAAGGAATAGTATAACCAGGACCACCAGCGCCCGTGCCAGTTGGGTCTCCGCCCTGAACAACGAAATCAGGAATAACACGATGGAATGTTAATCCATCATAATAACCACTTTTAGATAATCTTACGAAATTCTCTACTGTTTTAGGAGCATCATTATCGAAGAATTCGATTTTCATATCTCCGTATTTGGTAGTAAGTGTTGCTTTGGTCATAGTAATTTTAAGATTTTGGGGCAAAGATAAAATTTAGATGGTCACAAAATTACTCTCTCATGGCTTTATAAGCATTGATGAGTCTATTTGTGGATGCATCATGAGAATGAACATTTTCTTTATTCAAAAGTTCAGGAAGAATTTTATTAGCAAGTTGTTTTCCAAGCTCAACGCCCCATTGGTCGTAACTGAAGATATTCCAGATAACCCCTTGTACGAATACTTTATGCTCATAAGCAGCTATTAAAGCTCCTAAATTAAAAGGAGTTATTTCTCTGATTAAGAAGCTATTGGTAGGATTATTTCCCTTAAAAACTCTGAAAGGAGCTTGGAAAGAAATTTCTTCTTCGCTCATACCTTTTGCTTTAAGTTCATGCTCAACAATATCTCGCGATTTTCCATTCATGAGAGCTTCTGTTTGAGCAAAGAAATTAGAAAGTAGCAAGGCGTGATGATTACCGACTTTGTTTTGAGAATTAGCCGGCGCGATGAAATCGCAAGGAATCATCTGAGTTCCTTGGTGAATTAGCTGATAAAAAGCGTGTTGCCCATTTGTTCCAGGCTCTCCCCAGATAACCGGGCCCGTTGAATAATTGACTGGTTGACCGTCTCTGTCGACATATTTGCCGTTGCTTTCCATATCTCCTTGTTGGAAATAGGCAGCAAAGCGGTGCATGTATTGATCGTAAGGCAGAATAGCTTGGGATGAAGCTCCAAAGAAGTTGACATACCAAATACTAACAAGGCCCATCATAACAGGAATATTATCAGCAAAAGCAGCAGTTCTAAAATGCCTATCCATTGCGTGAGCACCATCGAGCAATTGCTCAAATTTATCGAAGCCCAGTGAGAGTGAAATGGAAAGGCCTATGGCACTCCAAAGCGAATACCTACCTCCTACCCAATCCCAAAACACAAACATATTGTCTGTGTTAATACCAAATTCTGCTACCGATTTACTGTTGGTTGAAACAGCCACGAAATGACCAGCCACATGCGATGCATCTTTGGCGTGACTTAAGAACCATTCTCTTGCGGTATGCGCATTAGCCATGGTTTCCTGCGTGGTAAAAGTCTTTGAAGCAATAATGAATAAGGTGGTTTCAGGATCTACCTTGCGCAGCGTTTCGGCAATATGAGTTCCATCTACATTAGAAACAAAATGCATTTGGATTTCTCTGTTTGAGAATGATTTAAGGGCTTCTGTTACCATAACGGGACCTAAATCAGAACCTCCAATACCAATGTTAACTACATGCTTAATTGTTTTACCCGAATAACCTTTCCATTGACCTGAGTGAACGGCTTCGGTAAACTGCTTCATTTTCTGAAGTACGGCCTTAATTTCAGGCATCACATCCTTGCCTTCGAACATGACCGGCTTTTGGCTTCTGTTTCTCAGAGCGGTGTGAAGTACAGCACGGTGTTCAGTTTCATTTATCTTTTCGCCAGTAAACTGAGCTTCGATAGCTTCCTTTAATTTGCACTCTTCAGCCAAAGAGAGGAGTAATCTTTTTGATTCGTCTGTTATAAGGTTCTTTGAATAATCAAATAGCCAATCCCTCCATAAAATAGAAAAACGCTCTGCTCTTTCGGGATCATCTTGGAAGAAGTCGCTCATTCGTTTGTCCCGAATCCATGAAAGATGTTGAAGTAAGTATCCGTGAGCTTTGGTTTTATCGAATTTTATTGAGTTCATTAGAATTTAGACCTAATTATTTTAATTAAGGTCACCTGATAACGTTTCCATTATCAGGTGATTAGATTGATATTGTCTGAAAATGGAATCTTAAAAAAAGCATTTTCAGAATACAGAATTACCTTCTATTTACGCAATTCA
>JBBEBC010000063.1:0-5215 GCA_040882555.1 Bacteroidia bacterium
GTGCTGATCTAATAAAATTACATTTCCATCCGGATCAATTATCACTAAACTTGCAGGTCCTTCAGTATGTTCATCGGCTTCCGTCTCTATAGTTACTCCATGACTCTTTAATGATTTCTGAATGCTTCGAACATCATCATATTGCTCAATTTTATGAGCATTTTCATCCCAACCTGGGTTGAAGGTCATCATGTTATTTTCAAACATGCCATGAAATAGTCCTATTAAAGTATTCCCATTTTTCATTATCAGATAATTCATATCCATCCCTCCACCAAAAACAGAGAAACCAAGTTTTTCGTAGAATTCTTTTGAAATTGTCAGGTTTTTAACGCTTAAACTCATTGAAAATGCTCCTAATTTCATTATTGAATTCGTATTGATTTAAAAATGGAATATTATTATAATTCCCTCCAAGATAAGCAATTGTTTAGATCATTCTTTTAATCGGCTCTAAAAGTTGAGTTAAGCCATTACTCTTTATCACAAGCATTGTTTCCAATAATACTCCTAGACGACCTTTTGGAAAGCCCTTTCTTGCAAACCATTCCAAATATGAAATTGGTAAGTCACAGATGAGTTGAGCCTCAAATCGGCCGAAAGGCATTTTTGTTCTAACTAATTCTATAAGAATCTGTTTGTCAGGTATTAATGGATTCTCCAATGGGATAAATATTTCTTCCTAAAAATAAATATATAATCAATACAAATCACTTTGTAGCAGAAAGATAGAAATTCTCTATTTTGTGCCATGCAAATACACAGGAAAATTTCTCGATTAGTGGCAATAATAGAGATATTGAAAAATAGACCTAATTCTACAATTGATTTAATCCAGGAAAAATTGCAGTTTAGAGACCTTGATGCATCCGATAGAAGTATCAGACGGGACTTTAAGCTTATCCGTGAAGAATTTGGAATTGTTATTCGATATAACAGAAGTATTGGTAAATATGCCATTGAAGAAGAATGTCTTTCAGAGGCAGACTCTCTAATACGACTTTCTGAATTATCTGCATCTGCTGGATTAATATTCGAATCATTAACTCAGGCTAATGAACTCAGAAGTCTTATTTCATTTGAACATGAAGGTCAATTCAGAGGAATTCAACACCTAGAGCCTATTCTTAAAGCTGCTGCAGGAAAGCGCTCAATCATAGTAAGGCACAAGCATTTTATTACTGAAGTTGAAAAAGACTTCTATATAAATCCTTTACTTCTAAAAGAATTCCAAGGTAGATGGTACATATACAGCTATGAATATAAACGCAAACATCATATCACCTTAGGTCTTGATCGGATTTTGGAAATTATTTTGACTGAAGATTACTTTGAACATCCTGGTAATAAATCTGCGAAAGAGTTATTTTCTCAAGTTGTCGGAATTCATATTCCAGATGAAAACCCTCAATTAATTCAATTGAAAGTTTTTGCACCGCAAATCGACTATTTCAGGACGCTGCCATTGCATATTTCACAGGAGGAATTTCATACATCAAAAGAGTATTCTATTTTCAAGTATGTTTTAATTCCAACTATTGAATTTAGGCAAAAAGTTCTCTCCTACGGCTCTTCAGTGCAAGTTATTGAGCCCAAGACCTTGTCGTCTGAAATAAAACAAGAACTGCAAAAGGCTATTGCAACGTACGATTAAATACTAGGTCAAAGTTTGGCAAGGAAGTTTTACACATTTGTTATATAAATAGTATGTAACATGCAAAAAGACTCCTCTCAAATTAATACTGCTGGTAAGCGAAAACTTATTACGATTCTAAAAGATACCCTTAAGAGTGAGTTTGTAGGTATAGACGAGCCTATTGATAGAGTTTGTGATGCAATTTCATTGTGGTTTTTATATCCAGAGCTCCAGGAAAGACCGGTGGTTGTTAACCTTTGGGGATTAACAGGAACTGGTAAAACCTCACTTATCAGGCGTGTTGTAGAGCTACTTGAAATTAAACAATTTCTCCGGTTTGATATGGGCGAAGCTGCAGAATTCAGTTGGAGTATAAGAAATACATTAGAGCAAATGCAAAATACAGCCTGCGCTGAAGAGAAGCATAATATTGTTATTGCTTTGGATGAATTTCACCATGCTTCAGGCAAGAAAAACATCTTAGATCAAAGTCCGTCTCCTTCCTTAAGAATTATTTGGGAGTTACTTGATAGCGGCAAAATTCAATTACAAAGGTATTTTCAATATGATTTTCACACTGTGGGGGAGTACCTGGAAAATTTAAAGAGGACTAGAATTGAAGGAGTACAGGGCATCAAAGGCCGAGTTTCAGAAAAGGAGGAAGAGTTTAATCGTATCATGAAACCCTATTTCTCTTATATGTCAAAAGAGGAAGGACAAGAGCTAGTGAGCTCAAAGGTTAAAGATACGTTGTACTCTGAGGTAAAGTATGATTTTGATGGATTTCATTCATTTGAAAAATATCTTATGTCGATGGATTTAAAACAAACTATTGATTTTATCCAATCCGTCATGGAGAAGGTTGCAAAGCCTCATCAAATTGACTTATCAGGCTCTATCATTTTTGTGATGGGTAATATGGATAATGTTTACACCATGAGTGGAAATTATAATCCGGATATTTCTGCAGATGATTTCTATTTGGAATCAAAGAAAATCAACATAACTCATATTAAATCAGCTCTTAAGGACAAGTTTAGAGATGAGCAAATTGCACGATTAGGGAATAATCATATTATTTACCCCGCTTTTAATAAAGATTCTTACGAAAAGTTAATTAAAATAGAATTGGGGAAGATTTCTGAAAGGTTTAAACAAGCCATCGGAATAAATTTATTATTCTCTAGTGAAGTTAATGATTTGATTTACAGAGAAGGTGTTTATCCTGCTCAAGGAACTCGCCCTGTTTATACTACAATACATCAGGTTCTTTCATCAAACTTGGTAAATCTAGTTCATTACAGAGAGAACAATCATAAGCGTCTAAAAACTATTAAGATTGATTTTATAGAAGACTATTTGGTTGCCTTTTCAGATGAAAGCAAATCATTCTCATGGAAATGTAAACCAAGCCTTAACCTGGAAGTTTTGAGAAGGTCAAAGCAAGATAATTTAAGAACACTCGTCTCTGTTCACGAGAGTGGTCATGCTATTCTAACAGCTATCATGCATTCTAAATTACCCACCTATGTTTGCTCTGATTCGCTCGATGGTCAAATGGACGGTTACGTCTATACTACAAAGGACGAAGATTTTCTATCTTTTAAATGGGCTCAAAATCAGATTACTGTCCTTTATGGAGGAATAGTAGCTGAAGAATTGATTTTTGGTGATGATAAATCATTTGGAAGTGCATCTGATTTGCAAAAAGCTTCCAACCTTGCCTTAAGTGCTGTGCAGCAATATGGCTTGGGGAATTATGTTGGCGTTTTAAGAACCGATAATGAGGATAAGGGCTTCACATATTATAGGGAGAAAACTGAGAAGGAAGCATTAAAAATATTGAATAAATGCCATCAACAAGCAGTTGACATATTAACTCGGGAAAAAGAACTTCTGCTGAGAATGGCTGAATTGCTTCAAGAAAAGAGAACTATTAATCAAGAAGAGATGACTGAGTTATTTACTCGTTATGCAGTTGGACGTGAATCTTTTGTAAAAAATAGTATGAGTGCAAATTCTGGACAATACAAATCAATTCTCAAGAAAGAAATAGATAAATTGAATTCACTTAATAAGAATCTGAACTCGAAAGAAATGATGCATCAACAACAAGCTGGATAAACGCAATTGTTTTCTTGATTAGTTTTGTATTAAAGAATCGTAAATTGAGTTTCTGATTTTTTTAGAGAAATTAATTGAAAAGATGGAAATGTTAAATCAAGTTGAGTTTAAATCTTATCTCAATAAATTCAACACGGGATTAGGATTACACTATATTCATGTTCCCGAATTGCATGCTTTATCTATGGCAAGCAAGTTTCCTCATAGAGTATTCTGCACTGTTAATGACGCACAATTTCCAGCGGCTATTGTTAAACATGGAGAAGACGGATTTATCATTCAAATGGGTAAACAGACGTTGAAGTCCATAAAAGTCGATTTAAGAAATGAATTTGAAGTCCTACTTGTAACTGATACAACTGAACATGGGTATGAAATACCAGAGGAATTTAAAGAATACCTGAAACAGGATGAAGAGGGGAGAGTAGCTTGGGAAAAGCTCACTTCAGGTAATCAAAGAAGTTTTTTACACTACTTATGTTCTGCGAAAACTTCTGATACCAGAATAAAGAGATCAAATATTATTCTTAAGAGAGCCAAAGAAATAATTGCCAATAGAAATACGAAAAGATAGGAGCAGTATGCTTCTATCTAAACCTGTATTAATACGATTCGACTACAATTAACAATTGAATATCTATATATAGATAATCTTAAAAGGCCTTAAACATTTTATGGATTATTGGATAAATATTGCTCATGCTATTTAGCAGTAATCCAGTATTATTGAAAAAATAAATTTAATTATCTTAACTACAATTGTACTTGTCAAATTCAAGTTTTATTGCAGACGTCCTTGTAATTTGGAGTGAAAAAAAATCAGATAAAATTAAACTACGGAAACTCCATAATTAATTTTTCTAAGTGAAACTTATAATTAATATTTATAACTTTCGGATAATACTAACAGACTTAAATCTCTTTATTGAATAATGAAAATCCCTTTTTTATCTGAGTATCCTTCACTATTAAAAGTCTCTTATTTGATCATTGGTGTAGTCATTATTTGGCTTATACTAAGGATACTGAAATACTATCTGTTCTCTAAAATACAGGATACCAATAATCGATATCATGCAAAAAAAATTGGAAGTTTTGTTGGGTATTTCTTGATTTTCATTTTAGTAATCATAGTGTATTCAAATAGACTGGAGGGGTTGACTGTTGCCTTTGGAGTTGCTGGTGCAGGTATAGCTTTTGCACTGAAAGAAGTGATTGCTTCATTCGCAGGTTGGCTAACTATTATGTTTGGTGGGTTTTATAAGTCGGGAGATCGTGTTCAACTTGGTGGCATCAAAGGCGATGTTATGGATATTGGAGTTTTAAGAACAACAATAATGGAAACTGGAGATTGGGTTGACGGTGATTTATATAATGGTAGAATTGTGCTTATTGCAAATAGCTTTGTTTTTAAGGAGCCTGTTTTTAATTATTCAGGTGATTTTCCATTTTTAT
>JBBEBC010000064.1:0-5195 GCA_040882555.1 Bacteroidia bacterium
ATTCGGACCAACTCCACTTTTTTTACCCTAATCTAAAACGTCTTGGATGGGTGTGGTGTGATATATGTAATTTTATAATGCGAATCAGTAAAGAATTCTTTCTTCCTTTGTTCTAACTTCCGACATTCTTAAAAAAAAGGCGCCCCAAAAATACGTCAGAGCTTTCATAGCGCAAGGAACTATATTAAACCTGATAGATGTGAATACAAGTAAACCAGTAGAAGAAGTAGTCAAAGAGAACACATCTGTAAAGTTGTTAAGGCCAAAATCTAATGATGACTTATTCCCAATTGTTGGAATAGGTGCTTCGGCAGGAGGGCTGGAGGCTTTAGAACAATTCCTAAGCAATGTGCCTGAGAATAGTGGATTAGCCTTTGTGGTAATACAGCACCTTGATCCAACACAAAAAGGGATGCTTCCTGAGTTACTTCAACGAAAATCGAAAATGAAAGTATTCCAAGTAAGCGACGGAATGCCGGTTAAACCAAACTGTGTTTATGTGATTCCTCCCAACGCGAGCATGTCATTATTACATGGAAAACTTCATCTATTTGAACCTGTAGAAACAAGGGGAATGCGCCTTCCAATTGATTTTTTCTTTCATTCTCTCGCCGACGATCAAAAGGAGCTAGGTGTAGGAATCATACTTTCTGGAATGGGATCCGATGGTACATCTGGGCTTCGGCATCTAAAAGAAAAGAATGGTATTGTGATAGTACAAACTCCCGAAACCGCAAAATTTGACAGCATGCCACGCAGTGCCATTGATTCTGTAATGGTAGATATTGTCGCTCCAGCTAATGAGTTACCACAAAAACTGATAGAATTTCTTAATCATTTACCCATTTCGAAATCTAACCTGGAAATAGAGATTAAGGATAAAAGCTCACTCGATAAAATCATTATTCTACTCCGTACTTATACGGGTAATGATTTTTCGCTCTATAAAAAAAATACAATTTACCGACGCATTGAAAGGCGTATGGCTGTTCATAAGATAGGTGCAATTGCCACTTACGTGCATTTTCTTCAGGAAAATCCAAAAGAGGGAGAGATTCTCTTTAAGGAGCTGATGATTGGCGTGACTAATTTTTTTAGAGATACAACTGTCTGGGAAACTTTAAAGAAAACCACCATACCATCAATAATTTCAAACTCAAGTTCTGGACCTCTATATAGAACATGGATACCTGGGTGCTCTACAGGAGAGGAAGCATATTCGCTAGCTATTGTCTTTAAAGAAGCCTTAGAAAAATCAAAAAAGACAGGCATTTCATTGCAAATATTTGCCACAGATTTAGATCATGATGCAATAGATACTGCAAGAAAGGGCGTTTATCCTTCTTCTATTTCTGCACATGTTTCTGCAGAACGTTTAAAGCGTTTTTTTGTTAAAATAGACGATGGATATCTCGTTACCACGGAGATTAGAGAGATGGTGGTATTTGCTCAACATAACGTAGCAATGCATCCGCCCTTTACTAAAATTGATTTTCTTTCTTGCCGCAACTTGCTGATATATATAGATTCTGAGTTACAAAAGAAATTGATTGGTCTGTTCTATTATAGTCTCAAGCCAGAAGGCGTTTTGCTTCTTGGTAGTTCTGAATCATTAGGCATGCAGAGTAACCTATTTACCACGATTGACAATAAACTGAAGATTTACAAAAAGAAAAGTAATGTCATTCCAGAGGATTCATTTGATTTTCCTACCTCATTTTCGAGAGCTAACGCCATGTTAAATGAAGAAAAATTGCCAGTTAAAATTATTCCTAATATTCAGACTCTAGCTGATCAGTTATTGCTTCAAAATTATTCTCCAGTGGGCGTTCTTGTGAATGAAAGCGGAGATATTATTTATACCAGTGGTCGAACAGGGAAATTCCTTGAGCCTTCAGTAGGTAAGGCCAACCTAAATATTTTTGCAATGTTGAGGGATGGTTTACGCAAGGAATTACCCATTGCTTTCAGAAAGGTCTTATCGAATAAAGAGACCCTTACCTTGCGAAATCTTAAAATTGGCACCAATGGTACCGCGCAAACGTTTGATGTCGCTATACAATCTATTGAGCATCCTGATGTTCTAAAGGGAACAGTGATGCTTGTTTTTACAGAAGTGTCGGATGTACCTAAGGTTGAAACACTAACTAAATCAGGAAAGAAAAGTCAAAAACAAACGTTGCAGGAGGAGGAGCTTCGCCAACTACGTGCTGAAATGCAGAACAATGCAGAAGAAATGCAAACATCTCAGGAAGAGTTAAAATCTACGAATGAAGAACTGCAATCAGCCAATGAAGAATTGCAATCAACCAATGAAGAGATGACAAGCTCTAAGGAAGAAATGCAGAGTCTGAATGAGGAGCTTCAAACTGTAAATGCCGAATTGATGGCTAAGGTTGATGACTATTCGCGCGTCAATAATGACATGAAAAACCTGCTTAATAGCACGGACATAGCAACACTTTTCTTAGATAAAGAATTAAATATCAGACGTTTTACTGATCAGGCTACGCAGATTTTTAAGATGATTAAAAGTGATATTGGGCGACCATTCACTGACCAAGTCTCTGACCTCATTTATCCTGAATTGGCCGATGATGCCAGAGAAGTCCTTAAATCACTGGTGTTTATTCAAAAACAGGTTCCTGCCAAGGATGGTCGATGGTTTACTATTCGCATCATGCCTTATCGAACCTTTGACGACAGAATTGACGGCTTGGTCATCACCTTCATCAACATTACTGATATGAAGCAGTTGGAAATAGAATTGGATGAAAATGCGCAAATGCATCGCATGTATCTAGATTCATCTTCAGACATCTATATTAGTTTATCCACCGAAGGTGAAATCAAAGAATTTAATCCCAAGGCAGTTTTGTTCTTTGGGAAAAACAGGGAAGAGGTAATTGGGGAAAATTATGTTCGATTGTTTGTGCCTAAAACTGAATGGATTAAAACTGAAAAAGAAATTAATAAAATAGCCAAACAAGGAAAAGCAGGGAAATTTAAAATGAAGGTGCAAGTGGCAGAGAATTCAGCGATTTATGTTGTCTGCTCGTTTCAAATATTGACCGATAATTTTAAAGCTCCAAAAGCAATACTAATGATAATTAATAAATATTGATATGATACACGAGGAATTTGATTTTAAAGATCCAAAACAGCTCCGCCAAAGAGCTGAGGAAAAACTGATTAAGAAGCAAGTGAACAAAAGCGAATCAACAGAAGAGGCTGATTTAAAAAAACTTTTGCATGAACTTCAAGTGCATCAAATAGAATTGGAGATGCAGAATGACGAGCTTCATATAGCTTATGAAAAGGCAGAAGAAGCACTTAAAAAGCATACATTACTTTATGATTTGGCTCCAATAGGCTTTTTTATAGTAGATGAAGAAAGTAGTATTGTGGAACTCAATTTTACTGCTGCAGCGATGCTAAAGGAACGTCGGTTTGAATTGATTAACAACAACTTCAGGTTATTCATCATGCCTGAATCGTTGCCTGTTTTTAATCGATTTTTCGACAGGGTTTTTGCTAGTGGTGCCAAGGAATCGTGTAAGCTAAATTTGGGCTACGATGGCCACTTGTTTGGTAATGTTTATGTTGAAGGCGTCATGACGGGTGAGGATAAGAAGTGCCTCTTAACTGTTGTGGACATTTCAAAGTTTTGTGATTAACCACCACAGGTTAAGCCTCTTTATAGTAATTGCAGAATTAAGTCAAGCATTTATGTATCTTCATTTAAAGTCTCCTTATTTATTGTGAATATGTTATGAAGTTATACATTAAACATATGGTGAGTCGAAGATGCAAAATGCTTGTAAGGCAGGAACTTGAAAACCTTGGTTTCATGGATGCTATAATTGAGCTTGGAGAGGTCGATATTTTAGAAGATATATCAGATAATCAACGTAAACTATTGTCAACAATACTTTTACGGTCAGGACTCGAATTAATGGAGGACAAAAGGAGTGTCCAGGTTGAAAAGATTAAAAAGGAAATTATCGAAATGATCCATTATCCTGATGAATTACCTAAGGTAAATCATTCAGTTTATTTAAGCGAAAAGTTAAATCAAGATTATTCACATATAGCAGATTTGTTTTCTGAAGAGACTGGTATAACTATACAGCAGTTTATCATCTCCAATAAAATTGAAAGAGTTAAGGAATTGTTGATCTATTCGGAATTTAGTCTTTCGGATATTGCTTTTAAATTAAATTATAGTAGCGTGAGTAATTTATCCAATCAATTTAAAAAAGTTACCGGAATTTCTCCCTCTTCTTATAAACAGATGAAAATAAACAAAGAGACAACGGTATAGAATAACAGCCATAGAGCATCTCACTTGACTTGCCACTGCTGCTAAGTACATATTATTTGCTGAACCAATTAGTGTTTAAATGCGATTATTAATAATTACCTCATTTGCATCGCTGTAATATTCGCTTCTAGCTATCATGCTTATTTTTTCTGTTATTGAGTATTTGGATATTAAAACAGATGAGTACCAGGTATAGTAGTCATTACTGCCTTTGTTTTTTTGTTGTGCGCCAATATCAAAGCCTAGTGTTAATCCGAATTTTTCCTGAAGCTGAAAAATTCCATAGAAATTTTGAAAATAAAGCATTTGCCGGATACTATCGGCTGTATCACTTCCAATAAATAAAATACTATTTAGCGTGATTTTTGAGTTTGGCTTGTAAGTAAGTTAATGTCCGAATGATGGTGTATTATTGCTAATTATTCGTTGAATGCGCTGCTAACCGTTTAGAATTAAACCACTCATAAACCATCTTTCATTAGTGCTGGTATAAGAGATTTTTGCTCCACTTTCGAAGTAGGCAGAATAGCAAGTATTAGAGCCGTTTTATTTTATTTGTGGCTGAAACTTAGGAGATGCCTTTTAAAATGGTAATGCTTTAGATTGTCTGCAATATTTTAGAAGTTCTAATCTACTTTCAAAGATTTTGAAAGGGCACCAAATCAAATGCTGAAATCATACCTTATGCTTGTTCAGTTTTGAAGTTTGTTCACATCGATATTAAACAATTCGGCAGCATTTTTCCAAAGAATGAGTTCTTTCTTTTCATCTTTTAAACCTATCTGATTTATAAAATTCAGATAGGATTTCATATTACAAATTGGCCAATCAATTTCGTAAAGTAAATATTTAGGATCTCCAGCATAAGTAA
>JBBEBC010000065.1:0-2381 GCA_040882555.1 Bacteroidia bacterium
AGTCCGCCACAAAAGCCAGTAAGAATCATTAACCTAAGACTGTTCGACAGCTGCAAACTCTCGCTGAGCTTCATTACCAAAACCATAATAATGCAAGAAAGTACATTGGCAGAAAGAGTTGCCCAGGGCAAAGAGAAGTTCGATTTTCCCATCAGGAGCGATAATGAAAACCGTAGAACTGATCCTAAGCCTCCTCCAATAAATATTCCTGCAAAAGTTAGGGTATTCATATTTTTTGAGGGATTTGATATTTGAACACCCGTTTAATTAATACCTCGAATATGATGAGCGCAAAAGCAAATCCTGCCAGCCAGCCGCTTAAAACATCTAGCGGGAAGTGTGCTGCTAGGTAAATTCTTGAGTATCCCACCAAAAACACCCAAAGAATTAGAAATGTTCTCACAATTGCTGATGGCAACAGCAAACTTAGTAATGCAGCTAAAGCCATTGTATTACTTGCATGTGAAGAGTAGTAACCGTAAGTACCTCCACAATGATTGTTAACTAGATGAATATCAGACTTTAATTCTTCGGTATGACAAGGCCTAAAGCGCTCAATACCATTCTTAAAAGCAACACTTACCTGATCGCTTAGGGTAATTAGAATGACTATTGAGAATAGAATTCCCCAGATTTTTTTCTTGTAGGTTTTGATGAGAATTGCCAAAAGAATCACATAAATAGGAATAGCAGTGAACTTTCCGCTTAAGGCATACATCAATGTGTCAGCCCAGGAAGAGTAAGCCTGATTGATGAGCTTGAAAAGTTCAAAGTCAAATTCCTTGAGCATCATGTACTTGGCTGTAGCGATTGCCAGATTTTATCTTTAAGTTCAACAAGACCTTCCCCCGTTGGGGCGGAAATAAACACATAAGGAATATCAGGCAGGTCTTTTTTAATCTCTGTTTTAAGCTCATCATCAAGCAAATCACTTTTGCTGATGGCAAGCAAATAATTCTTGTCTAAAAGCTCAGGATTGAAGGTTTTTAGCTCATTTAACAGGACTCTAAATTCCTCTTTGATATCATTTGAATCGGCTGGAATGACAAATAATAATGCTGAATTTCTTTCAATATGACGAAGAAACCTCAAGCCTAAACCTTTACCTTCAGAGGCGCCTTCAATAATTCCCGGAATATCGGCCATCACAAACGACTTATAATCACGATATTCCACAATTCCTAGATTAGGCACCAAGGTAGTGAAAGGGTAATTTGCTATTTCAGGTTTTGCTGCTGAAACGCAGGATAGGAGAGTAGATTTACCCGCATTAGGGAAACCAACCAAGCCAATATCGGCAAGTATTTTAAGTTCTAAGATTTTCCAAAGATCTTCACCCTCTTCACCCGGCTGGGCAAATCTTGGTGTTTGAAGTGTAGGTGACTTAAAGTGATGGTTTCCTAAACCGCCTCTACCGCCGGGAACAATGATTCTTTCCTCGCCCTCTTCAGTAATTTCGAATTCTATTTCTCCAGTTTCGGCATCTCGGGCAACAGTTCCTAAAGGCACGTCAAGAATAACGTCTTGGCCATCTTTACCATGCTTCAAAGCACTGCTTCCATTTCCGCCGGGTTCGGCGATAACGTGCTTGCGATACTTTAGGTGAATAAGTGTCCACATTTGAGAGCTTCCTCTCAGAATAATGTGTCCACCACGGCCACCATCACCACCATCGGGGCCACCTTTTGCTGTTAACCTGTCGCGATGAAAGTGCATAGAACCGGCACCTCCCTTGCCAGAGCGGCAACAGATCTTAACGTAATCAACAAAATTCGAGTCAGCCACAATGCTATTTTTAAAATGTTATTTAAGAGAGCAAAACTACAATTACCAACGATACGAACTGCTTATAAACAGAAAATCCCCGCAATTGCGAGGATTTTCGTGCAAATTATAAGATTAATTAGCCGAAGAAGCTAGCTGAGAGCTTTTTGCGATATCACCTTTTTTGTAGTTGATTGGGCAAACTTCACCGTTTTCTTCTAAGTATTGAAGGGTATCGACCATTCTAAGAGCTTCATCAGCACTACGAGTTAATTGAAGGTGATTGACAGATTGATGCTGTACAATTCCGTCTTTATCAATTAAGAATAGAGCACGAAAAGCTAACATAGGTCCAGTTGTAGTAAGCTCATCATCTTCATTGTAATCGTAATCCCCAAAGAGAATACCGTAGTTCAACGCGATGGTTTTTGTTGTATCAGCCACAATAGGGTAGGTAATTCCTTGAATTCCACCTTGATCTTTCGAAACCTTTAACCAGCCAAGGTGAGATGCCTCACTATCTGTTGAGCAGGCAACCACTGCAACATTGCGAGCTTCGAATTCAGCGAGCTTTTCCTGAAAAGCATGAAGTTCGGTAGGGCAAATCCCCGAGAAAT
>JBBEBC010000065.1:2481-5169 GCA_040882555.1 Bacteroidia bacterium
TTTCTTGCCTAAAATTAGACAATCTCATCAATCAAACCCTAATAAAAGAATAAAGTTTAGTGGCAGCAGCAAAGAAACACTTGATCTATAGAATTAGCACGGTTGCAATTCCTAAAAGGATAGTGAGCAACTTTAACAGATTGAAGCGGTGGTTTTGATCTGACTCAAAAAGAATCGTTGTGCTAATATGGAGGAAAATACCAATTACGAAAGCTAGCGCTAATAAGCCAAAATGATCGGCAGCAGCACCTCCTTCGGGAAATAAATAATATGCTACAACTGCTCCTGCTGGAGTCATTAAAGCAAAGATTATTAAGGCTGCCAAACTGTTATAAACACCTTTACCTGAAATTAAAAATAGAGTCATCAAGGTGATGGAAATCGGGATGTTATGAAAGATGATTGCCGTGTAGAGGTCCCCTCCCGACTGATTAAACAAAAGTGGAATGCCCTCGATAAAGGCATGAGTGCAGAGACCAATCATGAGCATCCAGGGGAATCTTTGCATTACGGGATGTTCGTGATGGTGGTCATGTTTATGGTCATGGTCATGGTGAGCATGATGTCCTTCAGTGTGCATATGCCCGTGTTCAATTCCACCAGAAATATAATCAAGTAGTAATTGAATCAGAAATCCGGCAACAATGAGCCATCCAGCTTGTGTAGGATTGTTTAAGCCAGTGTAAACATCAGGTAAAAGATGAAAAAGACATAACGCAAAAATGAAAGCACCGCTATATGCCAGAAGTAATTTTAGAATTTTCTGGTTCTTCCATTTGAAAATTAGAACCAATCCGCCAGAGGCGATTACAGAAAATACAAGAAGCAGAAGTTTACTAATAGGTATCATGCTTTGCTTACTTCATAGATGAGACGTGGAGATTTCTTGGCTTCAAAATCGCTCAACATATAATTGCCAAAAATATTCTCAATTTTCAAATTAGCGGCTTTGAAATAGGCTTCAAACTCTTCCTTTCCTAGAAGACTTACCTTTTCTTCAAAATGATGTTTTTCACCAGCGTCATTTACCTCAATATGTTTGATAATTCTTCCACCTCTAATTTCTTTATACAGGGTAAATTCAACTCCTTGAATTGTTTTTTGTTCTTGTATTCTTCCCGCGTAGCGGATAAGGTCAGCATTTAAAAAATCTATAATTATTCTGCCTCCAGGCTTTAGGGTTGAAGCCATGTTATTAATGACCAATTGATTTTCATGGTTTCTCTCAAAATATCCAAAGCTGGTAAACAGATTGAAAACAAAATGATATGTATTTGTGCTCAGTAAGCGGCGCATATCATGCTCATAAAACCTAAGTGTTTCAGACGAGCTTTTAGAAGCCTGTCTGATACTCTCAGAGGATAGGTCAACTCCAGTTACATCAAACCCAAGTTTGTTTAAGTAAAGTGCGTGACGCCCTCTGCCACAAGCTAAATCTAACATTCGGCTATCTGAAGAAGGATTTAGATGCTTTACGAGGTGATCGAGAAAATGAATCGCCTCGGTATCATCCCTATGATTATATAAAAGAGGATAGTAAGGCGAATCGAACCATACTTGAAACCATTCCTTAATCTCTTTTTCCTCCATAGCCGCAAAAGTAACTAAACAATGCAAGCCTTAAACAATAAAAAAGCCGGACAGAAATGAATCTGCCCGGCTTGCTCAAATCTAATATTATTATTAGTTCACACTAAGCTTACTTACTGAAGAAGCTTTGCTTGTGTTGATTTCAAGAATATACATTCCTGAGGATAAATCTGCTATTGGTAATTGAATGCGGTGAGCGCCTGATGCTAGATTAGCATTTTGTACAAACACTACTTTACCGCTTAAATCTGAAATTCTGATGGAAGTCTGCTCTGATCTTGTAAGATTAAACTCAGCAAAAGCTACATCAGAAGCAGGATTAGGATATAAATTGAATCCTGTTACTGCATTGTTATCATTAACAGATAGAGCTTCTGGAACTAACACACCATCAATTACATGAACAACTCCATTAAATGCTTCGAGGTTTGGCATTGTTACGTTTGATTCATTAATCATAACATCCATTCCTGTAATCGTAACATCAAGAATTTGTCCAGCTAGAAGTGTTGAAAGCTCATCGCCATCGTTTAAATCTGTAGATAAAGCTGCAGAACCAACAACATGATATAAAAGTACATCAGTTAAAAGATTAACATCAGCTTCTAGAGCTTCAATAGTTGCAGTTGGAACAGCTGCAAAAGCTTCATTTGTTGGTGCAAATACTGTTAAACTAGCGAATGGGTTTGTTAAAGCTGGTAATAAATCAGCTGCAATTACATAACCTGCAAGTGTAGTAAATCCATTATCTAATGCTATGTCAACTACTGTTTCTACTGGTAAAACAACACCATTAAGAACATGTATTACACCGTTATCTGCCAATACATTTGTTTGAGTAACCTGTGCTTGATTTACAAACACTTCATCTGCAGCATTTAATGTAACCTTTAATGTATTTGTCGTGCTTAATGGCTCAACAATAGTAGTTTCTGTAATTCCTTCAGCCAAAAGCTCAGATCCTAAAACATGGTATGTTAAGATATCAGCCAAATTTGGTAGAGCAAGTAGACCAGCAATATCAGTTTCTAAAGCTGTAGCAGCAGCTTCGAATGCTTCATTAGTTGGAGCAAAAACAGTTAGCGCAGCAAATGGATT
>JBBEBC010000066.1:0-5168 GCA_040882555.1 Bacteroidia bacterium
AACATTATAAATGAATGTAAATACTCGCTCATAGCGAATATTTGGGAATCCACGAATTGTAGAACGACTCAACCAAACAAATACTGCTTTACCAACAATATGATCATGTGGCACAAAGCCCCAAAATCTTGAATCTGCAGAATTATGACGGTTATCTCCCATCATGAAATAATAGTCCTGAGCAAAGGTGTATGAATTGGCAACAGCACCATTTATTTTAATCTCACTACCGCTGATTTTCAAATCATTACCCTCATACACCTCTATAATTCGTTTATATAGATGAATGCTATGAGTATCGAGTGCTACGGTGGCCCCTTTTTTAGGAATTGTAAGCGGACCAAAGTTGTCCTTATTCCATGAATAAGACGGTGTATTCGGGAAAATATCAGAATCATATTGCCCTGGGCCATCTACTCGTGGTTGTAATTCAACGAGCAAAGTCGAACTCTGCAACTCTTGCTTATTCTTTTCATTTAGGTGCAGTCTCCAAACATTAACGTTAGACATTTGGTATCGCTCAGCATCTGTAACATCAAGTTTATCAAAAAGCTTCTGCGGAGCTTGGGGAATATTAAATGCTGCATCGTATGAAAACTGCATCATCTCTGGATTGCTGGCCTTCTCTCCATTAATATATACCTGAGTTTCTTTTATCTCTAATTGATCTCCAGCAATAGCTATACAGCGTTTTACGTAATTATCGCGCTTATCAACAGGTCTAGCTACTACCTTTCCGAAAGGTTGACCAGTAATTGGGTTAATAGCATTGGGGTTATTGACGGTTGACCAACCGAAGTTTCTAACTAGCCTGTAATAACTAATATTTTGAGCTTTTAAAGCAACTGTATCACCATCGGGATAATTAAAAACAACAATATCATTGTTCTTCACATCACCTAAACCAGGAAACCTGAAGTATGGCAAAGAAATCCACTCCGAATAAGAAGGTACATCTTCGGTAAATGGCATGGTGTGATGTGTGAATGGTATGGTAAGCGGAGTATTTGGCGTTTTAGAACCATAGCTAACTTTACTAACAAAAAGAAAGTCACCAACCAATAGCGACTTCTCCATAGAAGATGTAGGGATGGTAAAAGCTTCGAAGAAAAATGTCCTCACAATGGTTGCAACAACCACAGCAAAAACGATAGCTTCAGTCCACTCTACAATAGTTGTTCTTTCATATTTTTTCCAATAATCAGAACCCATGAAACGATATTGATCGGCAAAGCCCATATAAGGCAACCAGAAAAAAGAGAAAACGACTCCAGCTACTAGTTTAAATGGATTTTCCTCTTCAAAATTCCGAATAAGAAGAAATACCATAATAAGATACATCATCACATTAACGCCAGGAATAGCTAACAGAATAAGCCACCACCAAGGTTTTTCAATAAGCTTTAACCAAACAAACAGGTTATAACCCGGAACCAAAGCCTCCCAAGCCTGCTTACCAGCTTTTACAAATAATTTAACCAGCCCGATATGAAGGGCAATAATTAGAATAATGTTAATAATCCACTTATAATCCATGAGGCTCTGTTACATTAATTAAATCTGACATAGTATAAATACCCCTTCGTTTTGAGGCAAGAAATTCAGCAGCTACTACTGCTCCTTCAGCAAATCCTTTACGACCAAAAGCTTGATGTTTAATGCTAATTTCATCATCTGCCGAACGATAAAAAATTTCGTGTGTACCAGGAATGTCTCCATCTCTTAAAGAACTAATTTCAAGATCGCCTTCAAGACTTTTATCGGGCATAGCCCAGCGAATATATGCAGGATGCTCGGCTATGATGCCTTCTGCAATTGAGATTGCTGTTCCAGAAGGAGCATCCTTTTTTCGTAAATGATGTTCCTCATGGATTCTAGCTTGGTATTCATGATGTGTGGCCATAATTCTTGAAAGAATTCGGTTTAGCTGAAAAAATAGATTTACTCCAATACTGAAATTGGTAGCATAGAATAATCCGCCTTCCAAATCTTCACAGGCATCTTTAACTTCTTCAAAGCGCTGGTACCATCCTGTTGTTCCTGTTACAACTGGAACTCCAGCCTTAAAACATTCCAACATATTCGCTTCTGCTGCTTCTGGGGTGGTGAACTCTATAGCAACATCTGCATTTTTTAAATCTTTTTTCCAGGAAGCAGGCCTCTTTTCATCCAAAATAAGGACAATCTCGTGCCCCTTTCTTTTACAAACTTCTTCAATGGTTTTACCCATTGAACCATAACCTATCAATGCTATTTTCATAACTAAAATCTAAAGTTTAGTCCGATTCCGGCAGCCGGTATAGGTGAAAATGCGGTATAAACCGCCGAAGGTCTGATTTTAAGACTTAAATCATCAGATACATTAAAATCAAAAAGATGCGCATCAACTGTAGCATCAATAATGTTCAATGCATAAAGTAAGGCCATACCAACTATTGACAAATCGCGGTTTCTACGATAGAAATCCTGTAATTCGTTAAGGTTGGCATCAGTATATCTGTCAAGATCAGGATCAAGGTTTCCTAGGTTTTGCTGACGCTTGATGAGTTCCAGCTTAAAGCGTGAAAAGTTATTCTGATTGAAGTTGAAGCTATAAACTAATGCTCCTGCTCCAACAGCAATGATGGGCACTTTCCAGTATTTTTTATTATACACTTGACCTAATCCGGGAAGCATTGCTGAATACAAGGCGGCTCTTTTAGGCGAATGCTCAGAAACTTTTGCTATAGAAGAAGAATCTTTATCCATTACCTTTTTTTCAATAGGTGCTGGTTTATTCTCTTTCATTACGCTCATACCAGCAGTTTTTTTCACTGGGGCAGGAATACTATCTGTTTGAGCAGCTAGATTTAGCTGAAATAAAGCCAGAATGGCAATCGATAGCAATCCTGAGCAATGCACTTTCATTAAGGAAGCAGTTTGCTTAACAATTTCTCCAAATCAGCTGGAGAGTTAAATTTAATTTGAAGCTGACCTTTTCCTTTTGAATCAGACTTTAGCTCTACCTGAGCGTCAAGTCGCTGGTTCAAACTTTGAATTGCTGCTTTTAATGTATCAGGCAATTCAGCACTCAAAGCTACTTTCTTAGTTGCTGTTTCACGTTTCTCTCTTGCAGCTTCTTCAACTTGGCGGACAGACATTTCGCTGCTGAGAATTTGTTCAAACAGACTTAACTGTTGCTTAGGATCTTCAATATTTATAAGAGCTCGTGCATGACCCATCGAAATCTTTCTTTGACGAATCCCCATCTGAATTTCAGGGGGCAGCCTCAAAAGACGAAGGTAATTAGTAACGGTTGACCGTTTTTTGGCAACCTTATCACTTACTTCTTCTTGCGTTAGCTTAACTTCTTCTATGAGTCGCTGATAAGCAAGAGCAACTTCAATTGCATCTAACTCTTCACGTTGAATATTCTCAACTAAAGCCATCTCAAGCATGGCTTGGTCATTAGCAATGCGAATATAAGCTGGAATACTAGTCAACCCTGCTAACTGAGAAGCGCGAAAACGACGCTCACCACTAATAAGCTGATATTGATCATAGCCCATTTTTCTAACCGTAACCGGTTGAATAAGACCCATTTCATTTATCGAATCAGCTAATTCTCTAAGTGCCTCCTCTTCAAAATGAGTTCTCGGTTGAAAGGGGTTAGCTTCAATACTGCTAATAGGAATTTCTGTGATTGAACCAACTGACGGAGATCCGTCACCTGAAGAACCTGATCGTGTGGTTATATCTGTATCTGGACTTTGAAGCAAAGCACCGAGTCCCTTACCCAAAGCGTTTCTTTTTGTATTTACTGACATCTTTTTCTACTTAGAATCAGTTAAGATTCTCATTTACATCATCAATCATTCGCTCACTTGAGCTAATGCGAGTTAATTCATTCTTCTGAAGTATTTCCCGAGCTAGGTTAAGATAGTTAACTGCTCCAGATGAATTTGCATCATGCATAATAACCGAAAGACCAAAACTTGGTGCTTCACCCAAACGAATGTTTCTCTGAATGATTGTATCGAATACCATTTGTTGGAAATGAGTTTTCACTTCATCAACTACTTGATTGCTGAGTCTCAAGCGACTATCATACATCGTTAAAAGTATTCCTTCAATCTCTAATTCAGGATTTAGTCTTGATTGAACGATTTTAATGGTATTTAAAAGCTTACCTAATCCTTCTAATGCGAAGTACTCACACTGCACAGGAATAATCACTGAATCAGCAGCAGTTAAGGAGTTAACAGTTATTAATCCGAGAGAAGGTGAACAGTCAATGATGATAAATTCATATTGATCTCTCACTTTATTTATTGCCTGACGCATCATCATTTCCCGGTTAGGCAGATTAATCATTTCGATTTCTGCTCCAACTAGGTCAATATGTGCTGGTATTAAATCAAGATTGGGAGTATCCGTGCTAAGAATGATGTCTTTTGGCTCAACCTCATTGATAATGCACTCGTAAATACTCGTTTTGATGTTTCTTGGGTCAAAACCAATTCCTGATGTTGCATTTGCCTGCGGATCTGCATCTATAAGTAAGGTTCTATGCTCAAGAATTGCGAGACTGGCTGCTAAATTAATTGCAGTTGTTGTCTTCCCTACTCCACCTTTCTGATTTGCTATTGCAATGACTCTATTCATGATTTTTCTATCTTATTAATGCCTAATGATTTTCTTAACAGAAATCACGGCAAATATAGCGATTGATAAACCCATAATCAGGTAAAATCATCAACAGTTCATAGTTGGTAAGTAGGGGTTATCAACAATTTGATGCTCCTTTATTACTCTTTCAGAAAATCATACGAAGCTCCCATTTGAGTGAGCTTAAAGCCAGTCATCGTTTTCCCGTCCGCCGAAGGCTTAAATTCCATTAGAATTCCAGCTGGATCAAATCTAAAAACTGCTTCACTGTGCGCTTCTAATGGAAAAGCAGTTTGACCCTTTGCTTCAGCAAACATAACCCCCTGCTTAATAACTACGCTTATATCGAGTGGGAAATTTGAAGATGTATACTTCCCCGCGCAACGATTCAATTGAGCCTCCGTAAGCTCAGCCAATTTCTTTGTAAAATCTGGATACTCTAATTCTTTGTCAAAATAAGAACTTAAAACTCCTAATGCGATATCGTTTGGTGCATAGCGCATACCATTCAAGCAGATTGC
>JBBEBC010000067.1:0-5109 GCA_040882555.1 Bacteroidia bacterium
ACTTCTTATAGAAAATGAATTATTACCTAATTTATTTGTTGAGGCTACTGAAATTAGAGTTGTCAACCAAGGTGGTAGTAGATCAGCATTAGTTCAAAATACTGGAGGAGGTACTATTAATTGGACTGCAACTACACCAGACTCATGGATTTCTTTAGTTGAGAATTCTGGAATTAATACTGGATTATTGAATTTTAATACGAGTTTAAATCCCAATCCAACAGAAACTAGAAGCGGGGTAATTTATGTTGAAGGTAATGGACAATCAGATACTTTAATTGTGTTACAAGGTGAATTTGATTTAGTAGGAAGCGTAACAATTTTAAATGAAATTGGATTATGTCTTTACCCAAATCCTGCTGTTGATCAAATTACAATTAGCAGTAAAATCTCTCTATCGTTTAGAAGCATCAAAATATATGATTTATCAGGTAGAGAAATGAATGTTCCTATTTTTAATGGTGTCCAAGGAAGTGCTGTTGTCATGGTAAATAAACTAAGTTCAGGAATATATTTTGTAAAAATTGATACTGGGGAACAAGAATATACAGCCCGTTTCGTCAAGAATTAAAAAGACATACTTTTTGACATAATTAAAAAAATGGCAGGAGCTTTTTGAAATGCAAAAAACGGGTTTACGGTTAAAACGCTTATTGATTTATTGAGGTTTCGAAGAAAAATATAAACAACAAAGCATTTCGTTTCGTTCTAATAAGCGTGTAGCTTTGCAGTGAAATGAAAGCCGGAATCGCTAAAGTAAAAGTAAGATTTAAGCGCAAGGAATATCCTCTTCAGGGTTATGGAAGCATGGATAATATTTCTTCGGGTTTTGAGAACGATTTGCATGCAAGAGCTTTTATTTTTAAGAGTGATACTTCTGTTTTTGCTATCATTCATTTAGAATGTGCTTTTATTACTCATCATCTTAAAGAAAAAGTAGTTCAAAGCTTTAACTTATCTGCGCCTGCAGCGGGACTTAACATTCATAATGTTTTGTTTTGTGCCAATACAACCAGGAGTGCCCCAGGAGGTTATTCGCATTATCCATTATTTAATATCACTTCAAGAGGCTTTTTGCCTGAAGTTTTTAATGCTTATATAGCTGCTTCTTCAGAAGCTCTGCAAAAGGCCTGGTTCGATTTAGAAGATTCAAAACTTAGGTTAAATGCAAGTTATTTTGATCTTGATCAGGACGTAGGTTTTAATCGGTCTCTTGATGCGTTTAATTTGAATTCTGACGTAGAAGCCCAATCAGAAAATAACACTCATTTAGCTATTAATAGATTGGTTCGACAAATTATCATTTGTCGTAGCAATGATAATGCAAAAGGGCTTTTGAATTGGTTTGGTGTACAAGGAATATCAATCCCTCAAGGATCTGGCAAAGTACACCCCGATAATAAAGGGTTTGCAGCTTCTTTATTAGAAAACGATAAATCAGAAGACAAGGATTTCATTGCAGGATTTTGTGTGGAAGCTGCGGGTGATGTATCTCCAAATTATCATGGCACTCTGAAACGATGGCCGCGAGGCAGGTACGAAGATCATTTCAAATCAGCATATTTCAATGGGTTTATTCAATTTGAAAAATCAAGGAATATGATGGAGGATGAGGATTTGCAAATACCCATGTCGCAGAACTTAGATGTAGTTCATTCATTTGTTGATTTCTCTCAAGTGTACTGTGATAAAAAATACACCTTCAATAATGAAGAGCAGCAAACCGCAGAGGCTATTGCTGGGATTGGATTTGCAGAAGGTGATGACATAGATAATCCTGGAATTGATGCTTTTTCTGCAATGATTTTAAAAAACTTTCTTCAAGTAAAAAGATTTTTTAATCACATAAGGTTATTTAATTCAAGGCGTAAACGCGTTAGACGAAGGCATTTGGAAGAAGCTCATCACCCGAAATTACCCATGCTCGAGCTCCAAGACAAATTGATATTAGGATTCTCTGACTTGAGTAAAGTTCCCTTACCATATATGCCATCAGAGATTACTGCTGAGTTTAGAAAACAATATAGAAATGGAGCTTTGAGAGAGCATTCTTGGGCTCCGGTAATTTTACCTATTCAAATTGCAAGATTAGCTGATGTTGCAATTCTTGGATTTCCTGGAGAAATTACTACTGCCGCCGGTATCCGTTTAAGGAAGACCGTTTTGGAAATTTTAGAGCCATTAGGAATAATTGATGTTGTGATTACCTCTTGTTCAAACGAATATGGGGGATATGTTAGCACCTATGAAGAGTATCAACTTCAACTTTTCGAAGGAGCATCCACTTTGTTTGGCGCTCACACTCTTTCTGCGTTTCAAACTGAATTTGCAAAACTGGCAAAGGAACTTTTAAAACCTTCCTCCGATAGGAGAATACCATATGCGCCTCAGCCGCCAGAATTTAGTCAGACTGAGCTTGACTTAAGAACAGTTCCCTACAAGTGATATTTAATTCCCACGAGCAGAATATCATCTACTTGTTCGTGAAAGCCTCTCCATTCCTCGAAATATTCATCTAGGGCCTCTTGCTGAGCTTTTGGAGATCTCTCATGAATTTCAACTAATTTATTTCTTAGTCGCTTGGAAAGCAGCTTTTTACCCTGAGGTCCGCCGAATTGATCTGCATAACCATCAGTACCAAGATATAGAACGTCTCCCTTTTGAAATTCAAAACTGTTGTTATTAAATCGACTGGTTTTTTCTTGTGCAAAACCGCCAATAGGATGTTTGTCGGGACGAATAATCTGCATTTTATCACCATCAAACTCCGAATAAATATTGGAGTCGACTATATGATTGCTTCTTACAATCCAAAGCGGTCGATTGGCTCCAGCCATTTCAAATTTTTGATTTTCAAAATCTAACATGACGATAATGATATCCATTCCGTCATGGTTTTCAGTTTCGTCCTGCTTCAAAGCTCTTTCAATACCTATATTTAATTCATCCAGAATTTCAGAAGGAGTTGTAATGCCTCGCTCGTTTATTATTTGATTAAATAAATTAGTTCCTATCATACTCATGAAAGCTCCAGGAACCCCATGTCCAGTGCAATCAGCTACAGCCATGAGAAGTTTAGTATTCTTTTTTGCAAAGGCGTAAAAATCACCACTAACAATATCTTTAGGTTTATACAAAACAAAAGATTGTGGCAAACTTTTCTCAATAAGTTCGCTATATGGAAGTGTTGCAAGCTGAATTCTTTTTGCATATCTGATACTGTCTGTAATAGACATATTTTTCTGCTCAATGATGTTACTATATTCCTTTAATTCATCACGCTGCTGCTCTATTTCCCGCTTCTGGTGCATGATTTCGCCAGTTCTCTGTCCGACAAGTTCCTCAAGATTTCTTTTTTCAAGAATTAGATTCCTTTCTCTAAATTTTACAAAAACAACAATTAATAGCACAAGACCTATTGCAGATAAACTGTAGAACCACCAGGTTTTCCAAAATGGAGGGGTTATTTGAAATGGAAAGCTTATTGATTTTTTATTCCATACGCCATCACTATTACAGGACTTTATTTCGAATACATAGTCATTTGCCGGCAAGTTATTATAACTCACAAAATTTAATCCGCTCTCAATCCAATTATTGTCGAATCCATTTAGCTTGTATCTGTATTTCACTTTTTCAGGGTCGCTGAAACAAATCCCATTAAAGTAAAAAGTAATATAATTTTTCTTGTAGCCAAGGGATGCGTTTTTCTCTTGGAGGGTATCTTGAAATACTTTAACAGCGGTAATATGAGTAATTGATTCGGTATAATTAATTTTTGAATTTTCGGGATTAAACATCATAACACCGTTAATTGTACCAATCCATATATTCCCATTATTATCTCTGTAAACAGAATTAGGCTTTGTTTCAATACGTTCAGTTCTGTCGGTTCTGTCGTAAAGAGAACTGAATTTTGTTGAAGGATTCCAAACACAAATTCCTCTGTTTGTTCCCAGCCAAAGTCTACCTTTTAAATCACTTTCTATAAGACTTATATAATTTGAAGCTAGTCCGTCGGCTGTTGTATATTGCTGGACTACTCCGTCTTTAACAGAATAAATACCTCCTCCTTCTGTTGCAATCCAAATAACACCGTTCTCATCTTTGGCCAAAGAGGAAATTGCAGGATATATCACTCCTTCAGATGATTCAAGGGGCCTGAATTTACCCCCTTTATAAATACTTACTCCATTGCTAGCAGAACCAATCCAAATATTGCCTTGAGAATCTTCTTCAATATCTGTGGTATTATTCTCGGAAAGGCCTTCTCTTGTTGTGTAGGTGCTTAAATTGTCAGTAATAGGATCGTAAACAGAAACTCCACGGAGCATAGTTATCCACACTTTTCCTTTAGAGGATTGTTTCATGGAATGCACATACTGCTCAGTAAAAGTACCTTGTTGAGACGATTTTAATTTCCCATTAAATCGTTGAACAGAAAAGTTTGAAGGATTTATAATTAATATGCCTGCTCCCCAAGTACTTACCCAAATATTCCCTTCCCGGTCCTGTATTAAAGAAGTGACTTCGATGTCGTCACCCCCTGTTAGAAAATCAATTTTAGTGCTTTTGTTTTCGTTAGCAGGGCTAAAATAAATACCATTGTTTGTCCCTGTCCATCTATTTCCTTTTTTATCTTTTAAAATAGCACCTATTTGAGTATTGGTTCCATCTTTACTTTTAAGGAATAGCTGAAATACTTTCCCGCGATAACATGATACACCGTTCTGATTACTTCCAATCCAGATATTATCTTCTCGGTCTACCAATAGACTTCTCACTTTGTTCTCACTGAGTCCGTTGATTTCACTAATACTTTCACATTTGTCATCTTCAGAAACAATAGTAAACCCGCCTCCCCAGGTACCAATTAATATTTTACCGCTTTTCTCTGGTCGAAGGCAAGAAATAAAATTGGACTGAAGTTCTCCGCTTTCAATAGAAAAATGCCTAACGTTTGTGCCATCCTCTTCAATTCTAAAAGCACCTGAAGTTACTGTTCCAAGCCATATTCTATTTTTAATGTCTTTTTCAATGCAGGAAAATTGCACAAAGTCAATTCCCTTCGGGAGGAAAAAATTAAATTCTTTTTCCTGACGTAATTTT
>JBBEBC010000068.1:0-13217 GCA_040882555.1 Bacteroidia bacterium
TTTAAGTGTGGTAGGAGTTTTCTCCTTCGGAATTTCTAGTATTGACGATACGCGTTGCTATGTAAATCTCCAGACTGCTCAGAAATTACTGGGTAAATCGGCCGATTATATTACAGATATTAATATCAAATTATTTGATTATCGCCTAGCGGCGGATGTTTCCAAAATTCTTGAAGAAACATATGGCTACAAAGCCGAAGACTGGCAGGCAGCTAATGCTTCCATTCTGGCAGGAGAAATGATCCGAAATATTATGACGTATGTCGTAGCCATCACTATGCTGGTAGTTGCTGGTTTTGGTATCTACAATATCATGAATATGACAGTAATCAACAAGTTGCGAGATATAGCTATCATGAAAGCAACAGGTTTTGAAGGAGGAGACATCATCTCTATATTTTTGCTTCAAAGCTTGATTATTGGAATTACTGGGGCACTTATGGGAATCATACTTGGAGGTTCAATAAGTTATGTGATAGATCAAATTCCCTTCCCCGCCAGGGACATAATTAAACTCGACACTTTTCCAGTATCCTATAAATTGTCTCATTACATACTTGCCATTGTTTTTGGCTCAATTACCACACTTTTCGCTGGTTACTTCCCTTCCAA
The DNA here is from genome assembly GCA_040882555.1 of Bacteroidia bacterium. Lineage (GTDB taxonomy): Bacteria > Bacteroidota > Bacteroidia > M30B66 > M30B66 > M30B66. The sequence continues at coordinate 613 of JBBEBC010000068.1, forward strand.
AAAAGCATCAAAGGTCGACCCTGTTGCAATTATCAGAGGATAAAACGATAAAATTATGAATGCTATTTCTGCCAAAAATATTGTGAAATACTTCCATGAGCCTACCACCTTTCAGGTTTTGAAGGATATCACCTTTGAAGTGAAAAAGGGCAATTTCGTTTCCTTAGTTGGTAAATCGGGTTGTGGCAAATCAACCTTGCTATACATCCTTTCAACAATGGATACTGATTATGAAGGCTCGCTCGAACTAAATGGCTCTAAGGTTACTGGCAAATCGCAAGATGCTTTGAGTAGATTTAGAAATGAGCATTTAGGTTTTGTTTTTCAGTTTCACTTTCTGCTTCCTGAATTTTCAGCCCTAGATAATGTTATGCTTCCAGCTTTAAAGCTGGGAAAATATTCAAAGAAAGAGGTCGAACACCGAGCCATTGAAAAGCTACGCTTAGTTGGCATGGATGAATTTGCTCATAAATCGGCCTCCCGACTTTCTGGAGGGCAGCAACAACGAGTTGCTATTGCAAGAGCATTGATAAATGACCCAACAGTAATTATGGGTGATGAACCCACCGGAAATCTCGACAAAACCAATTCGAATCAGGTGCTCGACATATTGAAAAGACTCGCGGCTGATAATGAACAAACTATAATCACTGTTACACATGACCTTGATTTTGCCAAACAAACCGACAGGATAATCGAAATGAGTGATGGCCAACTTCTTAGCTCATGAAAATACCTAAACACTGGTACACACGGCTTTTAGTTTCAGCATTGCTAGCTCTAACCGCTTTGGCGGTAAGAAGGCTATTAATAGGTTTCGACTTCAGCTTCCAGAAAGATTTATTTATCACCATAACCACCTATCTAATATTGGTTCTGGGATGGACTTTTTTCGCCAACATCAACCATCAACTTGAAAAGTATTTCCCTTTTAATAAAAATACAAGCCTGAGGATTTCCATCCAGATTATTCTTGGCGTAGTCTTTATTTTAATTATCCGCTTGGGCGGGAAATTTCTCATGAGAAATGAGTTGCCATTTACCCCTGAACCCATTGTTATAGCAATGATGATTGGCTTAGATATCTTTCTCGCCCTTACAATTAATCTAGCGGTAATTAGCCATTATATTATTAAAAAGTGGAAGGAAAGTATCACTAGAACTGAGAAACTCGAACAAGAAAAAATGCAGATGCAATATTTGACTTTGAAAAATCAGGTAAATCCTCACTTCCTATTTAACACCTTCGCCAGCCTACAGGCAATGATTATTGCTGACTCTTTAGCTGCTTCGAAATACGTTGGCCACCTTGCTAAAGTTTACCGATATGCTATTGGTAATGATGAAAATGTACTTGTTTCAGTTGAAAAAGAACTGGAAATTCTGAAGCTTTACATTGAAGTCCTTAAAATGCGCTATCGCCAACAAATTTCCTTTGAAATAAGTATTGATGAGGAAACAATGGATAAGCAAATCGTGCATATGACCTTGCAAAATCTAATGGATAATGCATTGAAACACAATGAAATTCACGTCGACTTTCCTTTGCAAATCACTATTTCAAATACGTCAAGCCACATACTAGTAACAAATAGTTTACGTATCAAACATCAGCATGTAGAGAGCACAGAACAAGGGCTTAATCAGCTTAAAAGATTATATAGATTCTATTCTGAAGAGCCTTTTGTATATGGTGTTGTAGAAAATAATTTTGAAGTTAAAATCCCCCTTATTTAATTATTTCAGGAGAAATAGAACTTCACTATTGGTTTATAAAAAACAGCTATTCTAATTCATTCAATGTTTGTTTCTTATAAATTCGCTGAATGAGGATAGTGATTTTGGAGGATGAGCCTCTTCTTGCCGAGAATCTAGAAAGGTTAGTAAAATCAATCAAACCCGATTCAAGAATTCTCGCAAAAATACCCAGTGTTCGAGAAGCTATTCAATGGTTTTTGAATGAAGAAAGCCCTGATTTAATTCTGGCTGATATTCAATTAAGTGATGGCGTTTCATTTAAGGCGCTTGAGCAATTAAAAAACCAACCGCCCATTATTTTCACCACCGCCTTTGATGAATATGCTCTCAAAGCTTTCAAAATGAATAGTGTTGATTACTTGCTCAAGCCCATTGATGAGGATGAATTGAGAAGTGCATTTGAGAAACTCGATTTGCTAAAAGAAAAACATGGAAATCCTCATTTTCAGGCAGATTTACTCCAACTATTCAAGGACCAAAAATCTACATTAAACTTTAAAACTCGCTTCTTGGTTTACAGCGGAAAATCAATGTTGCCCATCAATAATGAGCAGGTTGCCTATTTTACTAAGCAAGAAATCATTTTCCTAAATGATCATAATGGAAAGCAGTATGTAACAGAATATCGTTCTTTAGATGAAGTTCAAGAATTAATTAACCCGGATGAATATTATCGAGCAAACCGACAATTCATCGTTCATGAATCGGCTATAGATCGATTTGAAACTGATTATATGGGTAAAATTCATCTCAAATTGAAAATAGAAAATTGTCCTGAAATTCTCATCAGTAAGGACAAAGCTGCAGATTTCAAAAAATGGTTAGTAAATTAAGTTCTCAGGAAATTCAGTTTCTTAAAGCACGTGCTGAGGATGTTGATTCAATTATTGAATTAGCTAAATCAATTTGGTGGAAGCATTATCCTGAAATTATTGGTGAAGCTCAAGTTGAGTTCATGCTCAACAAAATGTATTCCCACGAAGTGGTAAAATCTCATATCACCAACCAAACCCAACTCTTCTATCTAATTAAGGTTGAAGGTGAAAATTGTGGCTTCTTGGCTGTAGAAGAAACTTCTGAAACAGAACTCTTCCTTCAAAAATTTTATATTCTTCAAAACACTCAAAACAAAGGATTAGGCACCTTGGCTTTTAAGAAATTAATACAACAATACCCGCTAGTTGAAACAATTAGACTTCAAGTTAATAGGCAAAACATTAAACCCATAAACTTCTACTTCAAATTAGGGTTTACTATTGAGAAATCGGCCGATTTCGATATTGGCGACGGGTATTTCATGAATGATTTCGTGATGGTAAATCACATTAAAAAATAGGAATGAGCAGGTCAGAAGAACTTTTCGAATACTTCAAATCACACATCGGAAAAGGCTATCCCGATTATTACACAACATACGGCAAATGGCTTAACCCCATTGTTAGAGAAGTTGAAAAAGACCGATTAGTCTTAGAATTCTTGGGCAGAGAAGAACAAGGCAATCCTGCTGGCTTAATTCATGGTGGAGTTGTTTCTTCATGGATTGATGAAACTATTGGAGCCATGATGTTTTACGTGGGCGAGCCTCATTTCAAGAAAAGCGTAAGTTTAAGTATCGATTTCCTTTCAGGCTGCAGGCCTGGAGATACTTTACTAGTTGAAGCGAAATTGATAAAGTCTGGAAGAACTCTTTCCTATGGTGAAGCTATAATTACCCGAAAAGATGATTCAAAGCTCATCGCTATTGGAAAATGCAACCTGGTAACTTCTGTTCATAAACTTTAGTTTACCACCTAATAGTTGACTGCATTTCAGCATCTTAAATCGCATTTGTTTAAGATATTAACAGACACCAATTTGAGGCTTCAATTATTTACCTTCGCCTCATGATTCAATACCATAATTCTTCGCTTCACGAGACTGCTGTTCACTTTGTTGGAAATCCTTCTAATGATGAGCCAATTACTATTTCTGAAAGTCTATTAACTGTTTCTGATGAAGATCAGGAGCGACTTTTAGAGTACTTCATGCATTCATTTAAGCCAGAGGCATTTTACAGATTCTCGAAGGAAGATAGCGATGTATTAAAATATATTGGAAAGTTATTTGAAGGTGGCGATGAATTCCTTGAGACATCAGCACAAATAGCGAATCATCTCTTCGATGTGTCAACACATCCAAAGATTCTTTCAGGCGATTTGTTTGTGGCACGTATTCGTGAAATTAACCTGCATGGTGAATTCTGTGATGGAATTGTATTTCTAAAAGCTGAGAACGAAGATGGCTTTGCTCAGGTTGAATGGAAAGATAAGCATAGTGAAGTGGTTTTCTCTCAAGGCTACCGCCTCGATAGGATTGACAAAGCTTGCCTAATTCTTAGCCTCGAACCGGGTGAAGGTTACCAGGTCTTAATTGTTGACAAAACCAATGGCAATGCCGGCGAAGCTCAGTATTGGTCAGAAGCTTTTCTTGGCCTTGAGGCAATGGAAAATAGCTATCACCACACCCAGCAATTCATGCACATTACTAAAGAATTCTTGAAAGAGAAGATGCCTGAAGAATTTCAGGTTAGTCCAGCAGATCAGATTGCTCTACTAAACAAAAGTTCGCAGTATTTCAAAGATAAAGACACCTTCGAAATTGATGCTTTTAGTGAATCAGTTATACAAGACGCTTCTGTGGCTGATGCCTTTAAAAACTTTACCCGTTCTTATTCGGAAGATCCTGAACATAGTGTTACCGAGCAATTCGACATTAGCAAGTCGGCCGTTAAAAAGCATGCTGGTATGTTCAAGAGCATTTTAAAGCTCGATAAGAACTTCCATATCTATGTGCATGGTAACAGGCAGATGATTGAACGTGGTTACGATGAAGAAAAAAACATGAATTACTATAAAGTTTTCTTCAATAACGAAACTACATCCTGATTCTTAGAGGTATTTTATCTCCCAAGATAGCTCCGCAACTTTTGCAAGCATAGCTGATACACCGCAATATCTTTCTTGAGATAAATTCACCGCTTTTTCAAACTTGGCTTGATCTTCATCATTCAATTTGACTTGATAAATAATATGAATTTTTTGATATTGTTTTGGGTGTTCTTCACCTAATTCAGCATCAATTTTAATATCAAATTCAGAGAATTCTACTCTCATTTTATGGAGTAGAGAAACTACATCCATACCTGTACAGCCTGATAATGCAGCAAGAAGCATCGGTTTTGGCCTAAAGCCTGAATCTTGTCCTCCAACATCTTCCCCGGCATCCATGCGCACTGTCTGATTTTCGTATGAGGACTCAAATGCCATTCCTCCTTTAAAACTTGTTTTTACTTCGTGTAAACTCATGCTGAAATGGTTTTATCGTGAATAATCTTGCTTAATTCTCCTGCTTGAAGCACTCCGCTTTGACGCCAAAGTTGTTTCCCCGACTTAAATAGTATCAATGTTGGAACTCCCTGAATTTTATAAGCAGCTGCTGCTTGAGGATTCTTGTCAACGTCAACTTTTATGATTCTAACTTTGTCGCCTAAGGCTCCAGCAACTTGCTTTAAAATTGGAGCCATCATTTTGCAAGGGCCGCACCACTCTGCCGAAAAATCTACCAGCAAGGGTGTTTCACTTTTAATTAATTCTGAAAATTTATCCATGTTTTTGTTCTTTAATTAATAATTACACGAGCAATGCTGAATACAATCAAGCACTTGAATCAGGTTGATTTCTTTCAGCGAATAATGAACCTCTTTCCCTCTTTTATCCGCCTTTAAAAGGCCTCTCAACCTTAAACTTGTAAGATGGTGCGATACGGAAGGCTGATCCAATTTTAACAAGGCAACAAGATCACTGACGGTTTTAGAGCTTTCTCCTGACAAATGATGGACAATCTCTAATCTCACCGGATGAGAGATTGTTTTTAAAACTGCTGATGCTTTTGCATAATCGAAAGAAGTATTCAGATTCATTTGACAAAGTTAAGATATAATTATATATGTAGATATTTATATATGTAAAAATTCAGATTTCTATTCTCCTTTAGTCGACAAATTTTAGTTTTTCATGAAACGGACAATTACTTCTTTTCCCATCCGCGGCGGAATAGAATTAAGGCAGGGCTCAATGCTTATCAAGTCGAAATACTTAGAAAAAAGCTGAAAGTATTCTGTTGCCTTCCCACCGAAAGGTGGACTTTCCGTATTCATTAAGGCATCAAAAAGTACTCCCTGAATACTGCCTCCTTTTTTAAGAAGCTGATACATATGCTTAGCGTATTTTTCTCTCAATTGAGGATTTATAGCGCAAAAAAAGGTTTGTTCCAGAACGAGATCGTACTTGCCGTCATGCTTAAAAAAGTCGCCGAGAATCAAGTGTTTTTCAGGCATATCCGGAACCCGCTCCTTAAAATTGCTTATCGCTGATTTAGAGAAATCTAGCACAAACACATTCTTAAACCCCTTGCTTATTGCATACTCTGCTTCCCAAGAATTGCCAGCTCCGGGAATAAGTATTTTCATATTCCTATCTCTTTGAGCATCAATTATTGAGCGGATCGGATCGGAGGCATATCCAATATCCCAGCCGGTATTCCCAGCCATGTAACGCTCCTCCCAATAGTATTCATCAAGACTCTCTTCCATCTCTTAATTCAAGCTTTACAATATTTTCTACATGGGTTGTTTGAGGAAACATATCAACAGGTTGAACTTCAGTAATTCTATATTTTGAATCTAGAATTGCAAGATCTCGAGCCTGAGTTGCTGGATTACAACTAACATAAACAATACGCTTTGCTCCACTTTCAAGAATTCTAAGAGTTACTTGCTCATGCATTCCAGCTCTTGGAGGGTCTGTTATAATGACATCAGGCTTTCCATGCGTGGTAAAAAACCCTTCAACTAGAATATCTTTCATATCACCCGCGAAAAATTGAGTGTTTTCTATACCATTCATTTTCGCATTTTCGACTGCATCTCTTACTGCTTCCTCAACATATTCAACCCCTATAACCTTCGATGCTTTCTTGGCAATAAAAAGAGCAATAGTGCCTGTACCGGTATATAAATCGTACACGAGTTCACCATCTTTGATATCGGCAAAATCTCTTGTTTTCTTATACAACTCATAGGCTTGCTTAGAATTAGTTTGATAAAATGATTTTGGGTGAATCCTAAAACTCAAATCCTCCATTTTTTCAACAATCCACGGCTCTCCATGAAAAACAATAGGTTCAATATCGGTCAACGTATCATTACGCTTTGTGTTTACAGCATAGTACAGTGACTTAATTTGATGAAACTCATTCTTAATCTTCTCCATCAGAGTTTTCACCTCATCATTAAACTCGGTAACACTAAGACAAAGCATCCATTCTCCAACTTGGTTATTTCTTACAAGTAGAGTCCGCACATTCCCTTCTTGGGTTCTAAGATTGAAAAATGGAATATGTAGTTTTTTCGCCTCTCGGCGGATGAATAAGCGAATATCATTACCAAGTTCGGCCTGCAAATGGCAGGTTTTGACATCTAAAATTTTATCGAATCTACCGGGAATATGAAATCCCAAGGCATCACGGTCGGAATAATCTGCCCCTGAACTAATTTCCTCGTCTGTAAGCCAACTAGAATCAGAAAATGTATATTCCAACTTGTTTCTATATCGATACTCATCAGGCGCAGCAAGGATTCTAGCTGGCTCAGGAAATTCAACTTTGGCAATTCTTCTCAGTGCGTCTGTTACCTGTTGATGTTTATAATTTAACTGATGTTCATACCCTAGACTCTGCCATTTGCATCCTCCACAAACGCCGAAATGAGCACATATAGGTTCGCGACGCAGACTACTTTTCTGATGAAAATGTATCGGTTTGGCCTCTCTGAATCCACTTTTTTTCTTTGTAACTCGTGCATCAACAATATCACCTGTAATGGTATGTTCCACAAACACGACCATGTTTTCCACTCTTCCTATCCCCTTTCCGTCTGAAGCCATGGCAGTTATCTCTAAATTCTCATAAACTTGTGCTTCTTTTATTGCTCTCATTCCTTGTATTTGGGTGCAAGTTGCGTAAATTGGCTTTATCCTGAGTAAAAAATTCAAAAGCTCCTAGAAATCGGTTAATATTACCAAATCATATTCTTTCCCAAGAGTAAATAAAACATTTATGCAATCAAGTACAATCGCGCAAAAAGCCATCAGTCAAAAAAACCAACACTTCATTGATTTAGAAGAATCAAATACAGCACATAACTATCATCCTATTCCGGTTGTGCTTGAGAGAGGTGAAGGAGTTTTTATGTGGGATGTGGATGGGAAAAGATACTATGACTTTCTTTCTGCTTACTCTGCTGTAAATCAAGGTCATTGCCATCCGAGAATTGTCAAAACTCTTGTCGAACAGGGTCAAAAATTAACGCTTACTTCCAGAGCATTTCACAATAAATCTTTCAGCGAATTTTCTGCCTTTATTACTTCTTATTTTGGGTATGACAGGTTCCTACCTATGAATACGGGAGCTGAAGCTGTTGAAACGGCCATTAAGCTATGCCGTAAGTGGGCATATCAAAAGAAAGGCATTCCAGAAAACCAAGCTAAAATTATTGTTTGTGAAGGTAATTTTCATGGAAGAACCATATCAATAGTTTCAGCTTCAACTGATCCTGATGCACGTAAAGAATTTGGTCCATACACTCCTGGATTTATTGTTATACCATACAATGATGCAGATGCTCTTCAAAAAGCACTTGAAGACCCACATGTTGCAGGTTTTCTAGTTGAGCCAATTCAGGGTGAAGCTGGAGTTTATGTTCCTGATTATGGATATTTAGCTACGTGTTCTTTATTATGCAAGTCGAAGAATGTCCTATTCATTGCAGATGAAATACAGACAGGAATTGCTAGAACTGGTGAATTGCTTGCAGTTTGTCACGAGGGTGTAAAAGCCGACATGCTTATTTTGGGCAAAGCGATTTCTGGTGGTCTCTATCCAGTATCAGGAGTCCTTGCTCGTGATGAAATTATGCTTTGTATAAAACCCGGAGAGCACGGCTCTACCTTCGGAGGAAATCCATTAGGTTCAGCTATTGCTCAAACAGCTTTGGAAGTTGTACGCGATGAAAAACTAGCATCTAATGCTAAGCAGCTAGGCAACTATTTAAGAGAGGAGTTAAATAACATCCCAACGGATAGAATTAAACTAGTAAGAGGTAAAGGCTTATTAAATGCAATTGTTATTCACGAAAAAGACGGTGTAAGTGCTTGGGATATTTGCATTAGACTTATGGAAAACGGGTTACTGGCTAAACCAACACATGGAGATATTATTCGCTTTGCCCCGCCCCTAGTAATAAACCTAGCGCAGCTAAAAGAATGTATCAGTATTATTAAAGAAACTATACTTTCCTTTGATTAAGCGATCTCTTTTCTCGGCACTTTTCTTAATTATTCTTCTTGCAGGCTCAGGATACTTTTTTTACAAAAGATATAACGTAGCACCTGCCATCAAATACAATGATATCATTGCAAAAAATCTTGATGGTAGCAACTATGAATTTGTTACGGATGATAATTCCCAAAAGATTGTGCTATTCTTTGCTACTTGGTGTATTGACTGCAGAAGAGAATTGCCTGAACTTCAAAAACTCACAGATTTACTAAAAGAACTTCAGATTGAAGTTTTACTAATTAGTGATGAGGATGAAGACACCATCAAACGTTTTGCTGTAAATATTCAAGAGCCCTTTAAAATGCTAAAACTACAAGGCTCTTTTAAGCAGAGTGGAATCTATACATTACCTACAGCTTACTTATACTGCAAGAACGGAAGGGTTCATTTGCAAAAAACAGGAGCAATCAATTGGACACCAGAATATCTAAGAGCCTACTCACAGGCTTGCAAATAAAAAAAGCGCCAATAGTAATGTGGTAGCAATAACTATTGGCGCTTACCAATTGGTGGTATATAAATGGTGGTTGTGAACCTTCTCATTCACATGAGATGTGCAACAATACAACAGAATATGCCTGAAGGTTCCAAATTAGCGTGTACAACGCATGGGACAATTTATTTTATGCATGGACTTAACCGTGGACAATACCTTATATACCACTGATAGTAAGGCCTTTGAAACACTTATAACATGGACGGATAAAAATATAATATCAAATGATTGAAGGTATATATTAAACAAAGTGCTATTTTGACACTCTGCTATGATTGCAAAAAACCTACTTACTAAGTTATATCTGCTTTTTTTCGCTCTTTACATTTGCGGGTGTTCGTAGCAGGAAAGTACCAAGGATACTACATCAACGGATGAGAGTCAATGGAGATCATCACCGATACTTTTAGAAAAAGAAAATTTTCAATTTTTCGATGATGAATTAAAGGAAGTTAGAGAAGCATTGAATATTCATATAGCTGATTCTCTATTAAGACAGAAATTTCTTGATGGTTCTAGTCTCATTCCTACGGAGAAGTACATAGAGCTTCTTGATATGTATCAGAACGACTTTTCCTCTAATAGAATTTGCAAGCCCTTTGCTTTAGAAGAAAAAGCTATTGCTTACCTCCGAATCGGACCGCTAGACAGTGCTATTGCAAATGGTCAAAAGGCGAATGAAAGCTACAATTTAATAGGTGAAGAAGAAGGTGTAGCTAGAACTGAAATGATTATGGCAGCAGCTAAAAGTTTTAAAGGCGATTTTGGCGCTGCTATGAAGCATCAATACAAAGCCATTGAAATATATAAACAGTTAAATGATAGTGTCGGAATATATAATGCATTAACCGAACTAAGTATCAACTGCTTTAATGAGAAACGTTACAGTGATGCCGCTCAGATTAGTGAGGAAGTATTGAGCTATGCAGAACGGCAAAAGGATACGTTTCTGATTGCTGAAATACTTATTACTTTAGGCTCAACGTATCATCAATTAAAAAATGATAGAAAAGCTAAGGAATCAATTATTAGATCTATTGATTTAAGGGCGCAGCTAAATGATGATTTTGGTTTATCGCAGGCGTACGGTGGTATGGCAATGGTAAATATGAGCGAAGGTAAATGGGAGGAGGCGATAAGCTGGTGTTATAAAAGCATCAACATAAGTGAGGAAATTGAAGATTACAGGAACCTTACTACCATGTACTATAATCTCGGAACCAGTTATTTTGAAATAAAAGATCTAAATAAAGCAGAAGATGCTTATCAAAGTGTTTTAAAGTACACGAAAAAAACAGGAATTAAGGATGTAGCGCTACTTCGCACTTATGAGCGTCTAGCAGCAATTAAACAAAAGCAAAACAATCAAACAGAAAGAGCTGACCTGCTTAAAAAACTACTAGAAATTAAAGACGACTTATTTTCTGAGGACAAGCTTAGAATTTCAGAGGAGTTGCAAGCAAAATATTCCTTATCAGAAAAACAGCAAAAGCTTGAACTTGTTGAACTCGAAAACAAACGGAATAGCGAAAAAAGACTGATACTAACAATTGCTTTAGCATTGGTCTTATTCTTTGCAATTGTTTTAGTTTTTACTTTGATTCAAACAAATAGAAATAGAAATAAGCTTTTTGAAGCTGAGCAGAAGCTAAAAGATGAAGAAGTAAAGAGAATCCAACGAGAGTTGAGCTACAATCGTGAACAATTGAATGACTTTACTCATCACCTTGTTGAAAAAAACAAGGTCATTTTTGAATTAGAGAATAAGCTTATAAGCAAAGTTAAAACTGAGGAAAGAAGTCAATATAAACTCAACAATGAGAATGAAGAAGTTTCAAGTCTTCTTCAGTTAAGAATTTTGACCGAAGACGATTGGAGTAAATTCAAAATATACTTTGACAAGGTTTTTCCGGGGATGATTTTAGATTTAAGGCAAGAGCATATTGATTTAACAGGTGCTGAAGAAAGATTATTTCTTTTAATGAAACTTAAATCTGATTCAAGGGAGATGTCCGAAATCTTAGGTATTTCAATGGAAAGCGTTAGAAAAAACAAATATCGTCTTAAGAAAAAGTTGAAACTTAATGAAGATATGACATTGGAAGATTATGTGAATGCATTCAAATAACAGGTTGTAGTTTAATTCACTTTACAAACAAATTCGTTTGTAATCATTCTTCCACCGCAGTGAATACCACTTAACAAAAAAGGGGCAATACATATGTATTTCCCCTTTTGAACGATTAGTTAAGGTTAGACCTAAATTCTTAAATCGTATTTGTAATATCAACAACCGAATCACTTTACGCAGACCCATGCAGATAGTTACAAAAAAGCCCGATATGGAAAATCCATACCGGGCTTCTTGATTTCATTTTTCTTCTTATCTGCTTATAGTCAGTCTTGCAGAAGAACTTATTTTATCACCATTCAAAAGAACTTGATAAACACCCGTTGCAAGTTCAGAAACATCAAGTTGAAGAATTCCTTTAGCTTCAACCTGAGTAAAGTTTACTGTTTTAACCAATTTACCTGCACCATCAAGTAAGAATACAGAAATTTCACTTTCTCTTTCTGGCAGGTTTAATCTAATTGATGCTACTGCATTTGCAGGATTTGGATACATCGCGAACACTTGTCCATCGGCATCATTAATTCCCGTAGTAACATCTCTCACAGTAACCTGAATTGTTTGAACATCCATACAAGTAACATTCGAAGCAATAAATGTAACAGTGTAAGTTCCAGGCAACGTGTAGATGTGAGTAGGACTTAAAACACCTGCAACGATAGAACCATCACCAAAGTCCCAAGTAATATCACTTGCACCTTGCACCTGAGCATTGAATTGAATAAACCCTTCATTCAAGTTAATAGTTTGAGAGCTTGAAGTAATTGTTGCTTGAACTGGAGCTCC
>JBBEBC010000068.1:13317-31781 GCA_040882555.1 Bacteroidia bacterium
CTTTGATCAGTTGCTGGATTATACTGATATGTGTATTCGTTCTGTGAACGCATATTAATAAAAGCACCTGTTTTAGTATCCTCAAGTATTATTTGAGATGTATTTGACAAGCCATCGATATGCTTCAATTTCATAGTTTGAGTTCCAATTACAGACGCTTCTACTCCAAGTTGAACCACTCGATCCATATTCAACTCTGGTAATGCCTGAATTGAATAGGCATCTTGACCAATTTTTGAATAGAACGATAATTCTGGATTACCACGAAGCTTTTTAGCATCATATAACATATCAGCATTTTCAGTTGCATCAGCTTTGAAAGCTATTAGAATCTCATTGTAATTTCCTGAAGGAGTTGTTACATTCATCCAAACTCTATCAATAATTTGAGAATCAAAGAAATCGTTGTTCTGTGTAGTTCTCATAGAATTACTGAAAGTTACTGAGCTTGAAGATGATGTTTCAACAAAGAAACCTTGAGCAGAAGCGATATTTCCATTGAAAGACGCACCACTATTAGGTCCTACGAAACCAATTCCATTCCACACACCGTAATCTGTTTGGTCATAATCAACTCCAGATGAATTATCATCATCCCAGAAATAAAGGGCTCCTCCAATAAATTGAGGATTAGCAGAAACAAATGAGCTAGCACTTATAGCACTTGGATAAGGATTTCCAACAAGGTTAAAGGAAGTGAATGAACCTTGTGCAAGAGGACCATAAGTAATATTTCCATTATTTGGAATACCATTGAATACGGCAGTTCCTGTTCCAGTTGCGATGTATCCACGACCATTTGTCATTGAGCCTCCTGGGTTAACCCAACCAGCTCTTAAGCCTTCTACATCTGTTCCAGTTGCAGCATTAGCATTGTACATAAATTGATTCCCACCAAGAACACCTAAACCAGCTGAGGTGATTGGAGAAGACCAATAGTTGTAGCTTGTACTTGAGCTTACTCCTATTCTTCTAATGATTGTAGATCCAACAACATCTCCTCCTGCACCAGAAGTTCCAATTCCATGCATTAAAGATGCTCCGTCTCCAAGAATCAGCGAGTTATTTGTATTTAAAACAGCTCCTGAAAGCACACTCACTATTGAGTTAAACGTAGTGGTTCCATTTATCTGAGCTATTGGAGATGTAAACTCAACATTACCATTTCCATCAACGCGAGCTGATGTTCCAGTCCAATTTCCATTTACAGTAATCTTGTAGCCAGCAGGAATAGTTACAATTGCTCCAGAATTCAAAACAACACTTCTAACACTGCCATTTCCAGGTGTTAAGAAATTCGGTTGGTTTGATACAACTGGTACCGTAACATTATCAGATCCTCCAGGAACCAAATTAGGATTCCAGTTACCTGGGTTATTCCAATCACTATTAACAGCACCTGTCCAAGTAATACCGGCAGAGAATGGTTCTGCTAATTGGAATTCGCCGAAAGTAGTAAGGCCAGTTGCTTGAGTTGATGTTGAAGTTCTAACACCTACAGCTGATAAACTCCATGTAGAAGCATTAAATCTTCCAACCGATAGGTTATTAGCATTTACACCTGCATCAATATCACTTGCATTGAAGTTAAACTGAACTGTAGCGACGGAGAACCCAGTAACACCTACATTTTGAACACTCCAATAACGATTAACTGATTTCGATGGGTCGATGCCTGACGTAGCAGCATTAGGATGATCTCCTGTTGCGGTAAAAGAGGTTATTGAACCAACATTATTTGTAGTTCCAGTAAAGAAAATAGTAAGAGGAGCATAACTGCTAGCATCACCTATTTCGAATACTTTTGAAGCTGTAGCAGTTGCTATATTCTTCTGAAGGTTACCATTAACATAACTTGAACCAGAAGCATTTATCACATTCGCTCCTATAAGTATATTAACTACGTTTGAACCCGTCTGAATAACTCCTGTTGTTAGATCTAATTCAGCACCGATTAGAATTGAGCTGTTTAATGATTTAACGCCTGCTCCATTTATTGAAAGCTTTCCGAAGCCAGTTGCTCCAGTTATTGACTGAGCACCTCCAGTTAAACTAACAATTCCACTGCCGGTGTTGAAACCTGCAATACCTGTATTGTTTATCAGATTACCTTTCAAGGAAATATTTCGATTTGAAATATTTGAAACTGATCCCGCAAGGATGCTCATGTTACCATTAATCACAATATCTGTATTAAATAAGATTTTGTTACCCACACCGGAGAATACAATATTGTTATAGGTACCCTGTGAAGGTAAAGTACATGTAGAAATAGAGTTATATTCGATTGTTCCGCCACCTGCGGCAACAAAATTAGAGTAGTTTCCTCCAGGGAAAATGTACTGATTGCTAACAGTAGGGTTCATTCTAATTGTACCTAAACCAGTTACGGATCCGAAATTATGTCCGAAAGTTGCATTTAAGTTTAATGTACCATCAATAATTGCAGTTGCAGCAGAACGATTGTCGTTTGATACATTTATTGTATGCCCAGCAGCGATAATTATTGAATTAAATGCTGGCGCAGAGGATGCAGGAGCTCCTGCATGCATTAAGACTGCATCAGTTGACCATGAATTTGGATCACTCCATGGACCCCCTAAAGTTGCATTACGACTATAGTAAACAAGTAATTGATCAAATTCTGTTTGCTCACCTGAAGTGTAATCACCATTGAAATAGTCGACTCCAGTAAGAGTCATTGTATTCGCAGTGGAGTTTACACTTGACGGAATTCCAAACTGAGGAACCCATAAGTTGTTAAAGTATCTACCTACACGATATTGAGTTTCATCGCCATTTGTCGCATCAGTTTGCAAATAGTTATAAACGTGATTAACTGCAGTCGCTGGACTGAAACCAGTCGCGCTGGTATTCCAATAATAAGTCAATTCAAGGTTAGATGCATCTGTTGTTGCAGGGTGCTTAACATTCACTGGCTTAATAGTTACAGCACCAGCAACACTGTTAGCTGTCACATTAATTCTCGCTGGAGTATACTTTAAAGTTACCCCAATTGGGAATGTGAAGTCGTGGGCAGATGCAGGATACATTTTTCTTAAACCAGCATCACTTAATACACCATTAAGACGAATCATTGATGACTGGTTAATAGTTCCTGAAGTAGTTGCACTTACACCAAGGGTAAGAAGATTGTTGTTGATATATAGTATACCATTTACAAAATTCAAGTCACCGTTTATGGTGGAAGGCGATAGTAAATCAAAGCCCGCTGAGTTGTTTAACCTCACATTACCAAAAACTCCTGTACCATTTCCTGAAATGGTCTGAACAGCAGATCCTGCTAGTGAGAGATAACCTACACCAGTAGTTGTATGAAAGCCATTATTGATAACATTGCCAGTAACTGTAATGAGATTATCACCTCCTGCAAGAGTTCCGTTAAGGATAGAAATATTACCGTTCACTCTAATACTCGTATTTGGAGTCACGTTATATGAACCACCTACGAAACTATTATTGAAAACGACATTCGCAAAATTTGTCAAGTTACCTGTAACACCAGTTATATTAGGATCAATTGAAGTTCCAGATAATGTTGTTACTTGAGTTGGGATTTGCGAGCGATATCCACCAAGTGTTAAACTTGCTGTTGCATTTGGATTTTGGTTAATAAGCCCACCACCAATTGAAACATTTAACCCATTAGTATTAAAAATAGATGAGTTAAGTATGCTAAGATTATTTTTGATGATAGCAGGATTACCTGTAATTGTTGCTGTTTTACTAGTTACAGTCCCGTCAACAGTTAAGTCCCAGAATCCGATTGTAGAATTTACAATGAAGTTAGACTGAGCTGGAGGAGTATTTGAAGTACCAATTCTTACTTCACCACTTGTAACAGAAGAGCTTGCTGGTGCAAGATAAATATCTCCGAAACTTCCACTAGCTACTCCTGATCTATCAATGATTAATAACGAGTTCCCTGACATATTGAAAGAGCTTCCTGGGTTAAGTACCTCAAACTTAGCTCGATTCAAATTGAATGAAGAAGCGCCTTCTGAGTTTTGTCCGCGAACCAAAACCGTACTATTTCCAGACTGACTGTAAGCTAAAGAACCTAATAAAACACTAGTGCTTCTTCTTATCTGTCCATTAACATTTAAAGTTCCTGAGCCTGAAACAGTAATTTCAGGAATATTAGTTGCCGAATACTCGATGTCATTATGAGATGCATGCGCTGCATTACCTACATTCATGGTACCATTTAATACTTCGAGTTTACCCGCAATAATTAAATCTGCGTCATTGTCATCAACCATTGCTACGTTCATTACCGCACCAACATGATTAACCGATAATGCAGTAGTTAATGGAATAAAAAAGTCTGAACCAGGCTGATTTGTTAATGTTAAGCTACCAGGCTTCGAAAGTCTGAAAGTTCCATTTAAAAGAGTTAACCATGAATCAGAAGGAGCTGTTAGGGCACCTGCAACGTCAACATTTAATAGAATAGCTGAAGAACTTCCCTTATTAACTATGACTTTGCCAAAGTTAGTGGAGGCTGCTCCATTTGTTCCTGAAACAGAACGACTTGTTTCTCCAATAAAATTAAGAGTTGCACTGCTTAACTGATTGAACTGTAAGGTTCCATTATTAGTAACATTACCCAGTATAGTAATTAAGTGTTCTGTTGATCCAGAATTGGCAGCATCAAACCTACCTGCGTTTCCGATAACAATGTTACCATCAAGAAGCAAAGTTTGTTTGTTGTTGGCACCTAAACGCAAAATACCTGAAGTAACGTTTACATTTCCTCTGACAGTGGTTGTTCTTTCAGCATCATCTGAAAAATTTGCAATACCAGTAGCATTACCATTTACCGTTAAGTCCTGGTAAATCTCAACATCACTGTCTGCTAAAGTAACTTCGGCAGTAGCTGAAGGGTTTAGGCTCAGATTTTTATATGTTCTGATAACCATGTTAGTAGGAGCTCCTGTAGTAGCAGGGGCTGAGAAAGAGGATGTAGAACCATAATACTCTGTAGTACCACCTTGAACTGTAAAGAACAATCCAAAGTCACCACCAGGGAATTCTGCGGTTGCTGTGGCAGATGAAATTCTCAATCTTCCTGCTCCGCCTGCAGTTGCATACGGTAGCGCTCCAAAATTATTACCAATAGTAGAACCAACATTAAGAGTAGCCCCTGCATCGATTATTAATGATCCAGCTAAGGTATTATCTGTTGTTACGGTTACCGTGTGGAAAGCAGTAGTTCCATTTCCAATGAAAACTGGAACTGATGCACTTGGAATCGTTCCCGACGCAGCTCCTGTATGAGTTAACACAGGATCATTAGACCATGTTGAAGGAGTATTCCAGTTGCCATTTGTACGACTGTAATATGGAACAACTACTCCAAAAGCTGCTGGAGCACCTGCTGTAAAGTCACCATCTAGCTTATTAAATGAGTTGAAGCTAATTGTATTAGTAGTTTCATCAACAGCATTAACATCGTTGACTGTAGTATATGCTATTTCTTGAAAATTGTAATATCCTGGAATGTAAGCAACATCATCAGCAAGATTCCCATAATTGAAACTGAAGTTCATTGAATTAGCAGGGATTCCTGAAAATCCATTTGAAATAACTTTCCAATAATAAGGTAAAGCCTGAGGATCTGTTACATATAATTGCTGTGCATTAACAGGTCTCAAATTCAAACTTCCATAAGTTGTAGGGTTTGAAGTAAAAGCTACTGTTGCAGGAGTATAATTTGTTCCTGATCCAAAAGGGAAAGTAAATGAGTTAGATGAACTACTGTAAGTTTTAACTATACCACCATCTGATAAGAATCCAGAAGTACGTATAAATTTGCTAGGGCTAAATGCCCCTGAAGTTGCAACAATAGATGCCGATGCAGGAAGTGTTATTTTATGATTGTTAATAGACAATACTCTGGCGCTAACAAGTTCAAGTTGATTTTGAATTGTGAAGTCCGAAAGCATATTCACTTGAGCATCGCCCGCAACACCACCAGTATTATCTAAAGTAAGATTAACAAATGAACCTGGAGCTTCTCCAAAAATACTTTGTGTAGAAGTACCAAACATGCGAACTTTCGATAGCGAAGTACCTTGCACCTGGGTACTATTAACAATATTACCAGCAACATTTAAGGTGATGCCACCAATATTTAAGAAACCAGTATTTACTCTTAAACCACCATTAACATTTAAAGCAGTGACAGCACCTAAGATTGAAACTGTTGAACCAGTAGCCTTATTAACTTCCAAGCTATTGATACCAGCAGTAGCTGCTTCTGAAGTGTAAGGAGTTGGTGCAGTTCCACTTTCTATCTTTAAGCCCCAAGCATATATTCCTAAACTTGCATTTCCAGTATAAGAATCAATACAACTTGCATTACCTAAATACAAACGCATTCTATAATCAGCAGCTCCATTTGAAGTGGCAAATATCCTGTACCAGCCATTAGGCTCAGATGTTATACCCGCACTAATAACATTTCCGTTTGTTGAAACTACTGAACCAGCTCCAGAAAGATTAAATCTTGCTATCGCTAATGTCCCGCCAAAAGTACCAAGTTGAAGAGAAACACATGTCCGACCATTAGGCTTAACATATATACTCGTTGTGACTGGACCAGAGGTTGGAATGAAAGGTGTATAAAATCTATGCAAACCATTTTGATTAGTTTCCATAATACGCTCAGCCGTCATTGCACCAAACGGAGACATTTCAACATTCTGTGCAGAAGTTAATCCTTCGAGCGTGTAATTTCCTCCATTAACGATATTTTCTGGCGCGTTAGCAAAATTTGAACCACCTCCGCTAGAAGCAGAAGTAGCAGAACCATTTATTGTAAATTGTTGAGTAGAATTGCCATTAAAAATTAATGAATTACTGCCTGAACGTAATTCAGCTCCATTCGCAATTAAGAAATTCCCTCCAACAACTACATCTTGTTCTTGAGTTTCTAGAATTGCCGAATTACCAGTATTGATGTTTAGATTATTCAATACTACAAGAGGTTGAGCATTGATAGTAGCCCTGTTACCAGTACTTCCATCGTATGACCATTCAATATCTGTTAAGCGAACACGACCAGTTCCAGCTGAAGCTTGACCAATATTCAAATCATAGAATGGCGCTGTTGAAGCAATATCAAAAAGGAAGTTTCCTGTTACATTGACATTTACAGTACCTCCTGTTACGTTAATGTTTTGAGGAGATGATGCAATCATTATTCCTCCGGAAGGAGTAATTCCTCCAGAATTTGCTTTTGTAATATTGATAGTACCTCCTGTCATGTTAAACACATTCTCTGGGTAGGCTAGAGAGAATACAGCATAGTAGTTATTAGTCCCATTTCCAAGAAGATTTAAAGTACCTCCTGTCATCTGAAATGCTCCACGGTGAGTAACAGCAGTAACAGATGTCCTGAATAATCCCATATTAACAACGCCTCCTTCAATCTTCAAAAATCCAGACTCTCTAATAACGATAGATCGTTGACCATTTTCACAAGTTAAAGACCCTGCAGTGACTCTAATAGTTCCATAAGGTACAATTGCGCCTCCTACTCCTCCATCTGTAACGTTTGCGCCATCAATCCATAGTGTAGGTATAAGTCCAGGTGCTCCTAAATCATAGTTACCTCCACTCGGACCATTTAGTCTCGGCACAGAAATATTCTGGCCAAGTCTTAAGGTTCCTGAAATTGGCTCAATAGTTTTTCCATTACCATTAAAATCAACAGTTGATGAAGGAGAAGCAGATACAAAAAGCTCATATCCGTCATTTTTATTTACTCTAAAGTCATAAAAATCAGCAACTGCTGCAGGACCGAAAGTCGCTGTTGTATTAACAGTTGCACCTAAGAAGGTAATTAATGACTCCCCACTAGTTGAGTTAGACCAAGGCGCACCATTCTGAAGATCTATTGTACCATTCACAGTAAGGTTACCATGAATATTAAAATTATGGGCTCCATTGTAGCTTGAAACTCCGATGTTACAACCAAGCGCTATCGAAACATTCCCTAATACAGTTAAAGTTCTATTACCGGTAGTACCTCCAACATTGAAGGTAGGTGTTCCTGTTGACGACTTTATAATGGATAGATTACCATTTAAAGTAAGGTTATTGTTGGGCATCGTTAAACTAAACGATGTTGCATTTGAACTATTTACAATTAAGTTGTTATAGGTAATCTGAGTTGTTGCAAGATTGTTACTTCCGGCAGGGAGATTATAATATTCTACAGTTCCACCGGTAGAAGAAACAAATTGAGCGAAAGAGCCAGTTGGGAAATTTACGGATGACAAGCGAAGTCTTCCTTTTCCATCAACCACACCAAAGTCATTTCCTGTGGTGTTGCCAATATCTAGAGTTCCTCCTTCTTGTATGGTTAATGAACCAATGATTCTATCTGCTGCAGAAGTAACCGTTCTTCCATTTAAGATTACTACCTGATCTCCGGGACCAGGTACTATTGGTGAAACAAGAGTTGAACCAGACGGGTCTGTTGTCCAAGTATTTGGATCTGCCCAATCGCCTGACTGGTAACTGTATAAAGAAGTTCTCACGGTTGGGTCAAAAGCAGTCCACTGACCAGTAAGAAAACCAGATCCATTACTAAAGAATGGATTAGAACCTGGTGTACTAGGTCCATTAACTGTGTTAAGAGAAGAACCATCCCAAACTCGAGGTTGGTATAGGGCAACAGAACCAATTACTTCTGCTGGAGTAAAATTAAATCTAACGCTAGCCGTAATTCCATTAAGATTAGTTGTTACAACATCCCAATATTTAATAAGCGCATTATTGAAATAAGGTATATTAGGCTGACGTTCAGGTACGGCACGAACTGAAATAGCTCCAGTACCAACAAATGAACATGTTAAGCTTGTTAAAGTCATCGGAGTGTAAAATCCATTTGACCCGACTGGAAAACGACCTCCAGGTAAGTTGACTAAGAAATGATTTGGAGTTGTTCCTTCTTTTACAAAGCTTCCAATATCATCAGTAACAATCATCCTTGAAGCAGTCCAAGAAGTCGCTAATGTTGGAAGTAGTGATCCATTAGCAGATAACTTTAAGCTATTTGCCCCTAGAATCATTTTAACGTTTGTCGAGAAATTCAGCACTCCATCAATAAACAATCCGCCTGATAATGTTTTATCACCGCTTCCACTTAGTGTTACGTTCTTGCAATTCAGGGTGGAAATAAGTGTTTGATCTCCTGCTCTATTGTAGTTGATTGTAGAAGAACTTGTAGCAGCTGCTGTTATTAAACTACCAATTGCATTTGAGGCTCCTCCTAAATTGAGTGTGTGAGCTCCTCCTGACATGCTAACAGAGCCGGCACCAGAAATATCACCTTGAATTGTGAGGGTTGTATTTGTTGTTCCAAAATTGAGAGTTCCCGCAGCTACTGTAAGAGAACCGAAGGTAGTAGTTAGAGTTCCTGAAGGAGTTAATGTTAAACTAGCACCTGCTTTATTGACAACAACATTCGGAAATGTTTGAGCTCCTGAAAATGTGTAGGTAGCATTAGAAGTACCTGAGAATAAAATAGTTGAACCTGTGAAGTTAATAGCAACTCCTGTTCTAGCTAGATTTCCGGCAATAGTAACGTCAGGTACCTGCTTGGTTCCTGAACCTGTTAAAAGTAGATTGTGGTATGCAGCATCCCTGATGGTTTGTGCCCCTCCGCTGTAATTTACTGTGTTACCAATTCCATTTGCTTGAAAACTACCCGACGCCATCGGTGCAGTAGCATTCTTGTAGTCTAAAACTGAACCTGGTCCGTTTATCCAAGTAGAACCAGCGTTTGTTCCATTTAAAGTGTTTCCAGCAACAACATTTACCGTAGCAGTCGATGTTACCACGGCATCTGCTGATAAAATCAATGCACCGCTAAAGGTAAGAGCTCCAGAGCCCGAAATACTTAAAGTAGCATCAAATGTCGAATTACTGGTATTGGTTTTATTAAAAACACCATTATTTGTGATATTACCTCCAAATACAAAATTACTAGCTCCTGTATTGGTGAAGGTTGCTCCAGTGTTAACCAAGAGAGTACCACGGAATGCGTTCTCGCCTCCATTGTTGTTATCAGTTAAAATTCCTGAAACAACAGTTGAACCTGTAACTGTAAAGTCAAAACCAGATATGGTTAAAGTTCGGGCTGCATTGACTGTTAGTTCATTAATTAACACTGCAGTATTAACTGTAATGTTGTGGTTAATGATTACATTGTCGGCAGGACCCGGAGTTCCAGCTGGGGACCAAACAACAGTTGACCAGTTACCAGCAGTTGTGGAGGTATAGGTGACTTGCGCGTTAAGGCCGTTTTCGAATCCGGCGAATGCCAGAATGAAAAAAGATGCAAGTACTAAGGACCGCAGTAAACTTTTGTTTACCGAAGAAAAGTACTTCTTTTTGTTAGGTGTAATTGTATTCATAGGTAGGGGGTTAGCAATATTATTGAACGCAATCTGCCCGTTTAAAAGCTTTTCAAAACTTTTAACAGGCTTAAGATGATCACTATTTCGCCGGTTATTTCCGGCATTTCGGTTAGTAAAGTTTGTCATTTGCACTATTTCATGATAAATCTTCTGGCATGCTGAACGAAGTATGTTGATAAAAGTTTTCGCATTGCCCGAAAAACCTGTAAGTAAATCAAGGTTTCGTGCATTTTTTGCAAAAAATACGCTATACATCACATCAGAAATACCTTTAAAAAATCGCAGATTTATCAAAGTGTTAAAAGCACACACAAAAGAACGCAAACCATTATTAATCAATAGTTTTACGCTATAAACTTTAGGAATTACAAGCTTAGATATGCGCATTTTTACAGGTTAGGAACCAGCAAAAATACGAAATAATCTTACATCCCAATTAATTTGCATTAATAATTAGTTTTGAGAAGAGATGACTAGCGGCAATTTAAACATCTCATTTTCAATACTGAACAACACCCAATACAAGCCGTCAGAAAGGTTATGCGTTGCATAAAGGTCTAATGCACCTTGGGAACTCACCTGAAGACTCCCTAAATTTTGACCTACAGAATTATAAACCGACACAAATTCTGGAATTTCCAATCCATTTAATGCAATTAACGCAACATCAGTAAGTGCCGGATTGGGATAAAGTAGATATTTTCCCGCTTCATTAGAAGCTAGCACTTTCTTAATTTTCACTTCAGCCAAAACATCAAAACGAACATCTGCTTTTATGTCTAAAACCGTCTTGGAATAGTTTATATTAATTGATTCATCAAGATTTTCTAGACTGATAAAAACGGTTGTATCTGAATCAATTGAAAATAAAGTCAAAGGCAGCTTAAGTTCCTTTGCCGATAATAAATTAGCTGAACTATTCTGGTTTAGACCAAGTTCGAGAATTCCATTACTCCAAGACCAATTTACCTCTACTACAGCGTGCCCTTCATCATAAATCCAATCGCTGAAGAACGTCTCCAAATCACAGAAACAAGTAAACTCAATCGCTTCCATGAAATCTGAAGTACAAGCATAGCCAGCATTAGAATAATCGATTAAGTATTTCCTTAATCCTGCATAGAATGCTATGTCTCCGACTTTATTCCTAAGCATATGAAGAACCATTGCGCCTTTTGCATAGCTTAATCTACCACTAAAAATTTCAGGAACAGAAGTCGTATCGTTGACATATACGGATCCTAAAGGATCAGTAAGAATGTATTCTTTTAAATCTTTTTTCCAGTTATCAAATTCGTTGGGCTTGAACCTTTCAAAATAAACTCCATTTAGGTAGGTTGCGAAGCCCTCATTTAGCCAGATATCTGACCATGAACCGCAGGTAACAAAATTACCAAACCACTGATGGGCAAGTTCATGAATTGTTAGCGACTCTCCCGAATTGAACATAAAACTCATGGTTTGATGTTCCATTCCTCCTCCCCAAGGAAACTGCGCATGACCGTACTTTTCGTTAGAAAAAGGGTAAGGAACCAATAAACTATCTAGAAACTGAATCATGGGCTCAAACCTATAATCGGTCGCATCCCAAAAATGAACCTCCTCTGGATATATATAATCCAACACAGGCAAAGAGGCATTTTGTATTTGAACAGTATCAACCCTTACAAGATATTCTCCAACGGCAGTTGCAATTAAATAAGGCGCAATAGGATATTTATGTTTCCAATGATGAATCCATTTTTCGCCTGAATCTTCAATCGACTGAAGCAGTCCGTTTCCTGCTGCATACATCTCACGAGGAGTCTCAACAAATATGTCTATTGAATCAATTTTCACATTCCGGTAAACAGGGCAAGGCCACCAATCGCCTGTTCCATAAGGCTCAGATAAGGTGTAAATGTATGGTCTACCGTATGGACTTAGATTTATTTCAAACGAACCGAAGCCTGTTGTTGGTGGTTCACCTTGATAGTAGATTTCAACCTTTACTTCATCACCGTGATTAAAAGCCAGAAGGTCTATTTCTAGTCTGTTATTCTGATGTTGAAAACTTAGAATTTCACTTGAAATGCCTAAAACAGAATCTACAGTAAGCTCATTACTTAGTAAGAGTCTAAGGTTCTTTCCTTTTAGCGTATCATATGTAAAAGAATGTCTAACAGTACCTTTTAAATAACGGGATGAAGGAGATAAGGCCCAAAAAGCATTTAAGTGATGAGTAACTTGGGATTGAACCTCCTCGTTCACATTATTTTGATTAAGGCTTTTGAACTTAGATTCGCCGTTTGAAATACTCTTAAGCTCTTGAAAGTGATTTATTTGAGATTGAACTACTCCAGTAGTAAACAAGAATACAATAAGAACTACGCGAACAACTAACATAAATCCAAAACTTAAATTTAGTTAAATAATGTTTGAACTAACCTTATTGGTGTAAATTTGGCGCTTGCTATTTTTTTAAAAGCGCTTTTTATGTGGGAAACAGTCGACGAAAAACTACACCGGAATTTCGAATTCAAAAACTTTATAGAAGCGTTTGCTTTTATAAGCAAGGTAGCCTTAATCGCAGAAAGGGTTAACCATCATCCTGAAATCAGAAACATATATAATAAGGTAGATATCTATTTGTATACGCATGATCAGGAAAACGCGATTACCGAAAAAGATAAACACCTAGCGGAAAAAATCGACCAGGTGTTTAAATCTACTGTTGCAGCATAATCTTTCTGCATATTAAGGGATTATCGAATAGTGAATTTTACTGGCATTCTGAATCTTACTGGAACTGCTTGTCCTGATTGATACCCTGGTTTCCAAACTGGCATTTTGCTAATTACTCTGATAACTTCTTCATTGAAGCCAGCGTCAGGAGTTTGCAATATTTCAACGTTTCCTATTTTACCTTGAGAATTCACGACAAAAGAAACGAAGACGGTCCCGCTGATTCGATCAGTTCTGAGTCGAGTTGGATATCTGAGGTTTTTTCCTAAAAACGAATACATATTTTCAATGCCACCTGGGAATTCAGGCATTATCTCTACAAAATCTCTAATCTCAGGACCTTTATTTTCGCCTGAGCCTTTTCCCGTTTCTGAACCTTTTGAGTTGCCCTCAGATGGAGTTACTAAACCTTTATCGCCGGTGCCATTTGCATTATAGGCAAGTGTATCAGGATTTTCGTTCTTCTTTTCCTCCTTTTCATTTTTAGAAACATTTGGATCAGGAGTTGGCGGAAGATCATCTTTATTGAGCTCATTCCTGCCAGCAGGAGGAGCTATATTCTTTTTCGGATCTGCCGCTTTCGGCGTTTCGGGTACATCAAGATTGATGATTTCGAGGACTCGTTCATTGACATCTAAATACTTTTCAGCCAAGGCCGTAGGCGCTTGACGAAAAAAGCTGATGTAGATGCAACCTACTGTAATTGCAAAGCTTGCAGCAGTTATAAAAAAGCCAGTAAACAGGTTATTGTCCTGCTCTTTTCTAAGTTGGAAGGCTCCATAACTTTTATTTCTGTGCTCAAATACAATTTCATTAAATGAAATGGTAGAGCTTTTTGATTGATTGAACATAAGCCGATTTTTTGAAGTTCGTATGCTTATGCAACGACGAAGTTGAACGAAAATGATTTTTAATTGAGAACAAATAATTCTCTTTATCGCTAGGCGCGAGGATGAAATCCGATAATCACTTCTCTTAAATATTCCCTATCAAGATGTGTATAAATCTCTGTGGTAGTAATGCTTTCATGACCTAACATTTCCTGCACTGCTCTTAAGTCTGCACCTCCTTCAACAAGTGATGTTGCGAAAGAATGCCGAAAGGTATGCGGACTAATCTGCTTCTTTAATCCAATCTTCTCGGCAAGGTCTTTAATCATCAGAAAAATCATCACGCGACTAAGTCTTTTGCCTCTTCTGTTGAGAAAAACGATATCGCCTTCCCCCGTTTTAGGGGCAATTTTAACCCTTGAATATTGGATATAATCTTCTAGCCTCTTCTTAACCACAGCTCCAGTTGGAACTATTCGCTCTTTATCGCCTTTACCTATAACCCTTAAAAACCCGGCATTAAAATGCAAGTCGGAAATTTTAAGATTCACTAACTCCGAAACTCGCAACCCGCAACTGTAAAGAGTTTCGAGAATGGCTCTATTTCGCTCACCCTCCTGACTGCTTAAATCAATTGCTTCAATAAGAGCGTCGATTTCCTCCATGGATAAGGTATCGGGCAGCTTGCGACCCAGTTTAGGTAGGTCAATTAAGTCGGAAGGATCGTCTTTTATCTCATTTTCAAGCAAGAGATAATGAAAGAATGACCGTAAACCTGAAATCATACGTGCTTGAGAAACAGGCTGCATGCCCAACTCATTGCACCATTTAAGAAGGCCTTTTAAATGTTCAGTTTCTACATGAAGCGGCCCAACCGTCATACCGTGCGTTTCATAAAAGCTTACAAGTTTCATGATATCACGCACATAGGCCTGAATGGAATTCTCTGAAAGAGATTTTTCTAGCTTCAGATAAGCCTTATAGCCTCGTATGGCAGATTTCCAGTCCATTTTTCTGTTGTACTTTCGTGCTTATGAAATTGCTTATTCTTAACGGACCAAATTTAAACCTTATCGGTTCGCGCGAACCTGAAATTTATGGGAAACTCGGTTTTGATGATGCATTTTTAAGCTGGCAGGCAAAGTATCCTCAACTTGAATTGAGTTATTTTCAAAGTAACATAGAAGGAGAAATTATTGACAAGCTTCAGCAGGCAAACGGAGATTTTGATGGTATTATTCTAAATGCAGGAGGTTATACGCATACTTCTGTTTCAATTGGAGATGCTGTTAAAGCAATCAAAACTCCTGTTATTGAAGTGCATTTAAGTAATGTGATGAGCAGGGAAGATTTTAGACACATCAGTTTTATTTCGCCTTCGGCGGAAGGCATTATCTCTGGATTCGGTTTGATGAGCTACGAACTAGCATTTTTCTTCTTCCTTAACCAGAGTAAATAATTGCATAATTAGATGAGTCGATTGAAACCAATATTTGTCACTGGTATAGGCACAGGAGTTGGAAAAACAGTTGCAAGTGCTATTTTATGTGAAGCTCTTAAAGCAGATTACTGGAAACCAATACAAGCAGGAGATTTGGACAATAGCGATACGATTCATGTTAAATCACTTGTATCAAATAAAGACAGCCATTTCTTTGCTGAAGCATTTCAACTGCCCTACCCTCTTTCTCCCCATGCTTCGGCTAGGATGGCAGGAATTGAAATACAAAAAGAAGAAATTGGAATTCCTGAAAGTGAAAACCGGTTGATTATTGAAGGAGCAGGCGGACTCATGGTGCCTTTTAATTTTGATACATTATATATAGACCTCATTAAAAGTTGGGATGTTGAAGTAGTTTTGGTGAGTCGTCATTACTTGGGAAGTATAAACCACACCTTATTAAGTGCTGAAAGTTTGCTGACGAGGAATATTCCTGTGAAGGGAATTATTTTTAATGGGAAAGAAAATCAAGATACGGAAGAAGTGATTTTGAAAATGACAGGCCTGAACATGCTTGGTAGAATTGATGAAGTTAAGAAGGTTAGCAAAGCATTTGTAAAATCTCAAGCGGAGAACTTTAGTCATTTATGAGTTTGCAGGAGAGAGATAGCAAGGTAATATGGCATCCATTTACGCAAGTGGCAACAAGTGCTTTACCTATTGGAATTACCCGAGCAGAAGGCTGCTGGCTTTTTGCCGAGGATGGGAAAAAATACCTCGACGCCACTGCCAGTTGGTGGGTAAATGCACACGGACACGCTCATCCATATATTGCCAAAAGAATCTACGAACAAGCTCAAAAGCTCGAGCATATTATTTTTGCAGGTTTTACCCATGAGCCTGCTGTAGAGCTAGCTGAAAAGCTGATTGAATTATTGCCCGGAAACCAAAGCAGGATTTTTTATTCTGACAATGGTTCTACCTCAGTCGAGGTGGCCTTGAAAATGGCTTTGCAATATTTTTATAATACAGGTGAAAGAAGAAAAAAGATTATTGCCTTTAGGAATGCTTATCATGGCGATACATTCGGTGCAATGGCTGTTGCTGAAAGGAATGCTTTCTCAGCTCCTTTTAATGATTATTTGTTTGAAGTTGAATTTATTGATGCTCCAGAGAGCGATTTAGTTGACTCAGAATCACAATTATTGGCTCAATTAGAATTGGGAGATGTGGCTGCATTTATATTTGAACCTTTGGTACAAGGGGCGAATGGAATGCGGATGCATTCGGCCGAAAGGCTTAGTAATATGATAGCTGAATGCAGAAAACATGGTGTTATAAGCATTGCTGATGAAGTTTTCACTGGCTTTTACAGAACGGCTAGACCATTTGCTTGCTCGCATT
This sequence comes from Bacteroidia bacterium, assembly GCA_040882555.1. GTDB lineage: Bacteria > Bacteroidota > Bacteroidia > M30B66 > M30B66 > M30B66. The sequence continues at coordinate 30,171 of JBBEBC010000068.1, forward strand.
TGGAAAATCAGCCAGATATTATGTGCTTATCGAAAACTCTTACCGGCGGAACTTTACCTTTAGGGGTAACAGCTGCCCCAGAGTTTATTTATGAAGCCTTTATTAGCGAGGAGAAACGTAAGACATTTTTTCATGGGCATTCCTTTACTGCGAACCCGATTTCTTGCACTGCGGCTCTCGCTTCGCTTGAATTGCTAAAGTTAGATGAAACACTTGCTAATATTGAAGAGATTGAAATTCAGCATCAGAATTTTCTAAATGAGGTTTTAAATCACCCTTCTGTATTTGAAGCACGACACCTGGGTTGCATTCTTGCCATTGAACTAAAAACGAGCAAAGAGAGAGGATATCTAAATCCTGCGGCAGCAGAGATAACCCAGTACTTTTTAAATAAAGAAATCTATTTGAGGCCTTTAGGTAATGTTCTTTATGTGACTCCTCCTTATACTATAAAGAAAGAGGAACTGCAGATGATTTATGTTGCCATTCTGCAGTTCCTTGAAAGCTATACTATTAATTAAGTTTGATTCTAGCGGTAGCTGATTTTTTCAAGCCAAAAGGCCCATACTTCGTATATACAGAGGTAATTATATCATTATTAGAATCTCTATGCAGCACGGTTCCTTCTATAGCTGGAATTTTATCTTTGTCTTCTGCCCCTTCTGGTGTTAACCAATCTACTTTCCACTTACCAGTTTCGTCAATGGTGGTAAATCTGAGAGCTGTACTTTTCAAATTCCAACTTTCCATTTTTTCAACTTCATCTGTTTCAGTTGGGGGATAGTCTTTTGGTTTAAATGGTTTAGAAGAGGATGATTTTGAACTGGAGCTTGATTTTTTACCCGAAGCAACTTGCGATAAGATGGGTATATTCTCCTCGTCATCATTAAAAAGAACAAAGGTTTTTCCTTTATCGAAATAAACTAAAGGATAAAGACCATAACTCATAGAGTTAAGAAAAGCCGCTCGAGGAATTACCGTTTGCCAAGCCACTTCACAAGTGCTTTTAAATTTACTTACAAGCATGGAGTTTGAGTAAAATGTAGTTCTCGAAGATTTTGTAGAAGTTGTTGTAACACTATATTCAACTGCTCCCACTAACGTAGTATTGCCTGAAGCATCTACATAAAGTTTTAGTGGAATCATGCTATTCATTTCTCGGTAATAAGACCTTGGAGGTGAATTGGGATTCATACTGCTAATGTAAAGTGCTTTTTTCTGATTATCAGTAAGTTCAACTTCATCAACCTTCATAACTTCTCCTGTAACAGGTGAAATTTGAGCCACGTATGAGCCTCCAAAAAACTCTTTACCTCCATCTTTCGGATCTGTAAGTTGGGCATAATAACCGCAAACGAAAACATTCCCATTTTCGCTGGTTGAAATCAACCCATTAATTGGGTTGCCTCCAGTTAATTCAATGTCTGAAGAAGTTATTGTTCCTCCATTGGCAGGAATTATAGATACACGAATCCATCTTGCATCATCCCAATCTGGAAATGGTTTCTCAGCAATAGCATTAATGAAAAATATATTTCCTTTTGTATCAACCTCAATATCTTTAATTCCTACACCATGCTTAGTTCCTTGCATAGCCATTACTTCATTGCT
>JBBEBC010000069.1:0-31721 GCA_040882555.1 Bacteroidia bacterium
ATTTGTACCGAATCTATCACGGAATTACACGAATTCGATCGGGATAAAGTATAAACACCCTCAGAATTAACAGTAATAGATTGACTAGTTTCTCCTGTAGACCAAACATTCAGAGTGTTTTGAGATGATTGCAGCACTACATCATCTGGCAAACAGACGTTAATTATTTCATTTGCTAAAATTTGAGCCTCAGACAATTCTTCATCAATTAAGACTTCTATAGCATTGGAAGTGACAATGCAGCCTTCAGTGGTGGTTGCAGTATAAATTCCAGAAGTGTTAATTACACGTGGATTATTTGATCCGCCATCATTCCAGATAAAGGGAACGACTGAATTAACTAATAATGACACATCTTCACCCTCGCAAAATTGCGTTGGTCCATTAGCGACGATGGTAATCTCTTCTATTGTAGAACAATAAACTACATTAAGTGTTGGGTGCAATGATTCATCACTATACACATCCGATGTAAACATCATAACTCTATTTATAGTTTCGTCTGTCAATCTTAGCAGATAGCCGAAATTTTGAGGAGGATTGTTGACATGGTATTGAACTAATGCAGTTAAGTTAACAACGTAATTCTCATCACCAACTAAAGAAGGATCGAGGACAGCTTGATTAACCGAATTTGATCCAGGTGCGGTATTCCACGTTACAGTTGATTCATCCCATGGAGAATTAACAAGCTGAATCAAGCTTTCATTATTGCCAATAGTATGATTAACTAAAGTTCCAATTGGAGGTATTTTATAAAGGTACAGCGAGGCACTAATAATAGTGGAACCTACTGGAATCCCAGACAAGTCAAATTGAATAAGCCCTCTATTGATATTGACTCCAGTTGCTCCTCCCGGAATACAGTATGCTGCAAACTGATCGGCATTGTTATAATTATTGTCTGCTGTATTGTAAGAATCGTGGTATCCTATGGATGCAAGTTGACTTGGATCCAAATTGATACTAATTTGACATGAAGAATCAATAGATAATAACATCCATGAAATTAAAAATACAAGGCTTTTCACAGATTTTTGATTTATTTTGGAACAATTATCAAATATAAAACTATTCTTATTTCAGAAATAAAAACTTTCCGATAACTTATTTAAGTTGATAATCTAATTTTCATTTATTAGCATTATAGAAATAGAAATTATTAGTATTCCATTTGAAAAACAGAACCTCTTTAGCCTAAAAAAGCGCCCCAAAAATATTGGAGCGCTTCTTTAATGATTGAATTTATTACAATCTAGTTTTTAATCACTTTAAATGATTGTGAATTGGTTGCACTTTGAGCTCTTACAAGATAAATCCCATCTGTTAGTGAATTAAGATTTGCTTGATGAGAAGTCACTGTCGCAGCAGGTATGCTAACCTTTTCAGATGATACGAGTTGTCCTGAAATATTATACACTTCAATTACATACTTTTCGCTCTGCTCCATAGAAGAGAAACTAATTGAATAGAAGTTTTTAGTTATTCCTTGAGCTATTGAAATTTGTCCAAGTTCATCCGGACTTGTTAAATCTTCTAATTTTCTGGCATCAGGATTAGTGGTACTGCATCCTGGTTGAAGCACAATAATTCCATCAAGATCATATGCATCAGCAGTTGAACCAAAATTTGACATTGCTGAGCGGTCAGTAATTCTAATATACTGAGCTGCTATCAAACCTTGAGCGCTGAAATCAACCATACCATCTAAACAAATTTCTCCTAACTCAAAATAATCTTCACCATTTAATGACGCTTCAACAAGGGCTCTTTCTGAGTACGAAGCACATGAAGGGTTTCCATATGAAGTTTCAACAACCTCTATGTCGTTTCCTTCTTTATCAAAAACCACGTACCCTAATTTCAAAGTTATACTTCCTCCAAAACCAAGTGAAAAGAAATTAACTGTATTTGTATTTTGTGGGGCTCCCAAAGCTAATTCAGGAAATGAACGAGACATTGAAACTGGTGTTCCATTCTTTTTGGCGCCTTGTGCAAAATCAATTACACTTTCAGCATAAGAATTTCCCAAATCTTGCATTTCAGGATTCTCTCTATATCCATTAAGGCATTCAACACCATCTACATCATACCCGTCAGCAACACTTCCATTGTAAGATGCATCAGTTGGACTAGCATCAACTAATTTTACAAACTCTGCCCAATCAAGTTCTCCTAAATCAAACTCGGTATCCTGACATCCTCTTCCTAAATAAACCCAATTACAAGCATCTTGCGAAGCGAAGGCCATAATCGTTTCTGGATATCTTGTGCAATTTCCACTAGATGTCCCGAATGTTGTCTCTGTTACTTTTAAATCATTTCCTTCACCATTTGCAATTGGCCCGCTCATTCTAAGTGTAATACTTCCACCAAATCCGAGAGAAACAAAGTTGTAATCATCTTCGCCAACTGTGTTATCATTATTTTGAGGAACACCTAATGCCTTGCCAGCAATAATTCTTGAATCAGGAAGAACTATGCCATCATTTTGTTTAGCCGGTTCGTAAGAAATTACTTCAACAGCTGTGCAGCTTGATGGCGCTGGAGGTTCGATTACAGGAAATACATTGACAGTTGTAGAAGTTGATACTGAAAAACAATCATTTTCATTGTAAACTTTAACGGAATAACTACCGCCAACGGATACATTGATTGATTGACTTGTTTCACCTCCTGGTGTCCACTCATAAGCAGATGCTGGTGAAGAAGTTAAAATAACACTGCTACCTTCATTGATATTTACAACTCCAGAAGGCGAAATAACAGGTATAACTGGGTTGCTATTAACTAAAACTTCAATTGAATTAGAAACAGAAGCACAAGCACCAGTAGACTGAACAAAATAAGTACCGCTAGAACTTATTGTTCTTGGATTTTGATTTCCCCCATCGCTCCACTCAAAATTTGAATTTGCTTCAACATTTATCTCTACAGAACCCCCTTCGCAGATTGTTGCGCTGCCAAGTGCGGTAATTGATAGTAAAGAAGGAACGCAGTAAGTAACCTGCAATGTTGGCCTAAGCTCAACTTCTGGGTAAGAGTTGGAACAAAAGCCTAAAACTCTAGTAGGTGTTTCGTTAACAAGACCAAACAGAAATCCAAAATTATTTAACGGATTTGCAACAAAATATTGAACCATTTCTAACACGTCAATATTTAAGAAATCTTGAGCTGGTGATACAGCAGCAGCCAATATGACCTGATTATCTGTTGTTGAAATAGGTGCGTTGTTCCAAGTAACTGTTGCCTCATTCCAACTCTGCGTAATCCTTTTTAAATACGATTGATTGTTACCAACCGTGTGTCCTGAAAGCACTCCCAAAACGGGAATTTTGTAAAAATTCAGATTTGCAGAAGTAATAATTGCTCCAGCTGGAATTGAAGAGAAATCAAATTGCATCAATGCACGATTTACGTTAATTCCAGTATTTGTCCCGGGAATGCAGTAAGCAGCAAATTGAGTTGCGTTGTTGTAATTATTGTTCGCTGTGTTGAACCCATTGTGGAATCCAATAGCTGCGTCTTGCGAAGGACCTAGCGTTACCGTTGTTTGGCCAAAAACTTGGCAACTTATGAACGATAGTAAAATAAAGTAAAGATTTTTTTTCATTTTGGTTAGGTTATTTATATCAAATGAGAATATTTATGTCAAAAGTAAACTTAGAAAAGGACAATTACAAGAGCATTATATTTCCAACTTGAAATTAATAATACAATTTAATCAAATAATAACCCTTTAGAGTTACTTTCAATTGATACTTACCTACTAAATAAACTTGCCACTTTTACAATTACTTATTTAGAACCCAAAGAGGAATACAATAAACATTATCATGTGATGGTAATTTTCCATCATACTCAATTTTCTTTAAGGTACTTTTCGATTCTTTACCTCCATTGTTAACATAGAAATCATATTGATTCTGAAGATTGATGTATTCTAGAATTGAACTAAAATGCCCGCCAGAAGTCTCACGTTCGGCACTAATTTCAACGATTACAATTGGGGGAAATTCATTCTGCAGGCATGAACTAGCTCCTCGCAGAACCTCTAACTCAAAACCTTCTACATCAATTTTCAGCATTTGGGGTTTCAAATTTCTTTTGTCCATTAACCTATCCAATGTACTTACTTCAACCTCTATTCCTGCTTCTCCTTCTAGTTTGCGAATTAATGAAGCCCCTCCTCGGTTAATATGCCAGTTCGGATATATGAAAGCTTTTCCTAGGGCACTTCCCAATGCAATTGGTATGACTTCTATATTATTTATCCTGTTATAAACTATATTTCTATTTAGAATATCAGCGGTTGAGGGATTGGGCTCAAAAGAAACGACTTTTCCTTTCACACCAACTTTCTGGGCGGCTGTAATCGACATTAATCCTATGTTAGCACCTATATCAACAAAACAATCTCCTTCATTTAAGTAGTCAGTAATAAAAGACAAAGTACCTGCTTCATATGTTCCTGTATAAAACAGTGCCGATTCAACACCTTTGTCCTTTTGGGGGTCAACTTCTATCTTCAACCCTGAGAATACTTCAATTACAACGGGGCTTTTGGGGACTTTAAAAAACAAACTTATTAATTTGACTAAATAATATCTTCCGATAAATTTTGGCCTAGAATAAATTCTCTTTATAATATTCCTCAAGGATATATTTCGTGCAATATCTTTAGTCATCAATTTTAATACTCAAATTAGCCTCAAATCTACACAGTAATCTTAATGTTCGATATTTGGCATTTTATTGGACCATTCAAATGACTAAAAGAAATCATGTTCTTGTTGTTTATGCAAACAAATCAAGTTTTGTTTCCCAAGACATTGATGCACTCTCAGAAAAAAATGAGGTTACAGAGTACCATTTTGGATCAAAAAAAGGATTTTCACAATTCATAGCGCAATTAAAATTTCTTTGGTTTTTGACAAAAAACATATATAGTTATAATTTGGTATTTTGTTGGTTTGCTGACTATCATTGTTTACTGCCAAGTATACTTAAGAGCTTAATAACTAAAAAATACATTGTCGCGATCGGAGGCTTTGATGCAGTTTCAATCCCTCAATTAAACTACGGAGGTCATAGAAGCAAAATTCGGAGTGCTATTATAAAGTATACTTGCAATAGAGCAGATTTGCTTATCTGCTCTAGTAAATATATAGGCGATACATTGATAGAAACTATTGGAAAGTCTGAACTGAAATCCAAAATCAAAGTAGCCTACCCAGGAATCAACTGCTTTGAAAATAATTCAAGCAACATCACATGCTACAAGGCAATTTATGTAGCAGCAGGCTCTACTATTGATAGAATGAAAATAAAAGGAGTTGATCGTTTTTTAGAAATCGTTAAAGCTTCTGAGAATGATCAATTTATTCTTATTGGCCCGGATAAAGATGCTTTGCGCTGGGTTAAAAACCAGGCATTGAATAATCTTGAATTAATATCAAGTATTGAAAGAAGTGCCTTAGCGGAATATTACCAAAAATCTCAATTCATTTGCTTATTTTCAAGGTTTGAAGCATTTGGAATGGTTCTTCTAGAAGGGATATGCGAAGGATGTATCCCTATTACTTTGGAGAATATCGGCACTAAAGAAATATTACAATTTAAGAATGCACCGGGATTGACAATTTCTGATTTTGATTTGCAGAAAGTCCTCCATTTTTTAAGATCAAAAAATCCAGAAAAAGAAGACAGAAGTCTTCAAGTAAAGAGAAATAGAGAATATTTGGCCAAATATTTTGGTGTGGATGAAAGAGCCAAGTATCTAAGTAATTTTATCGCTAATTAAGACAATGGGCGTAATTCAAAGGCAAGGTCTTCAAAGTGCTGTTATCACCTATGCGGGGATGATTACTGGATTTCTGAGCCTTTTAGTTATTCAACCTTGGCTACTTACTGCCGAAGAAATTGGCTTAACAAGAGTGCTATATTCATTCTCGTTTCTGATTTCTACAGTTTTACCGCTCAGCGCGGGAAACATAACTACCAAATTCTTCCCGAGATTTCGAAATGCTGAAAAAAAGCATCACGGTTTTTTAGGACTTATTCTTTTGTTCCCAATCCTAGGTGCGGCCATAGTATTTCCTGTTTTGTATTTTTTGAAGGATTTTATTGCAGGAAGATATATTGATGAATCACCTCTGTTTGTTGAATATCTGCTTTATGCTCTACCGTTATCATTTCTATTTGCACTGATTGGCATTATTAATAATTACCTGTTTGCCATTTTCCGTCCTCTACTTCCAGCTCTAGCGCAAGAGGTGTTGATTAGGATATTTTTTATTGTATTAATCATATTCTATTCTCTTGGATATTTAAATCTCGATCAGTTTGTGCTGGCTTATGTAGGCACTTTTGTTGTTCAGATTTTAATCTTAGGAATTCAGATAGTTAGAATCGGTAATTTCTCACTAATACCTGATTTCAAGGTATTTACCAAGCCTGTAATTAGAGAGATGGGTATTTTCGGATTTACCGTTTTTGGTGCTGGCATTGCTTCCATGGCGATAAAACTTTTCGATGCGGTTATTTTAGGTCAGTTCGTTCCTTTGGCATTGGTAGGTGTTTACGGTGTGGCTGCCTTTATTCCTACGTTTATTGAAGCTCCGGTTAATGCGCTCGATAAAGTTGCTAATTCGAGAATTGCTAATTCATGGCAGCACGGCGACATGGAAAATATCAAAGAAATCTATTATAAATCATCCAGATACCTCTATGTTTTGGGAGGATTTCTGTTTCTGATGGTGGTATTGAATGTGAAATTTCTTTTTACCCTGTTGCCCGGTATTTTCGTAGCTGGAATTCCGGTGGTGAAAATTTTGAGTCTTGCAGCTTTATTTAATTTAATGACTGGCTCAAATACAGCCATTATTTTTAATAGCTCTCGCTTCAAGGCTGGTGCTGCAGCATTAATAGGAGTTGCTATTCTAAACCTGATTATGTTGTTCGTATTAATTCCAGCATATGGTTTAATAGGTGCGGCTTGGGCTACGTGTATTTCGAGCTTTGCTTATAACTTTTTCAAGTTTGCTTTTATAAGGCTGAGATTCAAGCTTCAACCCTTTGATATACGAACGCTTTATATTACTGGAGCAATAGTGGCAGCCTACTTTGCAACTTCATTCCTGCCTCTTTTTGGAACGGTCATTCTTGATGTATTAAGTCATGCCCTTCTTGGATCTTTGATTTATGCTTGGCTTATTTGGTTCTCAAAATCAGCTGAAGATCTTATTGAATTAATTCCTTTCAGGAGGAAGAAGGATTAACATTTTGCGCTAGGGATTGCAGCGGCAGCTCATTCCCGCTTTTCGCGGGGATGACTACAGCGTAAAGCCCGCCCGAGCGCCCAATTAAAATGCTCTACCTACACCTAAAACCCATCTAAACTGAATGAAATCAGGTGAAACGTCTGGCGTACGAGTCAACAGCAATGGTACATCGAACCTAATTGTAAGTGGCTTAGCCATATTAAAAGGTCCCCATTTTTTAATCGTAAATGCAGTTCCAACCCCGGCATCGGCGCGTAAATCACTAAAAGCCATTTTTGTACCGACTGCATTTGCCTGTAACAAACCTGCATCAGCAAATAGATAGGTATTGATTTTAAGCCAATTACGAGTAAACTTAGGACGTATCGGGAATAACCTGTCAAATTCAAGTTCTGCATTCACAGCTGCGCCCGAATTACCCGAATATGCCGGAACAATAGCCCCATCAGGTCGTTCGTAAGGCAATAAATAACCGGCATAACCCCTTAGATTTAAACCTCCACCGTGTTGAAAATTATTTGTACCGGTTCCGAACCCATTCCAATTCTGAGGAAAAAAGGCAGCCGAACGGACGAATTTATTCTCCATCATTTCCTCTGGAGAAGCGCCAGCAGCAAATAAAGCAGACTCAGGCGCAAGATTAGAACCAGTGCCAATTTGACCTATAACGCGTGTATGAAAACCAATTTTACCGAGGTAATTCTTGTTCACCACTTCGAGACGAAGTTGCGTATAATCATAATCTGAACCCGGCGCCGAGGACCTCAACATGAACATCATTTTACCGCTGCCTTTGCTATAGTCATATCTATGCTCAAGTCCCATATTTACGGTATTATTCCACTTTTGTGCGACCCAATCGTTTCTGTAAATCAGGTAATTAATATCTGTCGTATCGGGACGATACATTGCTTTTACGTAAGCGAAATACGTGTTATTTCCACGTCTATTTTCTAATTCAAAGCCTAGTTTACCAAGAGCTAAACCATCGAGATATCTAGCTTCCGCGTTAATACTTGCTCCTTTAATAAAGTTATTTATTGGGTTTGTGTAGGAAGCATTAAATGAGACGGGATTGTAGCTGTTAAAGACGGTATCAAAGTTCTTACTCACCTTTTGCACACCGGTATTAAGCCAAAAACTTAGCTCAAACTGATGCTTGTACTGCATGTAACTGCCATTCAAATGCAGTCCGAACTTAACACCATCATAGTAATTATACCAGATGTCGGGTCTTAGAAAAAACTCGTAATGCTCAATATCAGGTCTATTATAAATCTGTGAATCAAAGCTGATTACAGACTTATTCTTTAATTTATTATCTGTTCGATTGATGTCGGCTAGTCGGCCGGAAGTATCTATTTCTACATTAGCGAGTTTCGCCGGAATTTCAATAGAAGCAGTATACTCAGGCTTGAGCAAGCCCCAACCAATCCAACGTGGAAGTGTGGTAGCTTTCGTTTGTTTTTCGAACCACGTATTTGGGATATAATAATCGTAGCTTTTCCCTTCATTGTCAGTAACAGTAAAGTCAAGGGGCATTTGCATTTCGCCTTTACGGCGGAAGGTTATATCATATTTTCCATCTCCTTTTCTTTTGACTTTAACGATGCTATAGTCGATTGATTTAGTGGTTTCTAGCCATTGGTCGAAAAACCAATTAAGATCAGCTTTGGTGTAATCAATAATGGACTGCCTAAAGTCTTCAAAATATGGATGCGCTATTTTCCACTGATCAAAATAGTGCTTCATTGCATTTTGAAAAAGTTCGTCTCCCAGCACCAATTGAAGATTAAAAAGCATGGTAGCTGTTTTATAATATACGTTACCATAGCCACCTCCATGTCTGAGAGCCCCACCAAAATCGTCTGAATGTGTGTTCAAAGGAGGATCGTCCTGCTTCATTGCATCTCTTAAGTATCCGTAATATGCTCTTGAATAGCGAATTTCATCAGGCTTGGTATATTTCTCAATGTACTTACTGCCAAACTTTCCATTTATGGTGTATTTGCCATCTATTCGCTCTTGTGCCCAAACGGTCAGAAATTGCGTAAACCCTTCATCGAGCGAAGCTCTATATGTTTCATTATTTCCTACCATACCGAAGAACCAGTTATGACCAATTTCGTGAGCAAAAAGGCCGCGGTAACCAGGATCAGAACCTCCGTCTAGGGTAAGCATTGGGTATTCCATTCCATCGCGGGCATCGGCGACAATCATTTTATTATAGACATACATTCCGATATCTCTCGAATATACATCGACTACTTTTGCAGCATATTCGGCGGCATTTTGCCATCTCGAGGCATGAGGTTCTGCAACAAGAGCTTGCGAAATAATTTCATCTCCGGGCATTCCGGAAGGATTGCAGGTTACTTCTCCAATTCTGTAGGTTGGGTCGGCAGTCCAAGCAAAATCGTGCACATTAATTGCTCTAAATTTCCAGGTTTTCCGCTTCGCGGGATTGTAGGCTGTGATTACCGAAGGAGCTTCTTCCCATGGTTTTGAAGCAAAGTTTTTAATATCGAGTTTTTCTCTTAAGTCATTAGGAAAAGCTTCCTCTGGATTCATCAGAGCGCCTGTTGCACCAACAACAAAGTCTTCACTGAAATTTAGTTCTACCTCAAACGAACCAAAATCGCCATAGAATTCCTTGCCAAGGTGCTGGTCGGTAGTCCAACCAAATTTTCGATCATACACCGCCATACGCGGATACCAATGCACTCCGTTAAAATGTTTGTAACCGTAATTACCATATTCCTTCATTCTTCGGCGTATGTTTCCTTTATAGTCGAAGTAAGTTACAAAGTCGATATCAATATTAACTGATGCATTTGGCAGGAGTGGTTCATTTAGCCAAACCTTTAAGATGGTATTGTCCAATTCCATTTTAGTTTCCTTTCCAGAAACTTTAAGGGTTTTTATTTCAGTACCTTTTCCTTCTTTTTCGTAGGGTCCCCATCGGGTTGGATAATCATTCGCTTCATGAAGGGCGGCATTATACGAGCCTGGTTGAAACGCATTTTGATAGAGGTGGAAATAAACGAAAGTAAGTGTGTCGGGTGAATTGTTGAAGTATTGAAGGTTTAACGAAGCAACAATCTGATCGGTTTTCTCATCGACTAAGGCTTTTATGGTGTACATCACATCCTGTTGCCAATAGCCTTCGAATGGACTTCGGTTTTTCCAGTATTGAGCGTTAGCTTTCGAATTGTAAACCGTATTGATTTGCTCATTTTCCCGCTTGGTATGCCCTGAATTGCCTTCTCTAATGCCAGTTTCAATGGATTGAGATATTGCCTGAATACTCAGAAAACATGAAATAACTAACCCCAAATAAATTCTCATCATTCAATAATTTGCTCGAAAGTAATAAAAGAGGGTCTATTGTTGGGTAAGATTCTGAGCTTTGCGAGCTAGATGTTTCACCCCAACGTTAAATTCAAATCCAGCTAGAAGCACTATAGCATTCAAATTTATTAGCACCAAAACCGCTATGAGCGCACCAACGGAGCCATAAATAGTGTTATAAGTTCCGAAATTCTTTACAAAAAAAGCAAAGCCGAGGATTAAAAGCATCATCAGAAATGATGTAGCCAAAGAACCAATAGAAATAAACTTAGTTCTGCTTGCAGAAGGAGGTCCTAAGTAATATAGAAAACTCACTGAAAACAAAATGAGTGAATAGAAGATGATCCACTTACCCACTAGGATAAAGAAATAATTAATTCCATAAGTGATAAGCTCTCTAGAAATGAGAAATTCCAAAGCCAAGTTGGTAAATATCATTAATGATATTGCAAGAACTAGCAGGATAACTATAACTATAGTTAACAGAAGCGAGACTAAAAGCACCTTCCATCCCGGACGATTATCGGAAGTAACGTCACTTGCATTAAAGGAAGAAATGATTGACTGCACCCCGCTAACAGCATAGAACAAGGCTACTAGAACACCAATAGAAAGCAATCCGCCCCTTTGTTGGCTAACAATATCGAGAATAGTATTTTGAACTGCCATGAATGAGGCTGGCGGTAATACTTGTTGCAAAGCATTTAGTAACCTTGCTTCAAAATTGTCGATTGGCAAATAAGCTGTAAGCGTGAAAAGAAATATGATGCCCGGAAAAATTGCCATGAAAAAATTAAATGACACAGCTGCAGCCCTCATAGAAATCCTTGAGCTTGTGAGACTTTCCTTAAATTGATGAGCCACTTCTAAGAGACTAACTTCCGGGAATCCAGGAAATTTCACCCTGTCGAGCACTTGTATCGACTGCGCAATTAGAGGTAAATTGTAAATAAAGTCTTTTAGCTTTTTAAGCATATCAAAGTGCCTTCAAACTTAGGTCGAGGCTTCTCACTTGATGGGTAAGAGCACCCATAGAAATATAATCAATACCAGTAAGAGCATAGCTTCTGAGTGTATTTTCGTTGATTCCGCCAGAAGCCTCTGTTTCAAATCTATGTGCAATAAGCTGCACAGCTTTAGCAATATCTTCGGCAGAAAAGTTATCGAGAAGAATTCGTTGAACCCCTCCCCTATTAAGGACTTGCTGAATTTCATCGAAGTTACGCGTTTCTATTTCAATGAAGAGATTCATTCTTTTTTCCTTAAAATACTCATGCACTTTATCAATTGCATTTACAATTCCGCCTGCATAATCTACATGATTGTCTTTGATGAGAATTTGATCATACAATCCCATTCGGTGATTAGCTCCGCCACCTGTTTTAACAGCCCATTTTTCCATCACTCTCATTCCTGGAGCTGTTTTTCGAGTATCGAGCAGAAGTGTTTTCGTATCACTAATCAAATTAACCAACTTTCTAGTGTAAGATGCTATTCCGCTCATGCGCTGCATACCATTCAGCAATAATCGCTCGGCAGTTAGAATAGAAATAGGTGGTCCTTCAAGGTAAAATGCAACGTCACCGGGAATAACATCCGCACCATCAAGGATTAGCTTTTCCATTCTGATGGTGGGATCAACAGCACGAATCACTTTTTCGGCAAAACCAACACCACAGAGAACTCCATTTTCTTTAACCAACAATCTAGCTCGACGCAGCCCATCTTTAGGAATCGTAGCCAAAGAGGTATGATCTCCGTCTCCAACATCTTCCGCAAGCGATAATTGAATAAGTCTGTCTACTAATAAATCCTGTTCTGCACTAAGTTCCATTATTTAAATCTCTGTTTCTATGCTAAATTGCTGTATAAAAGACTGATTACCAATCTTTTTTATAAGAAAGTGAATTCTAAATCGTTCACCTTTTTTGCTTAAGAATGTACCAATACCATATTGGGTGCTGGTGGGATTGCTAGAATGATGTTTTAAAATAAAGCTTTTGGGAGGATGCTTGGCGAAGAAATCTCTGAGAATTTGCTCAGCTTGAGCTTTAGAATACAATTCTTCTTTTCCTAGGACGGTCAAATCAACATGGTTGTTAAACCAGGTGGCAAGTTGTTTTGCATTTCCTCCTCTGATGGCTGCTGCTATATCATTACCAATATCTCCCGAAGCATTTGAAAATACTGGGATTATCATTAATAGACATAACAAAATTGACTTCATTCGCATGGATGATCTTTAGGAACAAAAACCAAGCCAGTTGCGGTTTTCAGATGTTCCGTTTTGCAAAGATAATCTGATTTCAACATCACTCACTGCGTACTACGATTGTTACATTGATTAACTTGCCGCCCATGAAAATCAGACTGATTCAAATTGGAAAAACTTCTGAAAAATATTTAATCGAAGGAATTTCATCTTATGAAAAAAGGATTCAAGGCTTTGCTTCCTTCCAGAGTGAAACGATTCCAACTCTTAAAAATGCCGGTTCACTCAGCCCTCAGATGGTAAAACAAAAAGAAGGAGATTTGATTCTGTCTAAAATCCGACCAGATGAATTTATAATATTACTGGATGAGAGGGGCAAAGAGTTTAGTTCAAGAGCTTTTGCAGAATTTATGCAGCAGCAAATGAATCTCAGCACGAAACAAGTAAGTTTTGTGATTGGAGGTGCATTCGGGTTTTCTGAAGAGGTTTACTTAAGATCAAACTATAAGCTTTCAATGAGTAAAATGACCTACTCACATCAACTTATTCGTCTAATTTTTGCTGAGCAAATTTACCGTTGTTACAGTATAATTAACAATCATCCATATCATAACGACTGAAAAAATTGATAGACTACTACTTTTTAAAACTAGTTTAATTAGGGGAAATGGGTTAAACTATTCTCCCATCATCCATACTAATTATTCTGCCTGTTTTTTCTGCAAAGCTCAAATCATGAGTAACAATCAGAAGGGTTTTGTTAAAGACCGCTGTTAATTCCTTAAAGATATCAAACACAATATCTGTATTCTTATTATCTAGATTACCTGTAGGTTCATCGCACATAATAATCATTGGATCATTAATCATTGCTCTAGCAATAGCAACTCTTTGTTTCTCCCCGCCGGAAAGTTTAGAAGCCCTTTTATGCGCTAAATTTTCAATGCCAAGGGCTTTCAGGTATTTGAGTCCGTTAGTTTCTAATTCCTCTTCGCTGAGCTTATTTAATTTGTATCCTGGTAAAATTACATTCTTCAATACGCTGAATTCATTTAGGAGATAATGAAATTGAAATACGAAGCCAATTTTCTCATTCCTAATTGCGGCCAATTGCACATCAGACCTGTTTTGTGTACTTTCATTATCAATCAGCAGCTCGCCAGTATAATCAGTATCCATGGTAGAAAGAATGTAGAGCAAAGTAGATTTACCACATCCCGACTTACCTACAATAGAAGCAAATTCACCGCGATTTAGACTGAAAGAGATATCTTTTAAAATATCAATTTTCCTAGGGGTGTAAAATGACTTGTTAATGGACCGAGTTTCAAGTACTATGTTCTTATCCATTTATTTTCCTCTAATGATAATTACGGGGTCAATATTACTTGCCTTTTTTGCTGGGAACCATCCTGCTAAATACGTTGTGATAATGGCAAATAAAACTGCAATAGCATAATACTGCAAGCCATAATCAATAGGATAAGTAGTAACATTAGGGAGTGAAGCCGTATTGAATGGAATAGCGTCAATTAACTTTGAGAACAAGAAACCAAAAATTGCACCTGCTAATGCCCCGGAAATTCCAATGCTTAAGGAAATTGTAATAAATATTTTCTTTACATCACTTCCAGCATAACCTGTTGCTTTGAGAATTGCAATCGTGTCCATTTTTTCATAAATCAGCATATTTAGAATATTGTAAATTCCAAAACCTGATACTATCAATAATGTAATACCAACAGCATACGAAATAATTGACCTAACACTGCTCCCTGTTTCAAATTGAGCATTTGCTGTTTGTATATCTTCTGCATCAATTTTAAAAAGCGAACCAAATTCTAAAGCAACAGCCGGGGCCAAGCTCATGTCTTTTAGTTTAATCTGAATATCACTAACATAGGATGATGATTTCCCAAGCAATTTTTGAGCTGTTGATATACTCGTATAACTCTGTACTTTGTCAAGTTCTATTACTCCTGAGCTAAATACTCCAACAACTTTTAACGGAAACTGCTCACCTCCTCCGGTTGTAATAATTATTATGTCGCCAACTTTGGCTAACATTTTTTCTGCAACGCCTTTGCCAAGGATAATTGAGTTTGACATGTTCTTCAAATCAAAATAGTTTCCTTCACTCACATAATCGCTAAAGGCAAAAAGTTTCACTTCTTGGCCCACATCTACTCCACTAATTACTCCGTTTAACTCAATATTTCCAAGGTTATAAAATACCTGAGCAGTTAATTTAGGAGCTACACCAATAACCCGAGAATCGCTTTTAACTCTTTCTATTATTTGCTCAGAATTATAGATCTCTTTATCTGAGTTTGATGGCTTTATTGATTTCACAAAATTGTGATGGTTCTTATATTTAGCATTTAAATCAATTGGCTGTATTTGCGAAGGCTGAATATCGTTATACAACCGAACATGAGGTGTTCTATTTAATACTAAACCATCAAGCAATTGATTTAGGCCTTCCATAAAGCCAAGCAAGGAAATAAAAAGAGAAATACTAAACGCTACACCAACAGCTGCTACAAGCGACTGTTTCCACCTTGCCATAAGGAGAGCACCAGCTATTTCTGAAATATGTTTTATTTTCATTCTGCTGACAATTCAATTCTAGTTTGAGTATCAATACCTTCTATAATCTCTACTAAGCTATAATCCATTAAACCCACTTTTACAGATTGCAATTTTCCACCCTCGATGACAACCATTGAATCATTAACCAAATATTTCCTAGGTATAGTTAATGCGTTCTGCTTTTCTTTAATTACAATATTTGCTTCAACTGTTAGATTAGGAAAAAGCGTTGGTGGTTTTTGAACAAACTGGGCTTCAGCTATAAATGAACGAGTTCTAGAATTCATCATTGGCTCTATAGAAACGATAACAGCATCAAAAACCTTAGAACTATAGCTATCCATTCGGATAACAAGCTCTTGTCCATTTCTTATTTTAACAATGTCATTTTCATCAATACTTAATTCAATAATAAAATCTTTGCTTCCAACAACTGCAAGTGGAGACATGCTATTAATAAGTTCACCTACCTGGTTGTTAAGTTTATAAATAACACCATCAACTTCACTTCGAATTATAAAATCATCTCCAAGTAATTTAGAAATTTCTAAGTTGTTTTCACTTTGCTTAGATGCTAAAGTTAATTGACGTTTCAACTCGTTTCGACGAGTTCTTGCGCTGAGTAAATTAAGTTTTGAATTTTGAAAGCTCAATTCTTTTTGTTCGAGTTCAATTTTACTACCAATACCTTGGCTCCAAAGATTTTTTTGCCTGACAAATAGCAATGAATCATTTGCCAGCTTCTTTTCAGTAAGATTTATAGCACTTTCCGCTTCATTTAGCTTGTCTGAATTAACTTTCAGTTTTGAATTCTCCGATGAAAGTCTTGCATTTTCTTTTGTTAGATCAGCATTTTCACTTTTTAGAATCAAAAGCGTGTCCCCCTTTTTTATCGACGAGCCTTCTTCTACGAAAATCTTTTCAATAATCCCGCTTTGCTTGCTAAATACTTCATACTGATCTACGCTTTTTATAATTCCAGAAGCATAAACACTTTCGGTTATATTTTTAATTTCAGGCGTAATTGATTCTTTGCTTTGATTACATGACCAAACAAGAATTGTCACTAAAAATAAAATATATTCTTTACATCTCATATTTTTCATCTTGAGCAATAACAGCATAGCAATTTAGGTATAATATAAGACCTTGAAAACTCAAGCATTTTATTAACTAAGAGCTTTCTGAGCATTTCATTCATTCAAATAATCTGAAAATAATATAATGACTATCAATTTATTATGATTAATGGCTATGCTTAAGTATTTTATGTAATTAAAAAATAGCTTGTTTAAAAAGCTGCAGAAATAATAACAAATCGATTTTATATTAAACGCAGGTATAAATGGCATGGAATTTCTTTATTGAGCCTCCAAAATCGCATAAACGCTATTGTACTTCTCAATACCATCGGCCAATGAATAGTAAGAATTCGCGCATACAATATTCAATTCTGGACTTTTTCCTAGAACCTCCAATAAAGCGTTACTCGCATTTTTATACGCTTCGTTAGTAAATTCGGAGATGATGACACCATTTCCTCCATCCATTAAAATCGCTTCCACATCGCCAACACCTGAATTACATATTAAGGGAATTCCCAGTGACATCAGCTCTCCCATTTTTGTAGGAGAGGAAGCTTTCTTTGAAAATACAGGCTTAATAAAAAACATGGAAACATTACTCAAGCTGGCATAAATGGGAACTTCAGTTCGCTGGGCTGATTGAATTCGAAGGTCATCTTCATTGATTCCTTTCGCTCTGGCTTTCGAGATAATAGATTCCTTAGAATCGCCAGTGATAAACAGAAAAATTGCTTTTGGATACGATTCCTTTAGAATACTAAAGAAATCAAGCATTTCATCGAGCATATACCAAGTGCCCAAAGAGCCCAAATAGGAAATTACAAATGCATCAGGTGGAATATTAAGTTCCCTTCTTTTTTCATCGAGCACTTGCTCATTCACTGATTTTCTTTCAAAAAGGTTCAAATCAGCACAGCAAGGAATGACTTTAATGGGCACATTTTCAAACCGTTCCCATGAGTGAATTTCTTGCTTTGCATTTTCTGTCAGGGAAATAACATAGGTCGCATCCTTTAAAAATTCCTTTTCCTTGCGTTTAAAATATTTATAGATGCCTTTAAAAAGCGGATTTGACAGGTTCCAAAGGCCACCGTCAACGCGCTCATCGGCCCAAAAGCCTCTCATGTCAAAAATCCAGGGTAAACCATATTTCTTTTTTATGCTTTGCCCTACCAAAGCTGAAATATAACTTCTGCAATGCAACACTTCAATTCCATTTTCTTGACAACAGAGTTCTGCAGCTTTTTTAAGTTTACGTACATCTTTTAAAGTTGAAAAAACAGGCGGTTTGGATGTGTATAATTCTGGGATCCAAGAAATCCCTGATGAATGAAGAAGCCTTTCAATGGTTTGCTTGTGATTCTTAAACCTCTCAGGTTTCTCGCAACTTAGCAGCCAGACCTCGTGACCTTTGCTTTTCAGGCCCTGCAAATAAGGTATAACCTGCGATTGACCCAATGGATCAGTCATTCCATCATAAGAAATAAAGAGAATTTTCAAAATCGTTCTGAATTGGTTTCCTTTGCAATCAACGCAAATGTAAAAGGTTAGCAATAAGGTATCATGAATGAAGCATTATTTTCTTTAAAAGATTTCATTCTAATGCCTGTGTATTTGCTCATTATTTTTTATGTGGCAAATCAGATAAAGAATAACAATATAGAGCAAAATCCGCTTTACAAATTCTATACTAGGGGGCTGTTTCTAAAGTTATTAGGTGGGATAATGGTTTGTCTTATCTATGTTTTTTATTACGGAGGAGGCGACACCATTGGGTTTTATAAAAGTGCCAGGTTATTAGCTAGGCTTAGCTTTGTAAATCAGGAGACTTTTTTCTCGGTTTTAGGAGGGAATTTATCCAATCTAAACCTCATGAGGTTTATTGAAAACGACTTATGCTGCCCTGATTATTATCGTGACCCTCAATCCTTTATGGTTGTGAGAATGGCCGCACCATTTGTCCTTTTCTCAGGAATTAGCTTTTTCGGAACCACCTTAATTTTCGCGTGGTTGTCGTATGCTGGGATTTGGCGATTATTCCTTCTTTTTAATGAGTTATACCCGGGAATGGAGAAGAAATTTGCAATTTCTATTCTCTACATGCCTTCAGTATTATTTTGGGGCTCAGCAATTCTTAAGGATACAATTACCTTCTCAGCGGCTTGCTGGGTAACCGTTTGCGTTTATTATGTCTTTATAAAAAATAAGCAAAGAACCAGGTATTTTATATATCTCTTTTTGTCATCCTTCATTCTCGTTTCAATTAAACCCTACATTTTTGTTGCCTTACTGCCAGGTGCTACTATCTGGATTTTATACACACGCATAACGTCCATACAAAGCGGGTTTTTCAGATTATTGATTTCCCCAGCTATTATAGCTATTGGCCTATTTGGTAGTTCTGCTATACTCACGGCTTTAGGAAGTAGATTGGGCTCATTCGCTTCTGTTGACACAGCCATCGATAAAGCTATTGTTACTAAGAATGACTTAACCAGAGATGCTTACGGAGAAAACTCTTTCGATATTGGAGAAATAGATGGTTCAATTGGAAGTATTGTTTCAAAATTTCCAGTTGCACTCACTGCGGGATTATTCCGCCCTTTTCTTTGGGATGTCACTAATCCAGTTATGTTGCTCTCTGCTTTTGAAAATACTTTGATGCTATTACTTACCATAAGGATATTGCTTTCATTTGGACCATTCCGGTTCTTTAGTGAAATAAGTAAGGAACCTTTGCTTATATTTTCATTTGTATTTGTGGTGTTTTTCTCATTCTCGGTAGGGTTAACAACAGCAAACTTTGGAGCTTTGGTTAGATACAAAATCCCAAGTATTCCATTCTTCATGTCTTTATTGATGATCCTAGACCAAAGGAGAGCTGAAAATAAGGTCGCTTTTAAAGTAAATGACGAAGATTTAAATCCAAAAACAGTCGATGGCCCAATCACTCAATAATAAGTTACTTCTTGGTCTTTCTTTTATTGAAGGAGGCAGTCTGATGGCCACAGAGCTGATGAGCGCAAGAATGCTGGCGCCCTATTTCGGTTCTAGTTTATTTGTTTGGGCAACTGTTCTGGCTTTAACGCTAGGGGGTTTAACAATTGGATATTTTCTCGGGGGAAATATCTCACAGCATGAAAGAAAAGATAAATTCCTGCTCCTAACCCTACTCTATTGTGGAGTGTTAATCATGTTAATGCCATTTGTGGCTCAGTGGATATTAAATTTTGCCCATTTCCTCTCCTTCAGAGATGCGGTAATAACGGCGGGTATGATTATTATTATTCCACCTGTGGTGGGAATGGGAATGGTGTCGCCTTTAGTAATAGCTAACCTTGATTCATCAGCCGAAACAAGTGGTAAAAGAGCTGGTTTGGTTTATGCAATTTCCACCACAGGTGGGATAACATTCACCTTTCTTTTTGGCTTTTATGTAATACCAAATTATGGGCTTATTATGCCAAGCATCTTAACAGGCTTTGTACTTGGGATTATTCCTGCCGTGCTCATCTTTAAAAACGGATGGAAAAAACCTGGAGTATTCATGTCGGTTCTAGTGTTGACAACAAGCTATCACTTTTGGCAAAAAAGTCTTCAATCTGATAAGATTGAGATCTTATATCAAAAAGAAGGAATTCTTGGTCAGGTTTTAGTCGCTGACATACCCGTTTTAAATAATGATTCAATCCAAATCGAAAGAACCTTGTTTGTCAATAGAATTATTCAAACCTCATTTAATACTTCTCATGCAGACCAAAATAATCATGATTATTTCAATGTAACCAAAAGCATTATTTCTAAATTCCCTAAAGGATCAGATTTATTGCTTCTTGGATTAGGGGGAGGTTTTATAGCCAACGACGCTATTCGCAAGGGTATTGATGTAGATGCTATTGAACTCGACAAACGGAT
Source organism: Bacteroidia bacterium (assembly GCA_040882555.1). GTDB lineage: Bacteria > Bacteroidota > Bacteroidia > M30B66 > M30B66 > M30B66. The sequence goes on from JBBEBC010000069.1 coordinate 20,439, forward strand.
TATTCACGTCGCTCGAGAATACTTCAATTTGAGTGATTCGGTTACCGTGGTGATGGATGATGCAAGGAGGTTTATAAACAATGTAGAAAAGAAATACGATCTTATAATCTTTGATTTATTTCGAGGCGAAGAAACTCCAGCTCATGTGTTTACTTCTGAGAGCATGAGCAAAACAAGAAAGCTATTAAAACCAGGTGGCATCGCACTCATCAACTCAAATGGATACTACCGGGGCGAAATAGGCAAAGGAAATCGCTCCCTCTTTAAAACGATTAGAGCCATGGGATTATTCACCGAAATTTATCTAACCGACTCTTTAGAGGAAAAAAGTAATTCCATTTTCGTTTTCTCAAACTCAATGGATGCTTTTGAAGATAAAATCCCTGATTACATGCAAAGCAGGTTCATCTCAAAAGATAGCATCGATGTGAACGATGCCATTATTCTGACTGATCAACGACCTGTACTAGATTATCTAAATGAAGATGCCACTAGGGCTTGGCGGATGGGTTATATGGCCTACATGAAAAGCTTCTACAGCAATTATCATATACCACTATTTAACTAATTCCGGTTTTTTCAAGATGCTTATGTAAGACTATAATTTGCCATAGACGATTATAGAGAAAATCCTTGCCTTGTCTGAATTCTGCAATGTACTGACTTAGCATTGTATAATCGATAATCCCATAACGACTGCAAACTTCTTCATTCAAATACTTGTCAATCAAATAAGAAAGATCAGTTCTCATCCAACGATCTAGTGGAATAGAAAAGCCCCATTTGGGCCTATTAAAAATCTCTTTGGGCACATAATCATAAAGTACCTGTTTCAGTAAATACTTTGCATCTCCTTTTCTGAATTTCAAATCAGCTGATACATTCAAAGCAAACTCAACAATTCTGTAATCAAGCAATGGAACCCTTGTCTCAAGAGAGAACTGCATTGTTGATCTGTCGACCTTAGCAAGTAGGTCATCCTTTAAATAATGACCTAAATCAAATAAAGCCTGAGATTCGGCTGGACTAAGCTCTCTTGGTAAATCAGGGTGAATACCAGAAATGCTGCTCTCCAATTCAGGCGATTTCATGATTTTAGTAATCTCTTCTTCTGAGAAATAATAGATCTCCTGAGAAAAAATATGAGTCCTGATTTTTTTGTAATTGCCATATTTAAAATGCCCAGCAACTCGCTGTCTGCGACTGTCGCCGGTTCTTTTAAGCAATTCATAAATTGGTTTTCTGAATACTTTTATCAAGGGATTCGCCATACGCTCAGCCCAACGGTAAGAACCGTATCCTAGAAAAAGTTCATCTCCTCCATCGCCTGAAAGAGTCATTGTAACATGCTTCCTTGCCAGACGTGATACCAGCATAGTTGGAATTACAGATGAATCGGCAAAAGGCTCATCCATAGCATCCACCATGCGGTGCAATAAATCTAAAGCATCATTTTCTGTTACAGTAAATTCATGATGTTTCGTTTTTAGATGCTTTGCTACTTGGGCAGCAAAATCAGACTCGTTGTATTTTCCTTCTTTGAAGCCAATGGAAAAAGTGTTGATAGGAGTATCAGAATTCTTTTGGGCAAAAGCGGTGACTATGCTCGAATCTATTCCTCCACTAAGAAAAGTCCCAAAAGGCACATCAGCAATCATTCTATAGCTTATTGAGCTATCTAATAAATCACTTAATTGCTTTTTTGCAATTACTTCGTCAGTAATAACTTCTTCTTTAATCTGATCATAGATTTTCCAATAAGATTCTATTTCAAGCTTTTCATTCCTTAATACAGCCACGTGACCAGAAGGAAACTTTGCAATCTCTTTGCACATACTCAAAGGTTCTGGAACATAACCAAGGAGCAGATAATCATGGATGGCCTGTTTATTAAGGCTCAGACTAATTTTTGGCCTAAGAGCAAGTAATCCCTTCAATTCTGAGGAAAATGCAAAAATTCCATCTTGGTGATAATAATACAAAGGCTTTATTCCCATTCTATCACGGGCAATAAACACTTGCTTTTCCTGAATGTCGTAAATGACGAATGAAAACATACCATTAAACTCGTTCACACACTTTTTGCCCCATTCGATAAATGCATAAAGAATGACCTCTGTGTCAGAGGTGGTTTTGCAGGTGTGTTTTAAACGAGAACTAATCTCCTTGAAATTGTAAACTTCCCCATTATAGACTATGACATACCTGCCGTCTTCAGAATAATATGGTTGATTTGCAGCTTCCGATAAATCTAAAATGCTCAAGCGCCGGTGACCTAGCCCACCACCTCCATGAATTACATATCCTGCTGCATCAGGCCCTCGATGGGACTGAATGTCGGTCATTTTAATAAGGTCTTCTTTATTAAAAAACTCTCGAGTTTGATAAAAACCTGCTATTCCGCACATAGCTTAGGCTTCAGAAGTTTGAGCAGGTTTTTTCTTTCTAAGCTCGAGTGCTATTAACAGAAATAAAAGCAGAATCAATAACCCTGAAGAAGCCATAGAAATAGTTTCTGTACTAGCATATAATTCAGGTTCAAATTTAAATTCAATCTTGTATTTACCTGCAGGAATTTTCATTGCCCTGAGAATGTAATTTGCCCTAAAATGGGGCATTTCTTTTCCATCTATATACCCTTTCCAACCTTTCTCATAATAAATTTCAGAAAAAACTGCAACTCCGCCATTTTTACTTTGAGCTTCATAAACGAGATAATTCGGCTCGTAAGAGCTTAAAGTAATTTCACCATCGGCATGAAGGCCGTTTTTAACCCCCGACCAAGCATCATGAAAGCGTTTATCGACTATGGCCGTCACACCTGGGTCAAAGCTGGGAGTCATTTCCAAAATCTCTTTGTCGGCAGAATCAACTTCCTTAATTTCATCAACAAACCAAGCATTTCCGAGAGCATTTTGATTAATGAGTGGAGCTGCCTTCTCATTGTAAATGATATACTTCGTATTAAGCATGTTTAAGGCGTATTGCCTCGAAAGCATTGCTTGGATTGAAGAGTCTGAAGGTGCATTCCTAAAAACGGAAAACAAGGATTCTATAGAAGGCTGAAGATGATACTCTATAAATTCTTGATAGCGTTCAAGCTTGGCAGCGCTATAACCTCCAACCGACTTATGAAAGAAGGAAGTCCCAGCATCGTTAAATACATTGCTTGCAATATTCAGCACTCTGTAATCAGTCAACGATAAAAGTGCTCTGAATCTATTCTTAGCTTCATCATTTCTTCTACCCGCCTCTTTATTTCTCACAACTGCTTCAGAAACCAGCTTATCGATTTGAGGTTTAAGTGCAGGATTACTCCTTAACTCAAGAGCGTAAACAGCTTCATCGGCTGGACTAGGAGAAAAAGGTACTTCGAGCTTAGATTTCGGAATGAAATCTTTTTTGTTGACATATCTTTTATCAATCGACCAGAGGTCAGCAACAGTAATAATAAGCAGAACTGCAGTAAGCAGAATTACATTGAATTTTCTCTTTGAATAAAGGAAAATCACAGCGGCAACTACAGCGCAGATTATGAACGCTCTAAATGCATCGGCCTTAAAAATGGCCATTCTCACATCTTCAAGTTCAACCATAAAACCATTAAGCCAAGTATCCATAGCCGCTTTATCATAACCAGCTTGAGCAAGCATTGCATTTATTTGCTCGCCTATGGCGGGATTTAGATAATCGAAACTAAAGAACGTATCTGGTAATATGTAGAACACAATCGCCAATCCGCCCGTGAGGGCGAAAGCTCCAAAAAACTTAGCCTTTTCTGACGTAACACGATCGGGCTGTTTGACAATTTCGTTCAAACCAAGAATTGCCATCAATGGAAGAAGAAAATCAACAATTATGAGAATCATCTTCACTGCCCGGAATTTGTTGTAGCCCGGAAAATTTTCTAGCATAAATACCGAGAAACCTTCAAAATTCTTACCCCAGGAAAGTAGTATTGCAAAAATGCAGGAAGCTAGAATTGCCCATTTATATGGACCTTCAACGAATAAAAAGCCCAAAACAGCAAGGAAGCAAATCGCCGCACCGGCATAAAAAGGACCTGTGGTTGATGTGTCCCACCAATATTGAGGAAGCGACTTAATTACATTTTTATACTCCGCTGATGCTTCATCAACAATGGACTTTTGATCAGAAAGTGAAATATTCGAAGCTCCACCGTAAACATTTGGAATGAGATATGAGAAAGTTTCTCCCTTTCCATAGCTATATTGTAATGCATAATCAGCATCCAAACCATCGCCGTCAGGCTTTTCCTTAATAGTTAGTTCTGACTTTCCTCTGATAGAATCTTTTCCATAATCGTAGATGGTTAAAAGTGAAGAACTATTGGTGAGAAATCCAAAGATGGCTGCTATAACCAATACACCCGCTGATTTTAGAAATCCAGGTATTTGCTTCGTTCTAATTGCCTCAACAAGGAAAAATATCCCGAAAAAGATTAAGATAAATGACATGTAATAGGTCACTTGAAAGTGAGATGCCTTTATCTGAATACTTAAAAATATAGCAGTAAGTAATCCTCCCCATAAATACTTCCCGCGAAAAGCGAGAATAATACCAGCCAAAACCCAGGGCATCCAGGAAATAGCATCAACTTTTGACATATGCCCTGCCTCCATAATCAATAGATTATAGCTTGTAAAGCAGTAGGCCACAGAACCAATCACAGCCAGTGGCTGCCTCACTTTCATGATTAAAAGAAGCACATACATGCCTAGCATAAGCACAAACATGGAATCGGCAGGTCGAGGCAGACCTAGTTTCATAATGGCCGCTCCATATCCCATTAAATTTCCATGATATACCACCGATATAATGTAACCGGGCATTCCACCGAACATAGCATTTGTCCAAAGAGCTTCTTCGCCTGTTTTCTCCCGGTAGTTTGAAAGCTCATTCGACATGCCTTTGTGCTGTTCAATATCATCCATCCGGAGAGTTTTTCCATCAAGTAATTCTGGGAAATAAGCGAATATGAGAACCAGAAACAGCGCAACAGCAGCGATGTGAGGTAAGATGAGTTTCCAATTAAATTTTGGCATTGCTTTTTATTAAGGTGGCCAAATATAAGCAAAGCAAAGAGCTTCGATAAAATGCTTTTAATTGATGTTTCAACTTGAAATGAACATCTGTACGTTGGCTTAAAGATTGAAAAATCTGTAAACTATTAAAAAGCCTCTCCTACAGTAAAATACAAGGCAGATGAACTTTCCCCGAAAGCAACATCGAGTCGCAGATTAAGTTTTTCCTTTCTGTCTATTCTAAATCTAAGTCCCGCGCCAGCGGCATATCTGAGTGGAGAATCCTTAAAACCTCTGATATCTCTGCTAATAGCACCAAGACTTCCAAAAACAGAATAACCAAATCGACCTTTAATTATATTGCGGTATTCGGCCTGGTAAAGCAATGATTTTAAATCTCTGAAACGGCCTTCATAATACCCTCGCATCCGTTTTGTTCCTCCCAAAGCAGCCATTAAATTAAATGGCGGATCTCCAAACGAAAAATCAAGCAATCCATTAAAAGCAAACACACCTCGCTTTCCAACAGATTCATAATGTGATATATCGGCCAAATATCTCGACCAAACTTGAGTGCTCCCTAAACTTTTTTGAAAGGTCTGAATGGCTAATTCCGCAAACCATCCTTTCGTAGGGTAAAACAGGTTGTTACGTGTATCTATATTTACAGAAAGACCAAATCCAGGAGTATTACTACCCTTTGCACCTGAAATATTTGCAGTGTCTAAAAGTCCTTGATTTTGAATTCTACTAATACTTTGGTTCTCATACCAAATTCTCGGGCCAGCATAAATTGCCTTGCTTAACTTATATAATAAATTGAGTCTGATTCGCGTAAAACTCGTTCTATACGACTCTGTATAATTCCATGGTACATCATTTCCAATCCCATAAAAATTGTAGGTATAACGATAATAACCAGCTTCTCCATAGGCAAGAAATTTTTCATCAAATGCGTAAATTCTAAATGGCATGTACAGAAGAATTTGACCATTTGTGGTATAGGCAGCCCCAAAAGTAATTTGGGAAGGAAACGTTGTTGCTTTCTCCTCATTGAATCGAAAAGAATAGCTTCCAGCAAAACCAAATCCAAGCTTTGTTTCAGGAGAATAGAAACCTACCGGATAGGCAAAAAATCGGTTTTTTGAAGTAGTGTCCGCCTGAGAAAAAGCTAAAACACTAATAAATACTAGTAATAATGTAAGTATTCTTCTCTGCATTATTAAGCGAAACTAAGCAATACTATGGCAAAACCTTGGCTTATGTTGTAGGATTGAAGCATTTTTTGTTAGGTGTCGCTTCAACACTTTTTGTATAATTGACGAAATCTTAAAAGTAATCTGCATGAGCAACCGCTATACACTTTATTTCATCGTAAGTTTTCTCCTCTTTTTTTTATTGAATGGAGCTGTTTTTTCACAAACAGATACAGAATTTTGGTTTGTCGCACCTGAAGTTACATCAGGTCACTCGGATGACCCTATTGTACTGAGAGTAAGCTCTTTGACACAAGATGCGAATATTCAGATTAGTCAACCTGCAAATCCTTCCTTTCCAATTATAAACGCAACCATCCCCACAGGACAGACTCAAACTTTCGATTTAACGGCTTTCAAATCGACAATTGAAAACACTCCTGTGAATACTGTTTTAAATTATGGGATTTTGCTTGAGGCAAGTGTTCCCGTTACAGCCTATTACGAAGTAAACGCACAAAACAATCCTGATATTTTTTCACTTAAAGGCTCTAATGCGAAAGGAACTGAATTCTTAACTCCTTTTCAGACATTTTTTGAAAATGGAATTTATTCGCCTATTGCTCTTTCGGGTTTTGATATTGTTTCGACTGAAGACAACAACTCCATCACAATTACTCCATCAATTGATATTCAAGGACATACAGCGGGAGTTCCATTTACTGTTGTATTAAATGCAGGGCAAACGTATTCATGTTTAGCCACTGGAATAAGTACAAACGAACACCCTGCAGGTAGCAGAATTACTTCCACAAAGCCTATTTGTGTCACTATCAAGGATGATTCCATGAGAAATGGAAATTGTCGAGATTTAATGGGAGATCAAATAGTACCTATTTCTGTTATCGGAACCGAGTATATCGTGATGCGTGGATTTCTTTCCAGCACAGAATATGCTTTTGTGCTAGCAACTGAAGATGCTACCGAAGTGAGTGTTGGGGGCAACTTATTTACAACTTTAAATACTGCAGAAACAGCAGTAATTCCAATTTCTACCATTCAGCCAACCACCTACATTTCAACTAGTAGTCCTGTTTATGTGCTGCATGTTGCAGGATTTGGCTGCGAAATGGGCGGAGCATTGCTTCCTTCTATTGAATGCACAGGTTCCAATACGGTATTCTTCACTCGTTCAACATCCGAATTATTTGGATTGAACATCATGGTTAGAAACGGATCTCAAAACAACTTTGTGCTCAACGGCGACCCTCTTCTCATACCAGGAAGTCTATTTAATGTAGTTCCAGGCACTAATAATGTGTGGACGGCTGCTCAAGTCTCCTTAAATGAAAGTCAAGTACCTGTAGGTACAACAAGTGCTTTAACAACTACTGCTACCAATGATGAGCTCTTTCATCTTGGAATTATAAATGGTGGTGCTAATTCTGGTTGCAGGTATGGTTATTTTTCAGATTTCAGCAGTACTAATTTGGGAGGAAATCGCATAGTTTGCACCGATGACACGCTTGAGCTCGACGCTGGACCAAATAAAGATTCCTATTTATGGTCTACTGGCGATACCACTCAAGTTATTAGCGTAATTGATGCAGGAACTTATTGGGTAACTACAGTAAAAGGAGGGTGTGAAGCAAGTGATACAGTGACTGTTATAGGCGATGAAGGATTGATTGATCTTGGTCCCGATACAACTGTTTGTGGAAATGTTTCTATTGAATTGAATGCAGGTAATGGTTTCACTGAATATCTATGGTCAAATGGTGAAACTGCATCCTCAATAAGTGTAAATCAAGCAGATACATATATTGTTGAAGCTTTCACTTTTGTTGGATGCGTTATCAGAGATACTATTGTTGTTACTGCTCAGGAAATACCTGAAGAAATTATTATTGAACAAAATTCACCAATCTGTGAAGGAGAAACCTTACTTATCACCGCTCAAAATGCAATTGGAGAAATAAGCTGGACTGGTCCTCAGAACTTCAGCTCAAATGAAAATCAAATTGAGTTGTCTAATATCACCTCCTTACAAGGTGGAACATATACTATTTCTCAATTAATTGGTGAATGTGTTTCACCTCCTTTGTCGGTGGAAATTATTGTAAACGAACTACCCGAAACCGAGATTATAGGTGATACGCTTTTATGTGAGGGAGAACTCACTGCACTAGAAGCCATAAATGGTCCATTTGATTCATACCTATGGTCTAATGGAGAAACCACAAGTGCTATTATCGACTTAGGTGCATCTGAATACTGGGTTCAGGTTTCTCTGAATGGATGTCTTGGATACGACACACTTACTGTTTACCTAGATGAGCCAATTGCAAATTTCACTATTCAACCAGATACTATTGTGTTTTTAGGAACTCCATTCGAATTTACTGATATATCAGAATCTCTTATAACTGAAAACATCAGTTATATCTGGGATTTTGATAATGGCAGCTTTTCAGATGGTGAATCTGTTATTTACACCTACCCTGATACAGGTGATTATCAAGTTATTTTCACGGTTATAAATGTCAATGAATGTCTAGATACATTGATTAGAAATGTATCTGTTATTCGAGAAATCATCATTCCAAACGCATTCTCGCCTAATGGAGATGGTTTTAACGACTTCTTCGTTGTGAAATACTTGGAAGTTTATCCTAATTCTGAACTTTTAATATTCAACAGATGGGGGAATAAAATCTATGAAAATGCTGATTACAAGAATGATTGGGACGGTGAAAATCAACCTGACGGCACATATTTCTATGTGTTGAACTTAGGTAATGGAGAGCAATCTTTCAAAGGTTCTATTTTTCTAAATAGGGATTAAGCTGCCAAAAAAGGATAAAATCATGCTCGATAGTGGGATGAGGCTAGCTTTACTTATATCTTTGATTTTTCCTAGAATCTGATTTAGTCTATGCGGATACCGATACTCCTTATTTCATGTTTATTTTATTCAATTACTTGTTTATCTCAAAATCTGAGTGGTACAATTAAAGATGCTAAATCAGGAGATGCTTTAATAGGCGCAACAGCAGTATTGAAAGGCACTACCATTGGCGCTGGTGCTGACTTAGATGGAAAATTCACCATTGTAAATCCTGGGAACCCTCCATTCACAGTGGTTTTCTCCTTTGTTGGATATACTAGCAAAGAAATCCAGGTTACCAACCTAAACCAGCCGATAAATGTAAAGCTAAGTACCAATGAAGAGCTTTTAAAGGAAGTAGAAATTATTGATAATCGCTTAACGGATAAACAAAAGGAATCGCCGCTTACTGTAGAAGCAATGGATCTTTTGGCTATTAAAGAAACACCTGCTGCTAACTTCTATGATGGTTTAGGTTCGTTAAAGGGAGTTGATTTAACAGCTGCAAGTCTCGGATTCAAGATTATCAATACAAGGGGATTTAATTCAACATCTCCCGTGAGATCACTTCAAATAATTGATGGGGTTGATAATCAGGCACCTGGATTAAATTTCTCATTAGGAAACTTTCTAGGTTCATCTGAATTAGATGTTCAAAAAGTGGATATAATTGTTGGAGCTAGCTCTGCTTTTTACGGACCCAATGCATTCAATGGAGTAATTAGCATGACAACAAAAAACCCGTTCGAATATACCGGATTAACTGTTCAAACTAAAGTTGGTGAGCGTGAACTATTTGAGACCTCTATTCGCTATGCTGAAAAGTTTCAAAATAAGAAAGGAGAGGATAAGTTCGCATACAAATTGAACATGTCCTTTATGAGAGCTTATGATTGGGAGGCAGATAATTTGGATCCCACTGAACAATCTCTGACAGATGCTTCTAATCCTGGTGGATATGATGCAATAAATAAGTACGGTGATGAAGAACTTGGGGGTTATGAATTTAATTATGCCAAAACGCCTCAAGATAAAAACATCAATGCCGGCTTAGGGGTAATTTATAGAAACGGATATGAAGAAAAAGATCTTGTTGATTACAATACTCGAAACATCAAGCTTAATGCTGCTTTTCATTACAAAATCAAACCGGATGTTGAACTTATATTAAGCAGCAATTTTGGTACTGGAACAACAATTTATCAAGGTGAAAATAGATTTAGCCTAAGAGATATTTTGTTCTTTCAGAACAGATTAGAGATTGTTAAGAAAGATAAATTCTTCATTAGAGCTTATGCAACAAATGAGGATGCTGGCAATTCGTTTGATGCGGTTGTTACTGCTTTTGAACTTCAGAATTTATCAAAATCAAACGACTCATTCAAGGAAGACTATCAATTTGCTTGGAATAGTGGCGGTTTCGATGCCCCTAGATTTAAGGTTAGAAATCTGCCTGGATACCCAATTCCATTTAATGAGCAAGTGTATGATTCGTTAATGGTAGTTTATGTCGACACCTTGTATAAATACCATGATTTTGCAAGAGACTATGCTAATTCTGGAAATGGAGCAACTCAAAATGATTTTTATGAAGCTGGGACTGCAAGATTTGACTCTGCTGCTGCTGCAATTAAATCAAGGACGCTTGCAGAAAGAGGAAGTCTACTTAAAGATAAATCAGCCTTATATCACATCCATGGAGAATATAAAGCTGATTTAACAGGTACAACAAAGTTAACTGTCGGAGCTAATGGAAGAATGTATAGACCTAATTCCACTGGAACAATTTTCAGTGATACCCTTGTAATCGATAGGATTGAAAACGGAGATACGCTTTATAAAAGAAGAATAATTACAAATTCAGAATTTGGCTCCTATTTAGGACTTCAGCAACTTCTCTTTGCCGATAGGCTAAGACTTAACGGAACAGTTAGAGTTGACAAGAATCAAAACTTCGATTTAATTTCAACTCAAAGTGCATCAGGCATTTACACTATAAATAACAACCATACTTTTAGGTTGGTATACTCATCAGCTATTCGAAACCCTACTCTACAGGATCAGTATCTTTTTTACAATGTGGGTAGAGCCATTCTTCTAGGTAACATAACAGGAAGAGATTCATTGATTACTATCCCCTCATTCTTTGAATTTC
>JBBEBC010000070.1:0-5065 GCA_040882555.1 Bacteroidia bacterium
AAAAATTAATTTAGTAATCAAGTTTTAATGAAAAAGCCACTCTTAAAAAAGAGTGGCTTTTTTTATAAACAGAATTTCAAAAAAGGATATCACTAATAATTGTAATTCCTATTTCACTCACTGGTTTTTTTAGCTAATATGATCGGAACAAGGCAAAATAACAAAATGATTTTTATTAAGAATTAATCTTAATTCTAAAAACCACATCATGCTTTATTCCCTTTAATTATTCTTAGCAATACAGCAATAATAGCAATTACAAGAAGTATATGAATGACTCCAGGTGCTTGATAATTTAAAAACCCTATTGCCCAAAGAATGACCAATATTGCGGCAATTACATAGAGTATATTTCCCATTTGTTTTTAAGAATTAATTTCTTGAAATGATTAAGTTACATCCTAACTCCTATACTTGCTTGTATCCATTGGTTTTTATATCTAGGAGATACAGAATCTCCATCTCCAAGATTTTGCTGTAGATCCCAATTAGCTCTTAGTCCAAACACGACGTACTTAACATTTATATCTATGCCGATGGCAGCTCCTAGGATATTTTTCTTGATATTTTCTGTGTTAAAGTCTTGCTCCTGTTCAATAGTAAACTGATTATTGGTGAAGACGTCTTTTTTAGAAAGCAAGTATGAAAACTGAGGTCCAGCCATAATTGTTAAAAATGGAGAAGGCTTTACTGCAAAATACAATGGAATATCCAAATGGTTGGTTGTTCTTTTTAAATCATAGTTTGAGCCAGCAAATCTTCCTTTACCATTGAACCCTTTTTGAGAGAATAAAACTTCTGGTTGCACTCCAAGATATCTACCAATAGGTATGGATATAAACGCTCCACCTGCGAATCCGAGTTTTGGTTCCGCATCAAACTCTTCTGTTTTGGAGTCGTATACATTGGCTCTATTAATTCCTATTTTAACACCGGCATGTACTGCCGTTCTAACATCCATGGTTGATTCATCCTGAGAACTTGCGCTAAGGCTAATTAAAGTCAACGCTAGTATTGATAAAGTTATTTTTTTCATGTTTCTATTTATTTTTTATTGTTTGTTCCTAAATCTTTCAATGCTTTTCCTAGCTCAGTCATATCATGATTAAGCTCCACTTTAAACGATTCCCACTTTTCTTCGCCTTCATCTTTATAATCATTGAGCTTATTTTTTAACATTTGGTTTCTCTGCTCCAGTTTTTCTAAAGCTATATCTATTTCGTTTTTAGCTTCATTATTTCCAGTTTTTGCTTCAGCTTTTAATTTAGCGATGTATTTTTCGTTCTCAGCAATCATCTTATTTGATTCTTCTTTGAATGCTTCATACTTTTTATTATAGGCTTTTTGCGCTTCACCTAGTTCTTCTTGTGCTTCAGTTTGAACTTTTTCAGCTTCCTTTGCCTTTTTGCTTTCAAGATCATTAGTTGATGTAGCGCAGCTGCTTATGGAAAAGAGAACAGTGGAAAATAGAAAAATGTAAATTGTACAAATTGTTATTTGAAATTTTTTCATGAAACGATAGTCAGTATTTTATTTATGGTGCAAAGTTGATAGTATGTATTCAAATAACTGTTATATAATAAAATAGCTAAATTACATAATTCACATACGCATTATTTTTTCTGAAATGCATCGTGGGTTTCAATGGTATAATTTCATTAGTTAAAAACTACATCGGATTTTGACCTATTCTAAGAATCCTCACAATTTTACCTGCATAAAAAATAAAAAAGGACAGAACGTTAGGTTTCTGCCCTTTAAAAACATCTGCTTAAATCAACAAACATTTCTCATTAATAAGTTCAAGAATTTAATCTGGCAGTAAATTCTGCTGGTTTACTTTTTCACTAGATTTATAATCTTTGTATAGTTTTTGAGCTATTTAATTTTACCTAGACCTCGTGTTCAATAACTACTATAATTCTGCATACTTAAATGTTGAAAGATTTCCTCTTCGCTCATGTTCAATTAGTTTGATCGATATCGATTAACCATAAACAAGTGGTAATTAATATTGTATTTTTTTCAGTATCTAAAATCTGATTTCAAATCGACTTTTACACTTGTGCAAGTGTCAAGCTCATTTTAGATTTTTCTATTATACTTTAGATAAAATAAATTACATATTTCACACATCCTCTAAGAACACCTTACGTTTATTTCCTAGCTTCTTCTAAAATGAAGGTGAAAGCCCAGTAACTTTCTTGAATTGGTTAGATAAATGGGCTATACTACTATAATGTAGTCTGTCGGCAATTTCTGTTAGGGAAAGTTCATCATACAATATAAACTCTTTAACTTTTTCAATTTTGTGTAAAATGATAAAGTGCTGAATTGTAATACCTTGGTCTTCAGAAAATATGTTAGCCAAATAGGAATAATTGTGGTTTAGTTTAAAACTAATTAAATCTGACAGATTTTCCTTTGGTAAATCATCCGAATAATGAATTAATTCAATAACTGTATTTTTTATCCTTTCAATTAGAATTGCCTTTTTATCTTCTATTAGCACTAAACCTGATTTTATTAGGTTTTCTCTTAGAAGTTCTCTTTGCTTATCTGTTATATCTTCCAGAATATCAACCATTCCAAGTTCAAGTGAAACATACCTTAGCCCTAAATTGCTAAGCTCACGCTCAACCATCATCTTGCACCTCAAACTTACCATAGATTTAATGTAAAGTTTCATTTGATAAATAGCTTTAAACTCAGTAATTATCGAATAGACAATTTGTATAAGTATAGTATAATATATTGATTACATAGGTGAATATTGCGAAAGTTTTAAGCTTTTGTATAAAAAATCTTAAAGGAGCAGAAATTTTAAAGGTTTAACTCTTTATGTTTACGAATAAATTTTCCAAGAAGAGGGCGCGAAGCATATTTGCAGTGAAACGGAAGAGTTGATTTAGGTTATGTCTGATGTAGTTTGTTCAATAATCTTGCTCCTTAATACAAAAATCAACCTACCACAGTTTTCAAAATATAAGTCATTGACTATAAATTAGTTCTTGGCCACAACAAACCGCTTGCTTATTAAAACACTGGAAGTTTTCAGTTGCAAAAAATAAGGTCCAGAATTCAAGCTTGAAATATCAATATTGCCCGAATTTCCATTTATTTCTTTTGAAATAATTTGCCTTCCTGTTGCATCAGCAACAGAAAAACACTTGACATCAGAATCGCTAGAATTCCAATATAAAATGTTTCTAGCAGGGTTTGGATAAAGCAATAATTGATTATCCGCTTTATCCTTAATTCCAGTTATAATTTCTGGATCTCCAATTCTAAAATTATCAAGATAAAAAGGTTCACCGCTAAAATTAGATGGCATGTTTGTTTTCAGCCTAATGGTAATAAATCCATGGCTCGAATAAATCCACTCGGGAAAGGTAGCCGTGACCTCGTACCATTGATCGTCTGAGTTTGGTATAAATCCACTTAGTGTATTTCCATTATTTATGTCGTAGAGCGGCCTCACAAGCCAAAGATCACCTACAAATACTGAACTACATTCATCTCTAAAAAGAATCTGAATGGTGTGAAAAGCTCCTGTGTTCACCAAAGCTGCTGCAACGTGAAATGAAATTGTTGGTTCAACTAGTCCACTCATATCAAACATGCCCATTTCAATATCCGCAAATGCTTCACCATCTATAACTCTTGCTGGCACGTAGATGCATTTATCACTCTGATAACCTGCAAAATCACAAATCTGCCACCCTTCATTGAGTGGAGCTGATAATAAGTTAATATGTTCATTTGGCAATAGCAAGCCTACATCAGCATCTAAATTTAATGGCAAACTTTCAATGAGAGGTAAATTTGTTTGAGTAGAATTTAACTCAATTTCATGTGTATAATCAATGGTTTCTATCTCTTCACCGAAATACAAAGTTAAATTAACATCCTTATTTCCTGAACTGTAATAATATTTCCTTGGCATTTCTTGAGTGGAAAATGATATTTCAGGTGAATTAAACTGCCAACGCACAGAATCAGGTATCTGTCCATTTACCAAATAACTATATCTTGTTTCTACACTGTCACAATTAGAATATTCAAAATGCCAAAGCTCTATGCTTCTTTCACAAGCCTGTGGCTCGGAGATTCCTGTATACTCAAGATTTTGAGGCGAGTAAATAATGTATCTGTTAAGTGAAGTATCTTCAAGAGCAGCGTGCATTCTGGCTACTTGACCTTGAGTAAACATAATTCGGCAAGGAGAATAATCCATATAATTATTCACATTTTCTATTAATCCTGAATTGCAATCAGCCAAATCCAGATTACATTCTATTGAGCCTCTAGTTGGCGGTGTATCATCCACGAAATCATTTCCACAAATTCCACCTGTTTGATTAGTCTCTCCAAATGTGTGTATCAAATTTAACCAATGACCAAGTTCATGTGGCAAGGTTTCGCGCCTATTAATAATATCCCAGTAAGAAAATGTAATTCCATCACCCGGATTATTCAAAACAGAGCTTGGATATGACGCAAATGAATTTGTAGCAGGGAATACTTGAATATTCAAATATCGTGATGTTTCAATATAATTATCACCTTCGAAATCAGGAAAACTGTCGAAATCATAGTAATGATAAATAATACCGCTAGTGCAGGTATTGTCGGGTAAACGAGTTGAAAATTGTAGTTGAATTTGGGGATTTCCGACTATAGCTTGAAATACTGGTGGAATATTAATAAAATCAGGGTCTTCCCCTCTAAGCATCTCATTAACAATATCTAATGTATGACGAATATGACCGGTGGCAATAGGAGCGACATTTTCATCCCAATAAACATGAAATAGAACAGGAATAATATAAGGTTCAGAACGAGTAGAACTTACTTCATGACTTATATTTTGCAAGGCTTGTAGAGGTGGAGGCGGAGTTTCACAATTAAACTGTGCTTTCATAATGCGAGGGAACGCAATGATGAATAACAGTAAAGTTAGCTTAGGTAAACATAAATATAATTTCATTGAAGAAATATTTTAAGCTAATAATTTGCCTATATGGTGGTTGGTTCAAAAAGTAAACTTAAATAATATAACTTA
>JBBEBC010000071.1:0-5024 GCA_040882555.1 Bacteroidia bacterium
ATAGCGCATACCATTCAAGCAGATTGCTATAGCAAGACTGTCCTTTGGAAAATAAGCTAAACTAGAAACAAATCCATCAATTCCACCGGTATGCCCGTAGGCCTTGTGCTCATAAAATGGGATGAAGAATATGCCTTTTCCATATCTTCCTCGCAATCTGGTCATCTCATCTACTGTACTGTCTGCGAGAAGTTTACCTTTAAAAAGACCTTCAATAAAAATACATAAATCTGAAGGAGTTGAAACGATCATCCCCGCTCCATGCGGAATACTGAGGTCGGTAACAGGAGATGGCATCCATTTAACGGACGCATCTATGTAAGAATAGGCTTCTTCAGATTCCGAATTGCCTGGAAATCCGGCCTTAGTTTGCTTCAAGCCTAATGGTTTTACGATTCTTTGTTCTAATTGCTCCTTATAACTTGAACCAGTTACTTGCTCAATGATATAGCCCAGAAGCACATAATTCGAATTTGAGTATTTTGAATCCGCACCTGGCTCAAAATCAGCAGGATACTTCATCATGATGGCGAGCATTTCTTCATGCGTCTTGGGTTCTGTCATGTAAGCTACATACTCCTGCTCATCGGTAAAATTATGTATCCCGCTTTGGTGATAAAGCAAATTACTAAGCGTAATATTCTCACCACCAGGGAATTCCGGGAAATACATAGACAGCTTGTCGGTTAAATCAAGCTTTCCTTCTTCCCAAAGCTGATGAATCATCACCGAAGTAAACATCTTAGTGATTGATCCTATTCTAAACGTAGTTTTTGTATTTACCGCTGCGCGGGATTCAACACTTGAAAACCCTCCAACATAGGTTACTGGTGTTGCACTTCCTTTTTTCAAAGAAATAGCTCCCATGAACTGTTCGTTTTGCCTGAGATAGTCAACAAAACTGTCGACTTTAGAAAAGTTTTGAGCCTTTGAAACTGGCTGAAGTGCAAAGGTAATAACAAGTAAAAAGAGGAATCTCATAGCAAATCGATTTAGGCAAATATACCTACTGAAAATCGTTTTGTCCAAAGTTTAATTGAAAATACCCTTAAAACGAATGCCCCATTTTATCGCGCTTGGTACTCAAATAGCGCATATTGTGAATATTTGGAGTAATGACAATTGGGATATTCTCAACTATTTCTAAACCATATCCAATGAGTCCAGCTCTTTTTGTAGGGTTGTTCGTCATTAGTTTAAGCTTACTCACACCTAAGTCTCTGAGAATTTGAGCCCCCACACCATAATCTCTTTCATCCATTTTAAAACCAAGCTTTTCATTGGCTTCAACGGTATCAAATCCTTCTTCCTGAAGCTTATACGCTTTCAACTTATTCAATAGGCCAATTCCGCGACCTTCTTGATTCATGTAAACAATCACACCTTTACCCTCAGCTTCAATCATTTGCATTGCTGAGTGTAGTTGCGGACCACATTCACATCTGCAAGAACCAAAAATATCGCCTGTAAGGCAAGAACTATGGACTCTTACTAAAATCGGCTCATTTTCTTCCCACTCCCCTTTCACAAGAGCAAGATGAGGCTGACCTGTGGTAGTTTGAGTATATGCTATTAATTTAAAGTCGCCCTCAGCTGTAGGAAGGTCCACGCCTACCTCACGCTTTATGAGTGATTCATGTTCAAGGCGATACTTAATTAAATCTTCGATTGAAATGATTTTCAGATTATGATGCTGAGCTAATTCCAGAAGTTCAGGCAATCGTGCCATACTTCCATCTTCATTCATAATTTCAACCAAAACTCCTGCAGCACTATAACCAGCAAGTCGAGAAAGATCTACAGTTGCTTCAGTATGACCTGAACGTCTTAGCACGCCTCCAATTTTGGCCTTCAATGGGAAAATATGTCCTGGTCGGGCAAAGTCAGATGGCTGAATGTTTTTATCTACAAGGGCTTTTACTGTTTTTGAACGATCAGAAGCTGAAATTCCAGTGGTGCATCCCTGACCAATTAAATCAACAGAAACAGTAAAGGCGGTATCATGAGAAGAAGTATTTCTGGTGACCATCATGTCTAATTCCAGTTCTTCACATCTTTCTTCTGTTAGGGCAGCGCAAATTAAACCTCTTCCGTGGGTCGCCATGAAATTGATAACCTCTGGAGTTGCATTTTCTGCGGCGGTTAGGAAATCGCCTTCGTTTTCACGATTTTCATCATCAACAACAATCACCACTTTTCCAGCTCTTATATCATCAAGAGCTTCTTTAATCGTATTTAGCTTTGACATAGCTCAGCTTCGTTTCGTATAAGTATTGTTTTGCTTTTGGTAATTATCAGAATCCTCTGATCTAAAGCTAACCAAACGATTAAGACGTTTGTTTTGTTTGTTCCAGCTGAATTCAGCAACCATTAAATTTCTGGCATTCTGCCCTATACTAATTGCTAGTTCAGTATTATTAAGAAGATACGCAATTCCTTCCGCAACTTTCTCGGGTGAATCGGCAATCCATACTTCTTTACCATGCTTAGCTCCTATTGCATTATTTGCTAAGGTGCTTGTAATTACTGGCAATCCCATTGCCATTGCTTCTAATATCTTATTCTGCATTCCGATACCTATTTGCATAGGAGCAACAAAAATTCTTGATTGTTGGTAATAGCTTCTCAAATCATCTACCCAACCTGTAAGTTGCAGATGACGGTTTTTTATTCTCTTTAGTTCTGCCGAAGGTTCTTTGCCGGCTGCAACAAATTGTAAGTGAGGGAATTCCTTATGCAATAGCGGCAAAACATCGTCAACTACATATTTTACACAATTTACATTAGGTTGATATCCCATGTTTCCTGTAAAAAGTAAATCGAGTGTTTTAGCTCTTGGTTCTGGTTTATAATAATCAGTATCAACACCATTGGGCAAAATCACTAGATCAGAATTGTTTTCATGATGAATCAACTCAGCATCCTGCTTGGATATAATCGTAGCTATCTCGAACTCATTGAAAATTTTACTCTCATATGCCTTCAGTCGCTCATATTCAAGCTTAAGTATGCCCTTCATCCACCATGGATTGTGCTGCATTCTTCTTTCTAGGCCTTTAGAAAAAGCATCCTGATAATCTATCATCTTTTTACCTGACGACTCTTTTCCAAATTCAGCCATGCGAGCCAATTGCACAACCGTTAGATCTGGACTAATCTGTTTACCTAATTCCTTAAATTTCTTAATAGCTAATGCATCAGAAAAATAAGCAACCTGCATGGGCTTATTTGAAAAAGCATTGAGTAACAGACGTGATATACAAGAAATTTTGCCAAGTTGAAACAAGTTTACGCTTGAAACTACTTCCTTCACTTTATTAATAGATGAGGTATTGACATGCTCATCACTGAGGCAAAATAAATGAACCTCATGATGTTCGCTCAAACCTAAAATATGATTCCAGGCTCGTAGTTTATCTCCCTTATCTGTGGGCCATGGAAATCGCGAAAGCGCCAGTAGTATCTTCAAAGTGTGATTACTTCCCGGTAGAATTCCAAGGTAGTTGCACCGAGTACTTCCGTCCGATAATTTTCAAAGACAAATGTACGAGCATTTTCTGAAACCTCATTTACATAGCTTGGCTTAGATAGCAATTTTCTGATTATCACTAGAAACGATTCTAAATCATCAGCTAAAAAGAAATGCTTTCCATTTTCTGCGTGAATACCTTCGGCACCAATTGTCGTTGAAATAACAATCTTACCAAGCGCCATCCCTTCAATAATTTTGACACGAATTCCGCTTCCACTTAATAAAGGAACGATCATGATTCCATGCTGCATGTAAAAATCATACGCATCTTCCACTTGCACAACATCAATCGCATTTGATTGCATTTTAGTCAAATAGCTGGGCATGCCTTTTCCGGCGATGCTCAAGCGTAAACTGGGGAACTCTGTTTTGACTTTTGGCCAAATATCCTTAATAAACCACTCTAGCCCTTCCAGATTTGGGCGCCAATCCATTGCTCCTAGATGAAACAGGTCTTTTATTTCCAAATTCTTTGGGATTGCAGTCTTATGTAAATCTGTAGCTATTCCAATGACTTCTACCCTACACTTCACTCCAGCTTTCTGAATAACTTCTGCATCTTGTTGCGAAATAGCTATGATTCCATCAACAGATTTCCAGATTCTCTCTTCTTCTGCTTTGAGCTGTTTTGCCAAAATTTTGAGGTATGCTTTCTTTAACACATTCTTCTCTCCTGAAGCCATGCGCTGCCAAATGAGATATTCGATATTATGAGCCCTGAGAATAATTTTGGCCTTATTTACTTTTCTTATTTCCTGCATTCGAGATAAGGTGTAAATTCCTTCTCCCTGAATGACATCAGCTTCATTGAACTGTAGATAGTTAAGCAGCAGACGGTGATACCTGTTATCCTCAAATCTTGATAAGTTGTAGGATTTTCCTTGCAATAAGCTCTTTAGCGCAGGAAAAAATGATATTTCAGTATTGATATTTGCCGATCTCCAGTAAAAGGGATAATCAGCTGGGATTTGCTCTGGAATTGGATGATTTGCCGTTTCAATCATCCATTGCTCTACTTCAACACCGTTTAGATTTAGGCCTTCCGCCATAGCCTTCATAGCTATTTTTCCACCGTCAGGTGGACCAAACAAAGGTTTATGACAAATTTGAATGACCTTCATTCAGCTTTTGTTTTGGTTTAAAGAACAAGAAAATGCGCCTGAAAAATTTCAAATAAGCATCCTTATCAAATAAAGCAGAATCGGTTGTGGCTTTGTAACTGAGAAAAATTCCCATCGGTAACAAAATTGCTGACGATAACCACATCCCCCAGAATGGGGTTAAAACACCCTCTCTTGCTAGCTTTTCTCCTGTAATGGAAATCATGTGATACAGAATAAAGAAAATCAATGAAAAGATTACTGGCATTCCCAAACCGCCTTTCCTGACGATTGCGCCTAAAGGAGCTCCAATGAGCAACAAAATCATGCAAGCAAAGGATAAGGTGAATTTTCTATGCCACTCAATCTCATGCCGATTAATCCTTTCCTGG
>JBBEBC010000072.1:0-5018 GCA_040882555.1 Bacteroidia bacterium
TTTGAAGGGTGGTCACGCTTCCGGACCAAAACTTCAGGGAAATTAGAAAGTTTGCAAAATTCGCTGAAAGTAACCCAACAATTATAATCCTCTCCGTGCTCAAAATCAGGGTCAAAACGAATCTTATTTTCTCTAATCACAGAGGTTCTCATCACAGCAGTAGGGTGTGAAATATGAGTTTGGTAGAGATGTCTCAAACGTATGTGAGCATCATCGCCACTATACTTAACAACATGAGAATCAATGCCTTCGCCAAAATCCTCAAACCAACTTCCAATTAATCCATAGGAAGGGTTTTCATCCATGAATTTCACTTGCTGTGAGATTCTATTTTTTAAACTTATGTCATCCTGATCCATCCGAACAATATATTCGCCTAAACAGATTTCCATGCCAAGGTTTAAGGATGCAATCAATCCTAAATTGTGAGGATTCTTGATATACCTAATTCTTGAGTCTGAATAGGAAAGTATCACAGATTCGCTTTCATCCTTTGAGCCATCATTAACGATTACAAATTCTAGATCTTGAAAATCTTGATTTAGAATACTTTCTATAGCTTCCTTAAGGTATGGTCCGGCATTATAAACCGGCATGAAAACAGAAACGCGGGGATACTTAGACATATGCAAATTAGCGACTCGAAGTTAAAAGCATTTCATTCCAAAGGGTTGAAATTCCTACCTCTAAATCAATCTTAGGGGAAAATCCAGTATGTGCTTTGAGCTTATTAATATTTAGAATATTTACTGGTACATCAACCGTGCGTCCATCACTATAATCGATTTTAAATTCATTGCCGGTAGCAGTTTGAATCACCTTCATTACTTCATTTACAGAGTAGCCAATTCCGGAGCCAATATTATATATCTCGTTTAACTTTCCTTTGCTTATTAGCTTATCAATTGAATTGCATAAATCGGAGATATGTAAATAATCTCTTATCACAGAACCATCGCCCCAAACTTGGGGATTCTCTTGACTTATCAATTTACCTAAGGTAACAGCAATTAGACCTTGCCTGCCAAATAAATTCTGACCTGCGCCATAAGGGTTTGATGGGCGCACAATCATATACTCAAGTCCAGATAAACGAGCCTCTAGTTGAATATACTCCTCCATGAGAAGTTTTGAATAGGCATAATAGTTTAAAGGAATTAAAGCAGAGTCTTCATCATTAAGGTCTTGTCCGTTATTACCATAGATTGCACCTCCGGTGGAAAAAAATAAAAGCTTTTTACTACCCGAATTTCGCATGGATTGAATCAGCTCGAAACCTCCAGTAATATTGAGTTCTCTTTCTCTTATAAAGTCCGAATAATTTGAAGATGGAATTAGGCTACACGCCAGATGGATGACCCAATCATATGGCTCAGAATAAAACAAAGAATGCAGAAAAGATAGATCTGCTAAATCACCAATCTTATACTCCAGTTGGTTAAGTGGGATTGATTTTCCTTTTTTGGGAGGCATTGCTCTGTCGGCACAAACTATTTCGTGCCCATTCTCAATCAGTGAAGCACTGAGATTTAGGCCAATAAAACCATTACCTCCAAGGATTAAGATACGCGCCATTGGCAACGAAAATACAAATAAGATTAGAACTACAGTCTGGACCAGCCTGAAGGAATCAAATCCTTCGTATCACGGTCGCCACTTGCAAACCATTGTTTAGGCGCTATCACGCGTTTATCTTCTGACGGATTAAGCCAGGCGCCCCACCAACTAAAGCTGCTATTGGCTATAATATGGTGACGGCAATGACTCATTAAATGCAAATCTAAATAAGCGTCGTCACCTTGATTATGGTCAATATATGTAACAGCAAAGTCAAGCGTTATATTCTCTTTACACCATTGAGGGTCATCTGAAAATATAAAAATTTGAGGTTCAGTTAAACCTGCTGTTATCATATCAATGGCAGCTAGATAGTAATCGAGATCACAAGACCCATGCGTTTTTATAACTTCAGGATTATTTACCATGTCTGTTCGCCTAACATGCAATGAAACAGACATCGAGTGTTGCATTTTAAACAGCAATTCAGCATTAAATCCTGCTATCGCCTGTTTTAATTGGAAAGAATTTCTTACTTCTTCCCTTATATCAGAGAAATACTTTTCTGATTGCCAATAACCTGTGATGTACGTGTTATTTTTGGCTTTATAGAAATTTTCATCAAAATGGAAATATGGCTCATTGTAAACGCGTTGTTTGTAGTACGGGCGCATAGAATTGATCTTATTGATAACTCGTTCAATAATACCAGATTTCCCTATTCTAAGGCTTTCTTTAACTTGAACGTCTGTAGCAATTTTGGCATGAATAGAAAAAGGCTCTAAGCCATAGTTTCGAGGAGTTTGTTTCTCAAACTCTAAATCAAACCAGGTTTTATCAATCAGTAACTCTGTGTTTAATTTATGGGCAAGTGAAAGTCCTGCCGCATATTGAAACATTTGGTTTCCTAATCCACTAAATAGTTCTGTTACAATCATATTCAGTTAAGCTGTGATTGAATCCATTTACCAAGGGTCTTTATTGCTAAGGTTTTATTAATTCTCCCTATTAAGAAATAAAGCTGAACAAACTTGGGGATTTTTCCCTTAAAGCCGGAATCCCTTATTTCGGCAATGCTTTCAACCTGATAATTCTGAAGTAAAAAAAGAATTCTTTGGCGTAAAATGGAAATATTCATCCCATTAAAAATGGGAAATAGTTTCTCATAGCAATAGAAAAACTCTTTTAGCTCGACTTCCTTATTGTTTAGAAGAGAACTTGTAAGCTGCTCTGGCTGACCAGCTGAAGTTGAGACTAGAGCCTCTTCAATTTTAACAACTCCGTATTTAACAATCAAGCGAGAATAATATTCAATATCTACTAGCCAGATTAGGTTTTCATCGTACAGCTCAATCACTTCTCGATGAATAAAAGTAGCAGTAGGTGCACCTATTACATTTGCATGAAAAAGCTCCGCAGGTCGTTCTTCAATATTATCAATACGATGCTTAACGGGTGTGTATATGAATTTATCACCATTTCGAGTATCAAAGATCCACGAGCCACTAAAGAAAAATTTCCTATTGGGGTGAGCTGTTGCCGCTTCTACAAAGTGCTTTAACGAGTGAGGAAACTCAAACCAATCATCATGATGCATCAGTTTTATCCACGTTCCTTGTGCTTTTGAAATAGCATTATTCCAATTGCCAGGAGAACCTTTACTTGGAGAATTTTTGAAATATTGAATATCAAAATTCCAGTTGTCCTGATTTACAATTTCTTCAACTTCAGTACCTGGACTATCGTCTGAAACTACTACTTCAAAGTCAGTAAATGTTTGCTCATTAATTGAGCTAAGAAGATTTTTAAAAGTTGAAGCTTGCTTAAAAGCTGGAATACAAATGCTTACAAGAGGTTTCATCTGCAAACTTAAACCTTAGCTGTTTCTTCTTGTAATTGAGAAATTTTGATGGAGTCTATTCCTGCATATGCAGGATCTTTGGCAACAATCAACCCATCCTCTGAGAATGAATTCTCCAAATCTGCATGACAGAGTATTTCATAACCATTTTCCCTTAACCAATCAATACAGCCGTAATGTAACTCTTTTGAATGTGTTGAAATGAAGATATACCCAATAGCTCTATTTTTAACCATTTGAGGCATGGTTTGAAGCATTTCTAATTCAAAGCCTTGAATATCTGAATGAAGAACATCAATAAACTCGATGTTCTTCTCCTTACAAATTCTATCAACATTAGTGACTGGAATATCAGAATTAGGGTTATCCTTTCCTATGTATCCTTCCATGAAGCTTGCCTTCAAATTATTTAAAGCAAAATTTGCTTTAGCACGAGCTATTCCATCAGAGTTATCGATTAAGAAATTCTTATTATCCTGAATCACATTTGCAAACCACATGGAATAAAATCCCCAATAACAGCCAAGTTCTAACATTACAGCACCCGGTTTTATTGTTTTTAATACCTCCTGAAAAACGTATTCTTCCTGCGGTTCATGAACCGCTTTATTTTCCATAAACATTTTTAACATGGGTGCACCATAATAGCTTAATGGATCTATCTTAAGTCCATTGTGCATGATTAATTTCCCGCCTTTAAGTTCACCGGCATTTGGCAACTTGTTAATACGGGCATTATCTGAACTAATCTTAACTTTCTCTATCCTATGTTCCCAATTAGCTAATTCTTCCCCACTAATTTCACCAAGCTTTGCTAAATATCGGTAATGCTTATCTAAACGATAGTCTCGAATTGGCTTTACCAAATTATTTCGGGTTAGTGTGTTACCTTCTAAAAAGCTGACTAATTTTTCTTTTAAACCCATTTTTACCTGTCTATTCTGCAATTTTACTATTCTGCGAAAATAAGCATTTAGACTGAGCTTATTAACAGAAAGGCAGGTATTATATAGACTCGCATAGTAAAAATTAAAAATTATCTAGCTGAAAAACAGTTGATTATATTTTTTGTCATAACGTGGTTCAACTTTTATAATCAGTACATGTTTGATAATTGTAGCGTTAGTTTGATTTAGGTATTGGGGCAGATTTTCTTAGGAAAGTCTGCCTCAATTATTTTACCTCAGTCTCCAAGTAGCACTCTTTCCAACTTTCAAAGATAGTTTCCACATACTTTTTAAGAACAAACTCTTCGTTCTAGGGTAAAGCTTGGGGATCACTTTTATTATTAACTCTCTGCCTTCCCTTAATTTATCCTGTTCTTGTAACAAGGTGAGAAACCTGAAAAAAGTCTTTTCAAGATGGTTGTGTTGATTTATTAAATGCTTTCCTGGTATAATCATAAGAGCATTTAATAGTGGAAAAAGTAGCTTTAATTCACTCCCTGTGGAAGACGCTACATGAACTCTGTAAAATAAATAGGGTTCTTTGATTCCTAAAAGCTTGCATCCTTTTTCCAAAAGGCTAGTCCACAACAAATAATCTTCACAATTTTGTATTTCAAGCTCTTCTGGAAATTTTCCGTGAATATCAAGAATAG
>JBBEBC010000073.1:0-31401 GCA_040882555.1 Bacteroidia bacterium
TAGAATTTTTGGAACCTTTCAAGAAGAACTAGC
The DNA here is from genome assembly GCA_040882555.1 of Bacteroidia bacterium. Classification (GTDB taxonomy): domain Bacteria; phylum Bacteroidota; class Bacteroidia; order M30B66; family M30B66; genus M30B66. Next base: position 34 of record JBBEBC010000073.1, read on the forward strand.
TTCTGTTCCTGTTAAGTATGGCTTAACCTCAAATATTAACTCCTTCCATCCTCTTCGCGTTGTTTTTCATGAATGGAAAGCAATGTATGCTGATGTAAAACGCGAAAAGATGCTGAAAAACAAAATCGGCTATATTTTTGGTCCTCCCGGTTGGAGCCCTGATGGTTCAAGACAGACTTCTAAAGAGCTGAAAAAGTTATGGTTAGATTGTGAAAATATGGAAATTCTGCCAGTTGAGATAATTCAGAGCAATATGACGAATGCTGATTTTAACAGTGTAAAGTTGTAAAAATAATAAATTGATTATCAGTTTATTAGCCTTTGTTAGTATGTAAGATTTTAATTAATTTTAACTGTCTTGCTTGTTTTATTGGTAATCTATTCGCTATCTTTGTTGTTCATAGTAAACAAACCAAACCAATACCAATATTCACCATGTTGAAGAATTTAACACTAACAGTAGGTGTGATTATAGCATCAGGAGTTGTTAACATATTATCTGCTACTCCGCTTCCTCCAGGACCAAGTATTATCCCAATTGATGGAGGTGTGTCATTACTTGTTGCTGCTTGCGCAGGATACGGTGCAAAGAAAATCTACGACGCACGTAAAGATAAGAGCGCAAAGTAATATACGCTTTTAGAAAAGTAACTTGTGGGAGATTCCAAATCAATTAATATTTTTCTAGCAAAAATATTTGGTTTCTTCTTTATCTGGCTTATTTCAGATAATTATTTAACCCATTCAATAGCAGCTTTTCATTATTTTTGGACTTATTTCTACCACATATTGTTGGTCACTCTTAACGAGGGGTCGACTTTTGGATTAGAACTCTTAGGCTACGAAGTGGTAAATAACTACCGCTCCGTGGCCATTTTAGGTTCATATGGTGTAGTTGTTGGAAATCATTGCGTTGGTTTTGGCCTGACTTACGGATTTTCGGCATTAATCATTTCTTATCCAGCACCTTGGAAAAAGAAACTTTGGTTTATTCCTTTGGGAGCAGCTTTAATTATGCTCAGCAATATTATTCGTGTTATTGTCCTAGCAATATCCACAAATGAAAAGGGTGGTTTTGTTGAACTCGATCAGCACGACTTTTTTAATTATGTTATTTACGCCCTGATATTTATTCTTTGGGTGGTTTGGGTTAGATTCATTGTACCAACAAAAAAACATGCAGCCCCTAAAGCTGCAGCTTGACAACACTAAATATTAATCTAAGTTTTTCATAATCCTATTCTCGAAATAGGTCGTCCATTTATCTAGTACCTGGATAAAATCAGAAGGCAAATCAGAATCAAATAGCATTTCTTTTTTAGTCACCGGATGAACAAATCCCAAAGACTTAGCATGCAAGGCATGCCTAGGAATAACATCAAAACAGTTATTTACAAATTGCTTGTAATTACTAAATGTCGTCCCTTTCAATATTTTATCTCCCCCATACATTTCATCATTGAAAAGAGGATGTCCAATGTACTTCATATGGACTCTTATCTGATGTGTTCTTCCCGTTTCTAAACGGCATTGTACCAAGGTAACATAAGAAAAGCGTTGAAGTACTTTATAATGAGTTATTGCATGTTTGCCTAATTCACCGTCAGGGTAAACCGTAAATTTTTTCCTATCACGAAGGTCTCTTCCAATATGACCAGTAACAGTTCCTTCATCTTCTTTCAGGTCTCCCCATACTAGAGCAACGTAGGTTCTTTTTGTAGTACGTTCAAAGAACTGTCTTGCTAAATGAGTCATGGCATATTCGTTCTTAGCAAGAACCATAATACCAGAAGTGTTCTTATCTAGCCTGTGCACTAATCCTGGCCTTGGGTGGTTGGTATTGAACAAGTCCAAATGCTGAAAGTGATACATCAGCGCATTTACCAAAGTCCCGCTATAATTACCATAACCTGGATGAACAACTAAACCTGCATGCTTATTAATCACAATCACTTCAGCATCTTCATATACAATATCGATATGAATCTTCTCTGGCTTGATTTCCCTATCTCGAGGAGGGTAGGCAAATACAACAGCAATTTGATCAAGAGGTTTTACTTTGTAATTTGACTTAACAGGCTTACCATTCACATGAATGTTTCCCGCATCAGCTGCAGTTTGAATTCTACTCCGAGAAATTTTCTCCATCCTGTTCTGAAGAAATTTATCTATCCTGAGCATTTCCTGCCCACTTGTGGCAGTTATCTTAAAATGCTCAAAAAGATCTTGTTCTTCTTCTTCACTATCAGCGTCAACCGATTCGAATTCATCTTCATTCATCACCTTTGAGAAATAATTAGTTTCTGACTCATTACTTCTCCTGAATTATCATCATACAAACTAATGAAATATACTCCTGAAGAAATAGATTCTATTGAGAAGCTTTTGCTCTCGGATTGCATTGTGTCTTTCCAAATCACTCTTCCTGTGAGATCTCTCATAAATACAGAATAAGAATGACCAGTTCTTCCAACATTGACCTGCAAATTTTCTGATGCAGGATTTGGATACAAGCTAAAAGTTGAAATCTCTCGATTCACTTTCGGATTACTTACAAAAATATCCTGCACATATCTGAACAAGGGTCTAATCATAAGCGTGCCTTGCTGAGCACCGAAATTAAACCAAGTGCCAGTCAAATCGTAGAAAATTCTATCATTATTATTGATGTTTCTATCAAATCCAACATTCATGGCAAAGTTGCTCGCTTGAGACCAGCCAATATAATATGAGCCTGCTGGAAGATATAAAGGTGTTTCTAGTTCATAAGTCACAAACCTATTTAAACCATCACTTTGAGGAAGGACTTCTCCTTGACTCATTAACAATTCGCCGGGCTGATTAGCGCCGGCACCCCAAATCATGATAAAGAATTCTTGGCCCGCCCCAAGCTCATTGGTTTTATTAAAATAGAACTGAACCGACTTGAGAGTATCGCTTAAATAGGTGTCAAATCTTTGGGAAACGAAGCCACCGCCATTATTATTTAGACTTAGGCGCTCTTCGGCTGTGCCATCATCGAGCGCATAATAATTGCTCAACACCTGAATATATTCTGCCGTATCATTTGGTGAGTAGAAATCGGGACTTCCCCCTTCAAGCGATAAGTAATGCTGTAGGCGGTACTGAGTCCATTCAGTGCCAGGATCTTCATAGGTGTACTTCACGGCCTCAAAGAAGTTATATTCTAATCTTGGTTGTAAAGGACCTTTGGAGGCAGTAAATGAATCCCTTTTGGCAACTGAAAAAGATTCGTTGATATAGTAATACTTGTAAATCTGAAAACTAGAAGCAACAGAAAGATTTGCTAATGAGAGGAAATAGTTTTCATCCATGTTATCAATTGCTTGTGGCAAGAAATGCCAAAGTGGAACAGATTGATAAGTTCTTAAAATTGACCTTGGTGGATACATAAAACTATAGTCAACAGTGCTGGTGTCATTTCTAAATCTGTTTCTATCTAGTTTTACATAATCGAGATGCCAATGGTCCCAGCTACCATTTTGTTGAGCATAGTTTCTAAACCTGAACTGAAAACCTCTTTTAAGAAAGGCTGTATCAGCTATTGGAATCATTACTTGCAGGAATTCCTTTTGAGTTTGTGGGAAATCTTCTCCTTTAGTACCCCATTTCCACCTCCATAAGGAATCATCAGGGTTCTTAAATTCAAGCAAAAATGAATCTACAAATTCAGGGTAATTTCCAATTCCTTTTGGCTGGTAATAGAAACTTAAATAGATGGAATCGGAAGCGGGATAGCTTAGATCGATGGGGCTAGAAGTTAGAGTATCTGCTGCTTCAGAGTTAGCAGAAGCTCCATAAGGCTCTCCAAAGGCATCTAATCCATCAAAAGTAGCAACGCCCAGACTTGGTGGTCGAATGGGATAAGTTGCATTTATAAATACTGAATTTCCTATCCACCGTTCACTATTGGGATTTGAGGAAGGTGCAGAAAAGTCTTCGAAAAAAGGTAGCTGAAGAGTATCATCAATCGATCTTGAGTTGAATGACGTATTCTTCTGTTCTGATACACTTCTTGAACCTAGAGGTAGTGTTACAATCTGTGCTGAAGCAGTTAGTGTTAACAAGAAAACTAAGAAAGTAAGCGAAATCTTTTCTAACATTTTATTCTTCATCAGCTTCATCAACCGTATTATTTATTTTATCCTGAATTAAAGCTTCAGATTCAGTAAGCCAGATATTTACCCTTGCTCCGTCATACATGCCTTCTCCGGAAGATGGTTCTGGATTTTGTTTCCAAATTCTGGCAACAAGCGTATCAAGCGGTGGATCGTCTTCGCTCACCACACCCAAAACAAGTTTTTTCGATTGCAACAGAATTCGTGCTTCCGTTACTGTAAAACCAGTTAAATCAGGTATTGGAATAAGACCATCATTTACTCCACTGCCAAGAACCAAATCTATTTTAGAGCCTTCATCTATTAATTCACCTTCTTTAACGGACTTTCCTTTATACAATTGTTCCATTACTGGCGGAAGTCCTTCTACATATCTCAACATGCCCACTTGTAAACTATATGTTTCAAGCAATGAAGTGGCTTGTTTCAGAGATAGGTCTATTAGGTTGGGCATTTTTATTTTTCTCGTGAGCATGGCATTCACCGTTAGGTAAACAACACGTTCGTTTTTTACCTTAGATCCTGGCTGAGGATCCTGCTCTACCACCGTTCCTTTGGCATTGGAATTAGAATAAACAGAATCTACAATCTCAAACTGAAGGGAATAGCCTTGTACGAACTTTTCAAGATCATTAATGTAAATGCCTTTAAAATCAGGCACTTCAACTTCTTCTCCGTGTTGAGTATATACATCAAGCATTAGAAATCCCCCATACAGAAGTGCGATTCCTGTTGAGGACGCAATAACAGCATGAATCCAAAACTTTCGAGTTTTTACAAGAGAAAAGAAGCTCATATACTTAAACGGTTTGCCTTCCACGATGGGCATTTTCCTCCGCAAAAGTCATGATTTTTTCAATAAAGTCGTAAGGTTTATATCCATTGATGGCAGTCTGATGAAAAATACATGTTGCTGGAGTCATCCCCGGTAGGGAATTAACCTCAATAAAAATGACTTCTACTTTACCATTATCATAAACTCGCACAAAGGCATCTATCCTACAATATCCTTGAATATTCAGAACTCTAGCCGCCTTTTCAAGCTCATCTTTTACGATATTAGAAATCCTTTGACGTTCATCAGAATCTTTGGCATATCTCGCAGGAGTGATATTCTGCCCTTGACCAGCAAGGAATTTCTCTTCAAGCGATAAAACTTCACCTTCTGATAAAGCTTCAGATGCCTCAAATACTTCATAAATCATTTCACCCGAGTGATTCAGGTGAGTTAACATGCCTCCTGTAATTTCAAGAAATTGTGAAGCTTCATTCGGACCGATGAGTGACTCAATAAGGAATCTCTTTTTTATTGGAAATTCTTCTTTGGGCTTAACCTTTAATTGCTTGGCCGATTCAGCGTCAAATTCTTCTGACGTTCTGAAAATTAAAGTAGCAAATGCTTTAAGGTCCTCCTCGTTATGTATTTTCTTAACAGCAGAACTACAACCGTCATCCACAGGTTTTGCTATAAGCGGAAATCCAATAGATTTAACTCTTTCTAAAACTTCTTCTTTGTTCCCAAACCAATCATCTTGCTCTACCATAAAATGCTCAGCGATAAGCATCCCATGCTCTTTTAAAAGTTCATTGGTTCTGTATTTATCTATAGTTATTGAAGAAGTATTGGCATCTGAACCATTGAAAGGCAATCCAACTTTGGTTAATTCTAATTGAATGGCACCGTCTTCGCCGGGACGGCCATGTAAGGCAATAAAAACTTCATCAACTTTTGATGCAAGTTTCTGATAGTCAATTTTTTCTGGAGCTTTTAAGTTTAATACATCCCCGTACCTCTTGGTTAAATGCTTGCATTGCTCAATAATTTCTGCAATAACAGGATGCACGGTGAAATGGTTAATCTTCTCCAAAATATCATCTGCATTATCTTTTAACATCAAATTAATCGGAATGGTAAAGAGATCATGTTTTTCATCATTCCCACTTAAGAACACGGGATATGGTTCAAATAGATCAGAGGAAGAAAGTTTTTCGTAGATATTCCTTCCGCTTTCAACAGAAATATGCCTTTCAGAGGAGTATCCTCCAAAAATAACGGCTATTTTTTTCAACTCTTTACGTTTACCTTTTTCTTCATCCAAGCCAGCGTTTAAATAACTTAAAAGCTTCCCGGCTTTGCCGCTAAATTTAAAATCTTCTTGCCTTCTCTTTAATGAAGTGGCTATGATATACGTAATGAATTGAGAGGGATTAAAACCGATCTCAGCTGCCTGATGGAAGAAAAATAAAGAAGGCATCATCCCTGAAGTGGTATTGGGATCATTCAGAAATACATGCCCTGCTTCGGTTATGAAACCATCAATTCTTGCATAAACTCCAAAACCTAGAGCTGAATAGAGCTTTTCACATTCATGACGAATCTTTTGAATATGTTCGTCGGGTAACTGAATGGGCGTGATTTTTCTTGAAAGGCCAGGTAAATATTTCGAACGATAGTCGAATATCTCTTTTCCTTTTCTTATTTCAGTTGGAGGAAGACAAACAGGTTTCCCAGATTCATCTTCTATAACAATGCTCGAGAATTCTTTGCCTTCAATAAAGCCTTCAATCATCACTTCGCTCTCCGCATCAGTTGATTCTACAAGAACGTTCTCACTGCCAGATTGCACAAGTCTTTCAACTTTTTGCTCAAGATCGAAAGGATGATAAATTTCTTCATCTCCAATTCTTACTGGCACACCTATTCCTTCGCGGATATCGCATAACTGCCTAACGTATTCTGTTTTCGCATCTGAGCTTAAGGAACTCCAGAAATCGGATTTTATATTCCTAATAAACAGACTCTTATCAATAGCCTCTTCGAATAATTCGGTCAAAGGCTCATGAATCACACTTACTCCAATAGAAGAGCCTTGAGTTGGAGATTTTACCACGCAGGGAAATCCTGTTACGGCTTCTGCCTTTTTAATCCACTTTACAGCATTTCTTTCATTTAGCCATTCCTGGCGATGAATGGAGAAGAACGCCGGACTATCAAAACCCCATTTGAGCATGAGGTTTTTCTGGATTATTTTATTTATTCCTACGGCACTTGATAGAATTCCTGAGCCTGTATAAGGAATTTCATGATATTCGAGTAAACCCTGAAGTCGACCGTCTTCGCCGAAAGGTCCGTGCAAGCATAGAAATGCAATATCTATTTTGTCTTTTAATTCCTCAACGCTGATGCGTTTGCCAATAGACTTTGTAACTTCTTCTTGAGCAGCTCTATCAAGATTTCCAAGTGATTCGGCATAGATCTGAAAGTTTCCCTTTTCATAAGGTGTATGATCGGGACCTGGGTAAAAATCACGGATGCTTCCCTTGTAGACAAACTCCCAATCAAGCTCAATGAAATTATTGAAACTGTCTATGAAAATTGGTATTGGATCAAAAAGACGTTTGTCGAGGTTATCATAAACGGTTCTTCCCCCAGCAAAAGAAATTTCCCGCTCCTTAGAGCGTCCTCCAAATAAAATCCCAACGGTAATTTTCATTGTAATGTATTCTATACGGGTAAAACTAAATTCTTTTAAAGCCCAGATGCCATCAATGACTTAAACTTATGAATAGAACAGGGTTGATAATCCTATATCAAACTTACTTTCTTATGCCGTACTCGTATGTTTTAAGACTGTCGCCCGTTAGAATGTAGATTCTATCTTTCCACCATCTTGCATTTTTATACTTGTCTACAGGAAGCCTTAATGTGTCTTTTTGTAATGTTGTCAAGCCATAGGCTATCAAATCTCCTTCCCCTTTTGAGTAAAAAAGTTGTTTATCAAAAACTTGAAATTTCTCAAGATCTACAATTGGAATAGTAGATAGGTAAGTGCCGAATATATCGAACCTTAAAATCCCCCGAGAGGGGTCATTAATATAAAGAATACTCTCATATTCAGTCATGTAGTTTGGGTCTGGAGCATAACCAAGAATTTGATTCAGATTAGTAATGCTAACAGTTTCTTGAAGCTGTTGATTAAACCTGACTAGGAGAAACCTCACCGGATCGTATACCCAAATTCCGTTATCGAACGAAGCACATGCCAATGATGCGAGTTCTAAGTCTCTATCCTCCAGTTGGAGAGCATTACCATTTTCTGTAACCGTATTATCTAGAAATACAATTCTTGAAAAATCTTTATAAAAAAGAATGATTTTTAAAGGGTTCATTGCATCGGTGGAAGAAATGTTACCCAATCTTTTATTGCTATAGATTCGGTACAAACTGCCATCGTCTCTATATTTTTTAATCATATCACCTTGAATGATGTATGAATTCCCCAAATTATCAGTTGTAAGTTGGTTGCCTTCGGCAGGAATAGCCCAAAGCTTAGTCCAGCCGTAATCTTGGCCATTGAGATAGGTTGCGAAACATCCTGAACATATCAAGAATGTTATAATTGCCAATGTCTTTTTCATGCTTTAAATAGCATTCACTAATGGATCTTTAAGCTCCAGTAATTCGTTAAGATACCTTCTATCATTGAATAGTCTTGGAACCTTGTTCTGACCGCCCAATTTCCCTCTTTGTTTCATCCAATTGTAGAACGTTCCTTTTTCAGCAATTCTTATAAAAGGAGGTCTCAGTGTAATGTTATGGTACCTTTTGGCTTCATAATCGGAGTTAAGCGACTTTAAAGCATTATCTAGCATTTCTGCAAAATACTCCAGATTCTGAGGCGCTTCATCAAACTCGATAATCCATTCATGACCGCCATTTGTATCAACCTCCATAAATATGGGACCTGCGGTGTATTCTCGGATAATTGCTCCTGTTTTTTCGCAAGCTATTTCCAAGGCTCTTTCAGCATTTTCGATCATTAGCTCTTCGCCGAACGTGTTGATGTAGTGTTTCGTTCTACCACTTACTCTTATTCTATAAGGGTTAAGGCTGCTAAATGAAATAACATCTCCAATTTTGTATCGCCATAAACCAGCATTGGTAGTGATTAGCAAAGCATAAGGAACATCTTTTTGAACTTGATCAAGTGAAAGTACTTGTGGTTCAGATATATCTGCCTGCTCGGCAGGAATAAATTCATAGAAAATCCCATAATCGAGCATGAGCAGCATTTCTCCTGAATTTTTTTGATCCTGAATTCCAAAGAAACCTTCAGAAGCGTTATATATTTCTAGATAATGCATCGAGTCTGAGGGAATCATTTTGCGATACTGTTCTCGATACGGGCCAAAGTTTACACCTCCGTGCATGAACAATTCAAGATTTGGCCAGACCTCTAGAATATTTGAAGCTCCTTTAAGTTCAATAATTCGTTGAAGTAGAATGAGCATCCATGAAGGAACCCCAGCTAGATTTGTCACATCTTCATCGCACGTATGGTGAACAATTCTTTCAAGTTTCGATTCCCATTCTCCCAATAGCGCGATGTTTAAATCGGGCGTTCGAATATATTCTACCCACATGGGGAGATGCTCCATAATTACGGCACTTAAATCGCCAAACCAGGTATTTCCTGATTTTGAATTAAGTTGATGAGAGCCCCCAAGAGTTAGACCTTTTCCGGAGAAAATACGTGTTTCGGGGTAATTATTACAGTAAATGGAAAGCATGTCTTTACCACCTTTGAAGTGGCAATCTTCCATAGCTTCCTGACTTAAAGGAATGAATTTACTCTTATCTGAAGTTGTTCCCGAAGATTTTGCAAACCATCTCACTTCAGTAGGCCAGAGAATATTCTGCTCGCCCATCATCATCCTGTCTATATAGGGTTTGAAGCCCTCGTAATCAGTAATTGGAACCCTTTCTCTAAATTCTCGGTAAGAATTAATGGATTTGAAATCATGAAGTCGGCCGTATTCGGTATCTGCGGCAAGATTAATCAACTTCCTTCCCCATTCCTGCTGGACTTCATTAGGGTATTTCATGAAAAGCTCCATTTGATGAATGCGCTTTTGCATGACCCACGAAAGGATAGAATTAATGATTGACATCAGGAAATTTCTCTTGCTTACAAACCTAATTCAAATATGCAAAAGGGGCAAGACGCAAATCAGCCAATCAATAATTCATGCTTTGATGATTAGGTTAGTCTTTGGGAACGTGAAGTTCGTTTTCGGAATTAGCGATAATGGTTGAAACAGCGCCATCTCCAGTTACGTTTACAACTGTTCGACACATATCGAGAATTCTGTCGACTGGGAAGATTAAGGCAATCCAAGCTGGATTTAGTCCAACAGATTCAAGCACGATAATCATAAGTACTAAGCCTGCGCTTGGGATAGCTGCAGCTCCAATACTTGCCAGAGTGGCAGTAACAACGATGGTTAGTTGTTGCATCAAGCTTAAATCGACCATATGAAATTGTGCCAATGCAACAACAGCAACTGCTTGATATAGGCTAGTTCCATCCATATTAATAGTTGCTCCGATAGGTAAAACAAAGCTCGTTGTACTTTCAGAAACTCCTAATTTTTTATGAACACAATCCATAGTAACAGGAAGAGTTGCTACAGATGAAGAAGTTGAAAATGCTGTGATTTGAGCATCTCTCATAGAAGACATGAATTTCTTGTATGAAATGCCTTTTATGAATAGGGCGATCATTCCCGGATAAACAACGAAAATCATAATAACCAAGCCCAAAACGACAACCAGAGAGTATCTGATTAAGAAATCGAGCAGGGAGAAAAAGTTAGCTGGATCTGTTCCCGCTGCTTGAACTATCTGTCCAGCCATCAATGCAAAAACAAATAGTGGCATTGCTTTCATTACCACCCAAACCATCTTCACAAAGATTTCATTGAGTCCGTCTATTAGCTCTACAACTGGTTTCCGTTTTTCGTAATCAACACTTACCAGCACAACGCCAAAAAATATGGAAAAGAAGATGACTTGAAGCATAGACATATCTGCCAAAGCTTGGAAAATATTGGTGGGAACAATATCTACGATAGGTTTCAGGGGACCTTGATCTTGCTGCATTTTCTTTTCATTCTCAGCTAGTTCGAGCTTATCCTTGACCCAATCCTGAACGGGTTCTTTGCCTTGAGATGCTCTAACCTGATTAGCTAAAGCAACATTCGATGAATCGCATAAGAGACAAATATCATCAAGTGATTGAACGCTTTGCTGATTTCTCCAAAGCTCATATGATATTCGGTTTCTCTCTCGGGTAGATGATTCGACGTGCTTACCTGGTTGAAAAATATTTACGATCACCAATCCAAGTGAAACTGCAAACACCGTGGTTATAATATATAAGCCAAGAGTTTTCAATCCCATTTTCCCTAGCTTTTTCAAATCGCCAAGAGACGCAACTCCGCTTATAACAGAAAAAAGTACAAGTGGAACGGCAATTAACTTAAGCACATTGATGAAAATGTCTCCAATAGGCTTGATGTAGTAGCGAGTGAAGGTGTTCCAGCCAAAAACGATAGAGCAATATGCATAGATTGCCCCGAGAATTAATCCGATTATCACTTGCCAGTGGATTGCGAGCTTCCGCATAGATTGAGTTTTTGCGAATGTAAATAAATGTGAGGGCTAAGGAAGCTTTTTGAAAGGATTATTTCTTAAGGATTTCCTTCATCTCATCCAGCGAAGCTGAGTTAAACAAGAAGTCCTTGTACAAGCCACCTTTTCGAGCCACTTCAATTCCATACCTCATATCACCATACCCTTCAATTCTATGTGCATCTGGGTTAATTGAAACCTTGACTCCTTTTTCCATGCAGTAAGGAATCCACCTCCAGTCGATATCTAATCTAAATGGGTTTGCATTTAATTCCATGATCACATGATTCGCAAAGCAGGCATCAATAATATGTTTATGATTGATAGGATATTCAGGTCGTGATAATAGCAACCTACCGGTTGGATGGCCAAGCATTTTTGTATATGGGTTTTCGATTGCTTTGAGAAGACGGTTGTTAGCCTTGTTTTCATCCATATTTAAAACGGAATGAACTGATGCAACCACCAAATCAAAATCTTTGAGCACATCATTAGGATAATCGAGTGAGCCATCGGTGAGAATATCAGATTCTATCCCTTTAAACACGTAAAAAGGAGCGAGTTTTTCGTTGATTGCATCAATCTCTTTCCACTGTGCATAAACTCTTTCAATACTTAATCCGCCAGCATATCCCGCAGAGCGGCTATGATCACATATAATTAGGTATTCAAGGCCAAGATTCTTTGCTGCAAGAGCCATTTCTTCTAGCGTATTGGCGCCATCGCTCCATGTAGAGTGATTATGAATCACTCCTTTTATATCTCCCAAATTCACTAATTTGCTAACATCAATTGCAGCAGCTTTTTCAATATCTAAATCACGCAATTCAGGAATGATATAAGGAAAGCCCCTTTCCGAATAAAGCGCTTCTTCGGAAACAACTTCTTCTTCAGGGTCAAAATCTAAACTATCTAAATGTTCAGGGGGACCGGTTAGCAGCAATTGATTTTTCTCAAAGGAATCCTCGCCAGAGCAGAGAACAGTGAATTTATATTGCTCTTTGTAGGTATATGTTAACACCGATTCGAAATCCTCATCGATGTGAGTCAATGTAAAATCATTAGATTGTTCGAGAACGTCCTGAAGAGCTGTTGCATCAACATCTGAGATAAGTTCAATCATTTCAACCACTTCCATCTTACGTCTTAATTGGGAGGTCATTTCGATTCTCCAACGTGCTTGAAGATCTTTTACATACTTGATGATTTCGAGAGCTACCATCTCTGCTTCAGCAAAAAGAAGGTGGCCGGCGTTAGCACTTTTAAATTCTAGGTTTTTACGGATGCTTTCTTGAGTCTTTTCTCCAAAGCCTTTTAAAGAAACAAGTCGGTTTTCGTTACAAGCGTATAAAAGCTCACCCGGACTTTCGATGCCCATCTCATGCCATAAAAGAGAAACTTTTTTAGGACCTAATCCTTTCACTCCAAGCATGGCTACAACGCCTACAGGAGTTATACTTTTATAATGAAGGAGTTCTTCAGTTATGCCTTCGTTGAGCAGTTCGTTAATTTTTTCGGCTATGCTTTTCCCAATGCCTGGGATTGCTTGAAGTTCTTCAAGAGATTTACCCATTAAAACGTCTGAAATCCTATCAATTTGAAAGGATGCATTGGTTAAAGATTTAAGCTTAAATGGATTTTCGCCATGTAATTCTCCAAGCGCAGCAGTCAGTTTAAGGGCTTTTGAAATCTCTTTGTTAGTCATGGGATAAAGGTAGGATGTGTTGGCAAATAGCGAAAAGGGTACTTGCTAAAAGGCGTTAAATAGAAACATGATATTTCTCCAATTCAATTCAATAAAGATTGAATCTTTTAAAACAGAAAAGCGGCCTTTCGGCCGCCTTTCTTTAGATAAATTATTAGCAATTAATACAACTCAATCTCATATGGTAATCTAGCCTGATATGACTTCATTGAGCGTAAATGGTCAAGTTGCTCATAGTAACGATAAGATTCACCTAATGCTTTTTGCATTATTGCAGCTTCAGAATCTCCAGTGATGTCTTTCATAATTTTTTGAAATGGATCTTCTTGATAGGGTAATGATTGAACTCTGTAATCTTCAAGCTTAGCCATTTTTGCTGCAATTTTGAGGGCTGTTTCTAAACCTCCAAAAACATCAACAAGCCCAAGTCTCTTCGCATCAACTCCAGACCAAACTCGTCCTTGAGCAATAGAATCAACATCAGCTTTGGTCATCTTTCTGCCTTCAGCAACGCGAGTGATAAAGTTATCGTAAATGCGCTCTATTTCTCCTTGAATAATTTCTCTTTCCTGAGCAGTCACAGCTCTTGAGCTTGTCATGATATCAGCCATTGGGTTTGTTTTAACTGTATCAATGGTAACTCCAATTTTGTTAACCATTTCCCTGGCATTAAAGAAAAGACCGAATACTCCAATTGATCCTGTTATTGTTGTTGGGCTGGCAACTATTGTATCAGCAGGTGCAGCAATATAATATCCGCCAGAGGCTGCAACATTTCCCATTGAAACTACAACGGGCTTTACCTTTTTGGTCAACATGACTTCTCTCCAAATGGTTTCAGATGCAAGTGCTGAACCTCCAGGAGAATTAACTCTCAGAACTAAAGCTTTCACTTTCTCATCCAAACGAGCCTTTCTAATAGCTTTAGAAAATTCAACAGAACCAACTTGTCCCATTTCTCCTTCACCGTCAACGATGTCGCCTTCGGCGAAAACAATAGCAATCTTATCTTTGCCTTTATTCTGGCGTGTATCTTTTACATCAGTCATTTTACCGATAGAAACAAATTCAATTTCATCAATTTCTTTCGCTTCGGTTTTGGCTTTTAGCAGTTCAAGGACTTCATCTCTATACACTAGCTTGTCTACTAATTTATACTGAACTGCAGATTCAGCATTAGTTACAAGCACTCTGCTTGCAATATCCTGAACTTCAGATTGAGGAATTTTTCTTTCAATTGAGATTCCCGCAACCATGTGATTCCAGATAGAGCCAATGTATGAGCGAATTTGTTCACGGTTAGCATCACTGAGTTGATCTTGAATGAAAGGCTCAATGGCACTTTTGAATTTCCCATGTCTAAAAACTTGTGGCTCAACACCTAATTTATCTAATGTTCCTTTAAAGAATAAAATTTCAGAACGAAGGCCTTTAAGTTCAGCAAGTCCAGTCGGGTGCAGGAAAATTGAATCAGCAACAGTTGCCAAGTAATAAGAAGCTTGCGACATGGCCTCACTGTAAGCGTAAATGAACTTTCCTGATTTCTTAAAGTCAAGTAGGGCATTTCTTATTTCTTCAATGGTTGCTATTCCTGAAGGAATAGTTGAGATGTCGAGGAATACACCTTTAATATTTTCATTAGCAGCAGCTTTATCGATGTTTTCAAGAATGTCATCAAGGCCAGTGCCTTTATTCTCGAATCCACCAAAATTTAGCCCTTCAAAAGGATTTTTAGATGTCCTGTCGTTAATTGGGGATTTGAAGGTTAAATGAAGGACGGTATTTTTTTCAAGATTAACTTCTTTTTCGCCTCCTGCGGAGGATGCAATACCGATAATAATAAAAATAAGGAGCAATACTGAAAGGAAGAATCCGAGCATTGAACCAAATACTATTTTAAAAAAGGTTTTCATAATTATTTATTCTTTAGGGGTGCAAATTAGTAAAAGATGTGTGTATTGATTTAGTTTAGCGGTAATGAATGAGGTAATAATTTCTATAGGAAGCAATTTGGGAGATCGTCTTGAGAATATGAGCGAAGCCATAAAGCGCCTAACCTCTGATTCAAAGGAGAAAATAAAATGTTCTCATGTTTATGAGTCTAAGGCGGTGGGCTTCTCATCAGAAAATAATTTTTATAATGCAGTCTTTTCTTTCTCAACAAAATTGTCCGTTTTAGAGGTTTTAGACAAGATTTCGATGGTTGAATCAGCTATGGGAAGGTTGAGGTTATCAAAAAGTTACACAGATAGAATTATTGATTTAGATATTATCGGGTTCAATAATTTAACAATAGATTCTGAAATTCTTACATTGCCTCATCCCCGTTATAGTAGGCGTTTGTTTGTTTTGCTTCCTCTTTTTGAGCTATATCCCCAATGGGTTGATTTAAATACATGTGTAAGTATTAATGAGATGATTGAAAAGTGTTTGCAAGAATCTATTGTGAAATTGTCTTTTTCAATATGTTTATAAAAACGCAAAAATCTTACATGCCTCAGAGGCTTTAGTTTGGTATTTTTCTATTTTTTTGATAAATTGAGTGGTGTTGAGGCAGAAATATGTTTTTAAGTTTTGGCTGATTTACTACTTTTGCGCCAAGTTATACATACTAAATAAGTTTTATAGAATGAATAAGTTTATTAAATCCCTAATACTTCTTGTAATTCCCTTTTCGGTTGCATTGATATCAGGTTGTGGCATCAAAAAGATGATAAAGAATGCAGGAAGCATTACCTATGAGGTAAAACCAAATCCATTGGAACTTCATGGGGATAGCATCAAGGTAAGTGTTACTGGTGACTTTCCTGCAAAATATTTTCACAAAAAGGCAACTTTAGAAATAATCCCTGTTTTGAAGTATGATGGCGGAGAAAAGGTGCTAAAGTCAATCACTCTAAGAGGAGACAAAGTTGAAGGAGCAGGTGAAGGGATTTCATTTGACCAAGGCGGTAAATTTACTGTTTCTGATAAGATTCTTTATTCTTCAGGTATGGAGAAAGCAGATTTGGTTCTTCAGGCAAAAGCACAGTATAAATCAAAGACTACTGATTTGCCAGAAATGTCAATAGCAAAAGGAACAATTGTAACTCCATTACTTCTTAAAAAGGATTACATGCCGATGATGGATGCTGACAAGTTCGATAAGAATCCAACAGTAACCCAAAAGGCTAACATATATTACTTGGTTGATTCATGGCAAGTTAGAGGTGTTGA
This sequence comes from Bacteroidia bacterium, assembly GCA_040882555.1. Taxonomy (GTDB): domain Bacteria; phylum Bacteroidota; class Bacteroidia; order M30B66; family M30B66; genus M30B66. The sequence goes on from JBBEBC010000073.1 coordinate 16,568, forward strand.
GTTAAAGAGTGATGAAATGGATAATATGTACCGATTCATTTCTAAAGCAGCGGCTGATAGTTCTAATTTCAAGGAAATGAAAATCTATGGTTATGCTTCGCCGGAAGGAGAGCTTAGCAGAAACTCAAAATTATCAGTAAACCGTGCTGATGAAGCTTCTAAAGTAATGTACGGTCAATTTTCAAAAAATAAATTGAAAGAACTTGCAAACCGCGAAGGTTTCTTCACTTCAATAACTACAGATTACGAAGACTGGGATGGCCTAAAGCAGATGCTACAGACTTCTTCTATTGATGGTAAATCTGATGCAATTAATATCATCAATTCTGTAAATGACCCAGAGGCTCGTGAAACTAAATTTAAGGAGCTAGCTAGTTATGACCCGATCTACGAAGCATATTTTCCAAAACTTCGTCGTGCTGAAATTAACTTAGTAGTTGAATTAAAGACTAGAACAGATGATCAAATTAAGACACTAGCCTTATCTGCTCCTGATACATTAGGAAATGAGGAATTGCTATATGCTTCAACTTTAGTTAGTTCAGATGATGATAAAATGAAGATTTATGCATCTTATGCAAGACTTTTCCCTGAAGATTACAGAGGTTTCAATAATATGGGCGCTATGTATCTTAAAATGGGTAAGCTTAATGAGGCTCAAGCTGAGTTCGAAAAAGCATCAAGAATTGGTAACAATGTACCTTCGGTACAAAACAATCTAGGAGCAGCGGCTGCAATTCGTGGAGATAAAATGAGTGCTCAGAAATTCTTTGACACAGCAGGTTCGTCTAAAGAAGTAGTTTACAATAAAGCTAACCTTGATGTAGCAAATGGAAAGTATGCTAGTGCAGTTTCTAATTATGGAGATGCATGTACTTTCAATGCAGCTTTGGCTAAGGTATTAAATGGAAACGCTTCAGGAGCCATTCAAACTCTTGATTGTGGTAATGATAAAGATACGGCTGAAGGTTTTTACTTAAGAGCAATCATCGCTGCACGTGCAGGTGATCAAGCTGCAGTAACTGCTAACATTGGTAAAGCACTTGCCATGAAGCCTGAATTAAAGAATAAAGCAATGAATGATATGGAGTTTTCAAAAATGAATTTGAGCTTCTAATTATCACTTAGAATATTTTAAAAAGGGGGAAGCTAAGGCTTCCCCCTTTTTTTTTGAACGTGTAAGAAATTCTAAGTCTTTATTTTCAAAAGCATATTATTAGGGTTATATTTGATTTTGTGTTTATTATGAGCTTTTCACACGTTGATTGTCTTTTATCAAAACACAAAAGTAAACGCAAAATTATTTTATACGTATTTCAATTAGAGTAAAACCAATCATACCGAAACATTAACCTTTCCGTTTTCAATGCTTTCTCTATACCTAACACGTTTTTCCTTTTCTCACGCTTTAAGCGTCTGGAGAAATACGTTGGCAGGGGTCTTCGTTTTTTTATATGGAATTAGTATCTGTTTTGCTCAACAAGAGGCAAATAACTGGTATTTCGGCACAAATGCAGGTGTAAGTTTTGCTTCAGGTAATCCTGTTCAGGTAGGTGATGGTATGTTAAACTCAGCAGAAGGAGTGGCTTCGCTATCAGACCAATTTGGAAATTTGTTGTTTTACACGGATGGGGTAACTGTATATAACGCAAATCACCTGCCCATGCCAAATGGCACTGGTTTGTTTGGAGGAACTTCTTCAAGTCAATCAGCTGTTGCTATCCCTGTGCCGGGTAGTAATCAACTTTATTATCTGTTTACAGCTCAACAAGATGTTTTTTTAGAAGGTATCAGGTTCTCAGTAGTTGACTTTACTTTAGATGGAGGTTTAGGCGATATTCCTGTTGGTCAGAAGAATATCCAAATGCTAACTCCTGCTACTGAAAAAATTACTGCTGTAAGGCATTGTAATGGAAGAGATTACTGGATTATAGCTCACGAGTGGTTAAATAATAACTTTCATGCTTGGTTAGTTAGTCCGGGAGGCATAAGTGCAAGTCCTGTTATTTCTTCTGTAGGCGCAGTTCACGATGTAGCTGTGATAGGCTGCATGAAGGCGTCACCAAATGGAAGCAATCTTGCTTTGGCGGTTTATGACCAAGGTGGCCAACATTTTATAGAGATGTTTGATTTTAATTCAAGCACCGGTCAGATTACTAATCCCTTGAGAAAAGATTTAAATGGGGGAGCTTATGGAATTGAGTTTTCTCCTTTAGGTCAATATTTATATTACACCTCTTCAACAAGCCAGGCATCGACCACTATTTCAATTATGCAAATGGATCTTTGTGCAGGTTCAAATGCCGCAATTCTTGCTTCTTCAACTGAGATTGGTTCCACTTCCGACGGGTTTATTCGATCACTTCAATTAGGGCCTGATAGAAAATTATATTTTACTAGATTCGGCCAAAACCATATTGGAGTTGTCCCTTCTCCAGATTTACCTGCTCCGAGTTGTGGTTTTATTGCTGATGGAGTAAATCTTGGACTAGGTATTTCAAAGGCGGGGTTGCCAAATTTTAACCAGAGCTTTTTTGAAAGCAACACCTTATTTGACATCACCTACGGATGTCAGAGTGCGACGTATTCTGCTCAACCAATACTAGATGAAGCGAACTGTAAGAATCCAGTTTCCCAAATACTTTGGAATTTTGGCGAACCCTCTTCAGGAGCATTCAATACCTCTAGCCAGATAAATCCGAGCCATACTTATTCTGGGCCCGGGACTTATCAAGTTAAACTTATACTTTCCTACCCTTGTGGTAATGATACAATTGCGGCTCCTGTGGTCATCTCCTGCGGCTTACAAGCCGTAGCTCCCAATTATACAATTTGTCAGGGAAGTTGCGTTGATATGCAGGTTTCGGCTTCAGGCGGAACTCCTCCTTACACTTGGTCTTGGGCAGGTGTTTCAGCAACTACCTCTGGACCCGTGAATGTTTGTCCCACAGCTACTACAACATATACAGTAACTGTTACAGATGCTCTAGGACTTACAAATTCAATTCCTGTCACTGTTTTAGTCAATTCAATTCCTGATCCTACACTCAATATTACTCCCGTTTCCTGCAACGGTGAAGGAGATGGTGAAGTAACAGCATCTTATCCAAGCGGAAGCTTTTCATTTGTCTGGAATACCTTGCCGGTAACCCCTGGTCCAACTCTTTCGAACTTGGATGGAGGAATCTATAGTTTAACAGTTACGAACGCTCAGAATTGTCAAAGAACAATTCCGGTTGATGTTCAAGAGCCTGATGAATTAACATACAATGTTTTTATTGTTAAGAGTTTCTGTAATCTGGCGACTGGTTTTGTTGATTTGACTATGTTCGGAGGTACTCCTCCCTATTCATTTTTATGGTCAACAGTTCCTGTTCAGACTGGGCCTTCAGCAACAAATCTCTTTGCAGGCGATTACTCTGTTGATGTCACAGATGCAAATGGTTGTGTTGTTTCCTTGCAGGTGACGGTCGAAAATACAGTTAGCCATACTGCCTACGTAGACATGATTCAAGGTCCTTCATGCATTGGTTATGATGATGCAATCCTTCAAGCATTTCCCCTGACAGGGACCCCACCCTTCACTTATCTCTGGTCTAATGGGCAAACTGGAAATATGGCAAGTGGCTTTAGTGCAGGAACTCATACGGTAAACGTAAGTGATGCATCTAATTGTCCAATTGAATATTCCTATACAGTTGATGATCCTCCAGGAACCACGTTCCAAGTTATCACTGCTGATGCAAGTTGCGGAATTAGTAATGGTACAGCTGTCTTAAATCCATCGGGACCATTTGGTCCTTATTCTATTTATTGGAGTACAAATCCTTCTTTGAATACATCCTCCATTAATGGACTTGCGCCTAACGCTTATTCAGTTACACTATATGATGGAGTTGGTTGCGTGTATGATGAGAATTTTACAATTTCTAATGGAGGTGCTCCTATAATTCAAATTAATGAAGTTAGTCCTGTTTCCTGTTTTGGAGTTTCTGACGGAAGTTTAGAAGTAAGTATAAGTGGAGGTCAAGCTCCATACACAATTCTTTGGTCAAATGGTGAAACTACTCAGACAATAGACCAATTACCTGCTGCTAATTATTCTGTATTTGTAACAGATGCAAGCGGTTGTTCTTCATCAACTTTAGCATCAATAAATTCACCACAAGAGCTTATAGCAAGCGTTTCATTGGTTGATGCAAGCTGCAGCCAATCAAATGGTTCAATCCAAGTTAACCCTTCTGGAGGGCTTTCGCCCTATTCAATTAGCTGGTCGACAGGAGCTAACGGAAATACGATAACTAATTTAGCATCAGGCCCATACAATTCGACGATTACTGACGCTTCAGGATGCATACTTTCTCAGAATCATACTGTGAATAATCTTGGGGGACCAACATTAAGCATTGTCTCAACGGATGATGCAGTATGCTTTGGTGAAAGTAATGGACAGGCTAACTTGAATGCCTCTGGTGGAAATCTACCCTATAGTATTTTATGGCCAGATGGCAGCAGCTTACTTCAAAGAACTGATTTAGCAGCAGGTAATTACACTGTTTCAATTACTGATGCCTCCTTTTGCAATGGTTCTGTGCAAGTTGTAATTGATGAACCTGCTCAATTACAAGTTTCGTGGACAATTAACTCCGAGACATGTGGAAGCTCCAATGGAGATGCCAGCATTATCGTAAGTGGCGGAACTAGTCCTTACACGTATTCTTGGAGTAATGGTTCTAGTGCAGCTTTTGCTAATTCTTTACCAGCAGGAAGTATTTCTGTTGATGTAACTGACGCAAGTGGATGTTCATCAAACTTTTCTCAATCAATCCCATCTCTTTCTGCTCCAATTTCAGCGGTAGCCACCACTGCCAATATAAGTTGTAATGGATTAAATAACGGTAGCATTCAAGTAACAGGAAATGGCGCATTTACAGTTACCTGGAGTGATGGTTTTGTAGGCGCTGATCGCTTTTTACTTTCAGGAGGTACCTACGATGCATTAGTTCAGAACTCTGCAGGTTGTTCAGAGTCTATTTCTGAAACTATTATCGAACCTGCTATACTTACTGCAAATGTAGTTTCAACTGATGCTAGCTGTTCAGTGAATAATGGTTCTGCAGAAGTTAGCTATGTGGGGGGAAATGCACCCTACTCAGTTTTATGGTCGAATGGAGAAACAACTGATCTAATAACTCAAATAGGTTCAGGAGCTTATCAAGTTACAATTACAGATTCTGAAGGTTGTATTGCTACATCCTCGGCTCAAATTAATACAGTTAGTCCATTAACTATTGATCAAATTGTTGTTCAAAGTGCTAGTTGCTTAGGATTTGCTGACGGCTCTGCTGAAGCTTTTGTTTCTGGTAATTCGGGCGCAATTTCCTACTTATGGTCTAGTGGCGGTAATGCCGTAATTGAATCAAGTTTAGCTTCAGGTAATTACAACCTTACCGTATCTGATGCTGCTGGTTGTAGTGAAACAAGTTCATTCAGCATTGGCGATGGAGCATCTATTTCATTTATAAGTCAACTATCAGAGCCTTCGTGTTTTGGTTTGAATGATGGAAGTGCAGAATTACTTCCGTCGACTGGTCAAGCAGGATATTCCGTTCAATGGAGTGATGGAGCTATTGGCTTTTTGAGAAATAACCTTAGCGCAGGAAATTATTATTTTCAATTGACTGACGCAAATGGATGTGCTGTTTCAGATTCATTGGAACTCACTAGTCCTGATTCATTATCGGCTAACATACTAACTAATCCTGCTTTATGCGGTTCTGCTTCTGGCACTGCTGAAGTTTTAGTTTCTGGCGGAACACTTCCTTATTTCTATTCTTGGAGTAATGGTGATCAAACTTCATTAGTGAACAGCTTACTTCCAGGAAATATTAGTGTTCTCATCACGGATGCGCAAGGATGTCAAAGAAACTTTAGTGAAGTAATTGCTGATCTTCCTGCAGCAACAGTTCAAGTTATTGAGAACTCGCCAGTTACTTGTAATGGGGCTAGCGATGGCTCTCTCGAAATTGTTGCTTCATCTCCGGTGAGTACTTTATGGAATACGGGTCAAACGGGTATAATTCTGAGCTCATTGCCTGCAGGAACTTATACTGCTTACACGGAAGACGCCGGAGGCTGCTTAGATACAGTGATGTATGTTTTAATTAATCCTCTTCTTATTGAAATAACCGAAAATGCCATTGAATCTAATTGTTCAGCTAGCGACGGATCTGCTTCCATATCAATTTTAGGTGGAATTTCCCCGTATTCCGTTTCTTGGTCTAATGGAATCAACGGAAATTTAAATGCAGGAATTAGTGCAGGGAATTATTCTTACTCTGTATCAGACAATCTAGGTTGTATTCTAACAGGAAGTATTCTAGTCAATTCCTTGAGCTCACTTAATATTGATACCATTATTACAAGTGAAGTCTCTTGTTCAGGAGTGCTTGATGGAAGCGCCCTCGCTAATGTTTCAGGTAATACAGGTGCCATCACATATCTTTGGTCAACCGGCAGTAACTTAAGCCAAATCAATAATCTGGGAGCTGGCGCGTATAGCTTGGAGGTGAGCGATGCAGCAGGATGTTCTGACATTAAAAATTTCAATATAACTCAACCTGCTGGTTTACAGGCAAATGTTAGTGTGACTGACGTGCTTTGTTCTGGGCAGAGTAACGGTTCTGCAGTTGTTTCAAGCAATGGTGGTACACTACCTTACACGTATTCGTGGAGTGGCGTCCTTGGAAATAATTCTTCTACTGGTTTGAGCGCGGGGAGTTATGAAGTGCTAGTTAGTGATGCAAATGGTTGTTCTGTTACAGAGACATTTAGCGTTGAAGAGCCCGATCAATTGATTGTTATAATTGATGTTGTGAATTCAACTTGTGGACTTAATAATGGAGTTTTAAATGCTTCGGTTTCAGGCGGTACCATTCCTTATTCTTATTCGTGGAACACAGGTTTTAGTGAAGAGGATTTATCAGGAATACCTTCTGGCAGTTTTACGCTTGAAGTAACCGATGCGAATCAATGCATGACATCTTTAACAAAAGCTATTATAGACCCTGGCAATCCTGTCATCGATAATTCAATAGTAACTGCACTTAGCTGTTTTAATTCTGAAGATGGAAGTATTGAAATATTTGCATCAGGTGGTATTGGTAATCTCTCTTATGAGTGGAGCAATGGTGATTCTCAGTCACTTTCTGAAAACCTCTCTTCTGGTAACTATTCGGTTGTAGTAAGAGATGTGATTGGATGTGAAACCTCACAAGCCTTTGTTGTTACGCAACCTGCAATCCTTGAAATGAGTGTGAGCTCTTTAGATGTTCTCTGCTTCGCAGGAAATGATGGTCAGGTGAGCGCTTTAATTAGTGGAGGAACAAGTCCATACACTTGGATTGTTGAGAATGACAACCTTCAAATTCAGCCTAATCCTAATCAGCTTATTGCAGGTTTGTATATAGTAAGGGGAAGCGATGATAATAATTGTTTAGTTATAGATACAGCTTTTGTTGACCAACCCGAGCAATTGCAAGTTTCCATAGCATCTAGTGATGCACTTTGCTTTAACTCAGCAAGTGGATTTGCTGAGGCAACAATTCAAGGAGGGGTTTTGCCTTATGTATTCTTATGGAGCAATAATGCATCACAAGCTATTGCTGATAGCCTTGCGGCAGGAAATTATTCGGTTGATATTTCTGATGCTAATAATTGCAGTATTTCAGCAAATGTTCAAATATCAGAACCCAATGAACTTATAGTTCAAATAACTGGACCGCCTGAAGTTTGTTTTGATGATGAATTTAATCTTATCGCAAATGCTTCAGGAGGAACCGGGACTTATATTTACGAGTGGATCGGTGGAAATGAAAATGAAACAATCACATTTGTTGCAGATACCTCCATGCTGTGGTCTGTTACAGTAGTTGACGAACATCAATGTGTAGCACAAGATTCACATATGTTAACTGTAAATCCACTGCCTATTGTGGAGGTTATTCCCGGATCTCTTTCACTTTGTGCAGGCGAATGTGTTGATGTACAAGCTTTAGCTGTTCCTGGATCCACTTATATCTGGAAAACTGGTGAACAATCGTTAATGGGTCAATCGGTTAATTTATGTTTTGAAGAGGCTGGTTTCGCTGATTTAAGTTTAACTGTAACTGACCTTAAGGGATGCACCGATGAGAGACTTTTCGAGAGCTATTTTACCATTCATGCTCTTCCAATTGCTGATTTTTCTGTTTCAGAATCAACCTTGCCTTTGTTAGAAGCCGTATTTCATTTTAATAATCAATCAGAAGGTGCAGTTGAGTATTTATGGGATTTGAATGATAGGATTGTGGGTGAAGAAACATCCGAAGTTTCTCTAACTTATACCTATTACGAAATTGGTGAATACCCCGTATATCTTACTGCAATCAGTGAATTTGGATGTATTGATGAAGTCTTAAGATGGATTAAAGTAACTCAAGATTTTGCTATTTATCTTCCCAATGCTTTTACTCCAAACAGTGATGGTTTGAATGATGTTTTTCTTCCTTCAGGGATAGGGATTAGCTCAGATAATTATCGCTTGAGTATTTTTGACCGCTGGGGAAATGAGGTATTTGTTTCAACCAATATTGAGCAAGGTTGGGATGGCATGTTGAATAATAGTGGCAATAAAACTACTGCTGAAGGAAATGTGTACGTTTGGAAATTGCTGCTTGAAACATTCGATAATCAGCAACTTGAATACACAGGCAGGGTTACTGTGGTTCGGTAATCTGCATTTTATCAAAGATGCCGTAAATCACGATTCCTGCGCAAACGGAAACATTAAATGAGTGCTTCGTTCCAAACTGAGGTATTTCAATTGCCAAGTCAACCAAATCAAAGAGTTTATCATCAACTCCGTTTACTTCATTTCCAAAGATTAGCGCAATTGGACCAGAAGATTTAAAGTCTTTTAAGGACATGCTTTCGGTAGTTTGCTCAACGCAAATAATCTGATAATTTTCATTCTTGCAATGCTCTACCGCTTCGCGGGAAGTTTGAAAATGCTGCCATTTAACACTGTTGGTTGCTCCCAAAGCCGACTTGAGGATTTCTTTATTTGGAGGAGTAGCTGTTATACCACAGAGGTAAATTTCTTCAATTAAAAATGCGTCGGAAGTTCTAAATATAGAGCCAACATTGTGGGCAGAACGTATATTATCCAATATAATTCTAACAGGCCATTTTGCACTCGAATGGAATTCTTCGTGACTCTTTCTGTTTAACTCAGTAAGTTGTAACTTTCGCATGGTCAAATTTCAAGGCCAAAATACAGGAAATACAATTGAAAGCAACAAAATCAAGCGCAGGCAAAAGCGTTAAGGAAACTCCATTGATGCAGCAGTATTCAGGAATCAAGGCAAAATACCCTGATGCCTTGCTATTGTTCAGAGTTGGAGATTTTTATGAAACCTTCGGTGAAGATGCCATCAAGGCTGCTGGAATTCTAGGTATAGTGCTTACCAGACGAGCTAATGGCTCAGCTACTTACATCGAATTAGCTGGTTTTCCTCATCATTCGCTTGATACCTATTTGCCAAAGTTGGTTAGAGCTGGTTTGCGTGTTGCCATTTGCGATCAACTAGAAGACCCTAAAACAACTAAGACCATCGTTAAAAGAGGTGTTACCGAATTGGTAACTCCCGGATTGCGAAGCGGAGATAAATTACTTGACCAAGGAAGCAACACATTTCTATGTGCTGTTTTTAAAGGAAAGGATGAACATGGTGTTGCTTTTCTGGATCATTCTACAGGTGAGTATCTTGTTGCACAAGGAAAGCCCGATTATATTGAGAAACTAATTCAGAACTTTCAACCTGGAGAAATTCTCATGCCTAAGCATGATTTAAAGTCCTTTCGCGAGAAGTTTGGAGAACGATTTTTTACCTATGTGTTGGATGAATGGATTTTTCAAGAAACTTATGCAAGAGAGCTTTTAAATAAGCAATTTGAAACGAAATCGCTCAAAGGTTTTGGGGTTGATGAACGTTCCTTGGCAATTATTGCAGCAGGCGCTTGTCTTCATTATTTGAATGAAACTAATCACGATAAAACATCTCACATTACCTCAATTGCTCGAATTGAAGAGGATAGATATATGTGGCTGGATGGGTTTACAATGCGAAATCTGGAGCTTTTTTCTTCACCAAATCACCAAGCCATTACGCTCTTTGATATTATAAATCAAACCATCACTCCGATGGGAGCAAGAATGCTTAAACGTTGGCTTGCACTTCCTCTGAAAGAGAAAAAGCTAATAGACGACAGACTTAATGTTGTCGACTTTTTGCTTCATGATAATGAGTTTGCCCTTCAAGTAAGTGAATATCTCAAAGCAGCAGGTGATTTAGAGAGAATCATTGCTCGGGTAGCGGTTCAGCGCATTGGTCCAAGAGAAATGATGCAGCTTAGAAGAGCATTGAATGCTATTGAGCCATTAAAAGAATTATGCAGCGGCTCTGATGAGCATATGCTACGGGTTTTTGGTGAACAATTAAATCCATGTTTGCTTATTCGACAAAGAATAGAAAATGAATTAGTTGAAGATCCGCCAGCTGCGCTGCATAAAGGTGATGTTATTGCTTCAGGAATAAATGAGGAATTGGATGATTTGAGGGATATTAAGAGAAGTGGGAAGGATTATCTGTTAAAAATACAACAGAGAGAATCTGCAGCCACAGGAATTAGTTCTCTTAAAATTAGCTTCAATAACGTATTCGGATATTATCTAGAGGTAACTAATTCGCATAAAGATAAAGTTCCTCAGGAATGGATTAGGAAACAAACGCTGGTTAATGCTGAGCGATACATCACTCCAGAAATCAAAACCTTTGAAGAGAAAATCATGGGTGCAGAGGAGAAGATTGCGAGCATTGAAGCAGGCTTATACAATGATTTAGTCATGGCCATTGCCGAATACATTCAACCTATTCAGCATAATGCCTTTTTGTTAGCTCAGATTGACTGTTTACTCGGTTTCTCAAGCCTAGCTCAGAAAAATAATTACACCAAACCTGCAATAACAGAGGAGTTAGAACTAGATATTATTGAAGGGCGGCATCCTGTTATCGAAAAGCAGTTGAAAGCTGGCGAAGCTTATGTTTCGAACAATGTAAAGCTTGATCCTGAAAATTGCCAGATTATGATGATTACTGGTCCTAATATGTCTGGTAAATCGGCTTTGTTAAGGCAAACTGCATTGATTACTATAATGGCTCAGATAGGTAGTTTTGTGCCTGCAGAGGCAGCGAAAATAGGAGTAGTTGATAAAATATTTACACGAGTAGGGGCATCAGATAATATTAGCAGTGGAGAATCTACCTTCATGGTAGAAATGAATGAAACCGCAAGTATTCTCAACAACCTCAGTGAAAGGAGTCTTATTCTTTTAGATGAAATAGGAAGGGGAACAAGCACTTATGATGGTATTTCAATAGCTTGGGCAATAGCTGAGTTTCTTCATGAGCAGCCTGTTTTTAGGGCGAAGACTTTATTTGCAACTCATTATCATGAGTTGAATGATATGTCGGCCAAGTTTCCGAGAATTAAGAATTACAACGTTTCGGTGAAGGAGATTAATCAGAAGGTGATTTTTCTGAGGAAGTTAAAGGAGGGAGGATCAAACCATAGTTTTGGTATTCATGTGGCAAAAATGGCCGGAATGCCAAGATCGCTTGTTAATCGTGCGAACGATATTTTGAAGGAAATGGAAGAATTGCACCGGCAAAATGGTAAATCGTCTAAAATTCCTACACCTAGTCAAAATAACATGCAATTGAGCTTTTTTCAGTTGGATGATCCTGTTTTACAGCAGATTAAAGAGGAAATTGAAGCTGCCGACATAGATAATCTTACGCCGGTGGAGGCATTAATGAAACTCCACGGAATCAAGCGATTACTAAAAGGATAAGTTTTTTTTCAAGGATATTTTTGGGGAAGTCGAAATTCTTGTACTTTTGCCTTCCCTAAAGCGAAAGTAGCTCAGTTGGTAGAGCACGACCTTGCCAAGGTCGGGGTCGCGAGTTCGAGCCTCGTCTTTCGCTCAAAAAGAGCAACAGTCTATTTGACTGTTGCTCTTTTTATTTTCCTAAAGTTTTGCGTGAGCGATTGTAGCTAGCCACCATGTGGCGCGTAAAGCGCGACCCTGAGTAGCGTTAGCTTACTCAGGGGCACGCCCCAATTATTATCGAACTGCCTTGAATATTTGGCTATTACTGTTTGAGTCTATTAAATGAATCAAGTAGATTCCTTGAATTTCAGAAGGGTAAGAGATGCATTGTCCATGTTGATTGAGTATTCCTGAGTTTAGCAACCTGCCTTGTAAATCGTAAACCGAATAGGAGAATACATCACTTTGAGATACATGGATTAACCAACCTGAAGAAGTATTTGCAATAAATGCTCGTTGATTTAGAGAACTAGCTGATATAGTAACCGTGGTGACGGTATACGGGTCGGACAGAACAGAGCATTCAAATTCATTCTCAATACGAGCTGTGTACTCGCCTGTGGCATTAATCGTCAATGTATCGTTCGTTTCCTCTTCAAGCAAATTCCCATCGAGGAACCAATTAATATTTCCTTGTGGATTACCCGGCAAAACCAATTCACCCCCAGAAAGCTCAATAACTGGAATGTCTGGAGAGTCATACAGGCTAACAACGACCGTGTCATAGGCCTCGCAGGCTAAATCATTAGTAACTGTTAGTATATACGTGGTGGTTTCATCCAAACTCACAAATGGTTGGGGTGAAGAGCTATCGGATAGTCCATCGAGGGGGAACCAACTTGCATTTTGATTGAGGGGGCTTCCAATTTGAACCGTTTGGGAAAAGCAGTGACCGGTGTCTTCGCCCGCATCTGCTAAAGGAGCTTGATTTAAAGTGATTGTGACACTATCTATATTTGTACAACCAGATTCATCAATAACGGTTAGCAAATAGGTTGTTGTTTGAGTAGGGTAGGCCATAATTTCAGCACCGTTTGGATCACTCAAACCAGTTTGTGGCTCCCAGGAAGAGTTTCCATTTGTTATGCTTCCAAGTTGAACAGAATCATTTGGACAAATTGATACATTATCACCAGCCTCGGCAATTGGTGTTGGATTTACAGTGATTGTAACACTGTCTGTACTTGCACATCCGGCGTCATTTTGAACTGTTAGGGTGTACGTTGTTGTTTGATTAGGTGAAGCCAAGGTTTCAGCACCATTCGGATCACTTAAACCAGTTTGTGGCTCCCAAGTTGATGTGCCATTTACACTGTTACCAATTAGGATTTCTTCATCGGGGCAAATCGAGCTGCTTTCGCCAGCATCGGCAAATGGAGCTTCAGAGATTTCAATGCTTAAAGATGTTGTAGTGCTTTGTGAAGAGGAACAGGTTAAACTACTGATTGCTGAAACTTCAATTTGAGCTTCAACGCTTAGTGTATCGAGTAAAAGATTTGGAGATTCCCAAATGATTGGATTACCGTTGATGGTCCAACTGTATTGAGGATTTACTCCCAGTGCTGAGCCACTAGCGTTTAATTGAACGGGCTCACCACCGCATGCTGCGGGAGGGTTTGCTGATAAATTAAGCTGAGGTGTGATGCTATTCTGAATACGAATATCAAATCCATTATCAGGAGCAATTAGCATTGGATTTTCGCAAATAACTCTTATTCTAAATCCAGTTCCATTTAAACCTCCAGGCAAATTGCAAGTAATAATTCCTGAAGGACTTATGTTTGGACTTACTAATGTGTATGAACCGATATTTTGAGGATTGTCGAAACTGCCGGAAGCATCACTTAGTTGAGCTATAATTGTTTCACTATTAAATAGTAAACCTGTAGCTAGATATCCTACAAAGATTTTACTTCCTGAGCAGAAAATGCTATCCTGCAGATAGGTTTTAGTGAGAGAATCAGGAGCCAAGGTATGGAAAACAGTGCTTAAGCCGCCCGAGCAATATCCATAAATTTTGCCGTTGCTATTTACAATTTCAATAGCATCAACACCTCCGTTATTGGCAAGGCAGTATGTTGATTGACTTCCAATAGAGAAGCCTCCGTTAAGGGTGAAAGACTGACTGCTTAACCTAGCAAAATAACCTACGGTATCATTAATGAAAACCATTTCTTCAACGGAAGCATTGGTGTTTGTTGTTGGCCAGATCCCTTCCCATGATTCAGCCGCATCACCTGTCCTATAAAATTTACCAAAAGTTCCAGCAGCATATGCAAGCGTATCATTTACAATCCACACATCATTAAACGATGTAGTGCTTGCTATATCAGTAACTTTTAGTTCCCAGGTTGCTCCACCATCTAATGTTCTGTAAACTTCATCTCTCCCTACGGCCATACCAAATTGAGGGTTCAAAAAATGAATTGCATCTAAAAGTTCTTCTGTATCAACACTTTGGTCTTGCCATGTTAAGCCAGCATCACTTGACTTAATAATAGTTCCAGCCGCACCACAAGCAAAAATTGATTGATCACTTGCCGGCCAAATATCATTGAGGAATTCGGTTGTTCCTGTTGCAATTTCTTGCCAAGTAAAGCCAGCATCTGTTGACCTAATAACACTGCCTGCTTCACCGCATGCAATAACAACCTGATCATCGACCCAGCGAACAGAAGCATAAAATTTTCCTGTTCCAGCATCTATTCTATAGTGACTTAGCCCGGCGTTTTCGGTTCTGAAAATTCTTCCACCTGATCCAACCATTAAACCTACCTCAGGGCTGCGATAGGCAATGGCATATTCTCGGTCGATACCAGAAACTTTATTTCTCCAAGTGTTA
>JBBEBC010000074.1:0-31135 GCA_040882555.1 Bacteroidia bacterium
CCACCACCAGATCCACCACCTCCAGTGCAGGAAACCATTAAGTTTACACCACCAGTGGTAACAGAAGAACCTATTAAAGAAGAAGATATTCCTCCCCCACAAGAAGAAATTACTGCCCAGGTAAGTACAAAAACTCAGGAAGGGACAGATATCATTGATCTTCCTAACGAAGGAGATGGTAACAAAATTATCGAGGAGCCACCTTCACAGATTTTTACCATTGTAGAGCAAATGCCTCAGTTTCCTGGCGGAGAAGAGAAGCTTTTTGAATACTTAGGGAAGAATATTAAGTATCCTTCTATGGCAAGAGAAAACGGTATTACCGGAACGGTATATGTCACTTTTGTTGTCGAGGGTAATGGTAAGATAACTGACGTTAAAAAGCTAAGAGGAATTGGTGGAGGTTGTGATGAAGAAGCTCTTCGTGTAGTAAAATCAATGCCCGATTGGAAGCCTGGTAAGCAAAATGGTAAATCCGTGCGTGTGCAATACAATCTTCCTATAAAGTTTACACTTAGATAATATTAGATTTTGAATCGCTTTTTGCGAGTAATGGGCCTGGTGGTAATAGGTGTTTACCTTACCATAGGCTCATTACTCATTTTTACTGATTACTTTACAATAGTTCCTGACGAATACAGGGTTCTATCGGGTTATGTTATTTTAGCATATGGAATTCTTAGGGTCACTCGTTATCCATTTAGTAAAAAAAAAGATCATGATTAGAAACGGCATATTATTATTTACACTACCAGCTTTACTTTTGTTGCACTCTTGTGGAGCATCTGATTCACTTACGCAAGAATCAACCACTAGAGGTTCTATAAAAATAGGTGCAGATGATTCATATCACCGCTTGGTAGCGACTGAAATTGCAACATTTGAATCACTTTATAAATATGCTAAAGTTGCATTGCATGAAGGGCCTGAAGGGGAAATTATGGATCTTTTGATGAAAGATTCTTTAAGAGCTGTGGTTATTAGTAGAGAATTGACTCAAGCTGAGAAAGATTACTTTGCAGCAAATAAAATACTCCCCAAAACGACAAAAATTTGCACAGACGGCTTGGCTTTCGTTGTAAATAAGGAAAGCCCTGATAGCAACCTGTCATTTAGCGAACTTCAAAATCTGTTCAAAGGCAAGGAAAATTTTTGGATGGATTCTAAAGGAGAAAGAACTGAAAGTGCCGTGAGAATTGTATTTGATAGTCCTAAGTCAGGGAACGCAAGATATTTAAGAGAGCTATTTGATATCCAGGAATTCCCTGCGATATGCTCTGCCGTGAATAGTAATGAGGAAGTTATTGAATATGTCGAGAAACATAAAGATGCAATTGGCATTATTGGATCAAATTGGATAAGCGACCCAGATGACTCGGTAAGTGGGAATTTTATGTCAAGAGTTATACTTGCAGGAGTATCTTCAGAAAATGATCCCGAAGGCGTATTGGGTTATAATAAACCTTATCAAGGCTATCTTGCAGATAAATCTTATCCATTCAGAAGAGATGTTTATATCGTAAATAGGGAAGTAGGCACGCGTCTTGCAACCGGCTTTGCCTCTTTTGTTGCGGGAGATAAAGGACAAAGAATAATTTTGAAAGCCGGACTAGTCCCCGCCTATGGTGTAATCAGATTGGTTAATGTAAACTCAGGAGAATAAAATTTATGTCAATAACCGTTAATTATTATAGAATGAAATCCCTTTTAGCAAGTCTAAGTTTTTTGGTAATCACGTTTAATCTAAATGCGCAATCACTTGAAGAAGCAAAGCGTCTCACATTGAATGAACAATATGAAGCCGCTAGTAGTGCATTTAAAACTTTGGTAGCCACATTTCCAGTTAAAGGGGATTATTGGTATTATTACGGAGAAAATTGCCTCAAAGCTGAAGAGGTAGATTCTGCTATGACACTATTTAACCTAGGAATTAAAAATGAGCCTGAGAATCCGTTAAATTATGTTGGCTTAGGAAAGGCTCTTAAAACAAAAGGAGACAATGCAGCTGCTAAAGTGCAGTTTGAAAAGGCTCTAGAAATGGGAAAGGGTAAAAATGTTGATGTGCTTGTAAAAGTTTCGGAGGCTTACATTTCAATTGAACCGAAAAATCTTGAAAAGGCATTTGTTTTATTGCAAGAAGCAGAGAAGAAAGAACCTCGTAATGCTCGAGTTCAAATTCTAACGGGTGATGCCTTTCTAGAAAATAATGACGGCTCGAATGCCATAAAGTACTATGAAAAAGCTCAGGAATTAGAACCTCAATCTCCTCAGGCCGCATTGAGGTTAGGTCAGCTTTGGATGAGAGCAAGAAACTATCAGGGAAAGGATGGTTCAAAAGGAGCACTTGAGTTTTATAATGAAGCAATTGCAGCTGATCCATCCTATGCACCAGCCTATCGTGAGCTTGGAGAATTATATGCTAAAGCGCAGAGATATCAGGAGGCAAAACAGAATTATGCAAGATACTTGGAACTTACTAAAGGGAATACTGGAGCTAGAATACGCTATGCCTCATTCTTATACGTAACTAAGGAATATCAAGAAGCTATAAATGAAATTGAATCAATATGGCAAGTAGATACTACAAGGAATCTTTTAAATCGTTTGGCAGCATATTCTTCTTATGAAGTAAAGGAGTATGAAAAGGGTTTAATGCACATAGAAAACTTTTTTGCTAGACAGCCTGCAGATAAAATATTACCAACAGACTATGCCTATTACGGTAAGTTATTGTCTGAAACTGGGAATGATTCTTTAGCAATTGAAAAGCTTAAAATTGCTGTTGCAAAGGATTCCACTGAGACTGATCTTTTGAGCGAAATGGCGACTCTTTATTCAAAAATGAAGAAGTTCGATAAGGCAATAGAAATGTATCAGTTAAAAGCAGAACTTCAAAAAGCTACAACGAATGATTACTATCGAATGGGGCAGGCCTATTATCAAACTCAGGAATTTGGTAAAGCAGATACTGCATTTATGAAAGTAACAGAAATACAACCTAAGCTTCTTGTTGGATATTTATGGAGAGCGCGTTCAAACTCAAACTTAGATCCCGATACAAAGGAAGGTCTTGCAAAGCCCTATTATGATGAAGTAGTTTTGAAGGGGGAAGAAGACACAGTTAAGAATCAAAAAGAGCTTATGGAAGCTTATAAATATCTTGGATTCTATTATTACTTAACTAAGGACTATCCTAATTCCCGTATTTATTGGGAAAAGGTTAAAGCCATTGAACCAAAAGATCAACAAGCACTTGATGCTTTGAAAGATATGAAAGGCAAATAGTTGCCTTCATTAAAATTATCTAAACCCGGTTTTCCGGGTTTTTTTATTTCATATTAGTGAACTGCAAGGGGATTCCTAAATCCTTAGTTCTAAGAAGGCTAATGATTTTCTGAAGGTCATCAATCTTTTTGGAACTAACTCGTAATTGGTCATCCATAACTTGAGCTTGAACTTTAATGCCTGAAGCTTTAACTTCTGCCATGATTTTTCTGGAAAACTCCTTATCGATTCCTTGTCTGATGATGATGTCCTTTTTTATTTTATTTCCTGAAGCGTAGTGTTCCTTCCCGAAATCCATGCAATTAGGATCAATTTGCTGTTTGATAAGACGTTTCCTAATTACATCTTCAACAGCCTCAAGACGCATGTCATTCTCTGTGAGAATATGGATAATTAATGACTTTTTGTCTAAGTTAACTTCTGTTGATGAGTCTTTGAAGTCATATCTAGTGGTTATTTCTTTGGTTGCTGCATTTACTGCATTGTCGAGTGTTTGAAGATCAACTTTACTAACGATATCAAATGATGGCATTGCTTGAATATTTTGAATTGAAATTTACGAATATCTATTGTGAAATAAATAATTTCATATCTTTGCATCCCTTAAAACAATACAAAGAATTAAAACATGCTGATTATTCCTGTTAAAGAAGGCGAATCTATAGAAAAAGCGCTAAAGAAGTTTAAGCGTAAAGTTGAAAAAACCGGTTTGATTCGTTCACTCCGCAGTCGTCAGAAGTTCACAAAACCTTCTGTTGAGCGTCGTGAGGAAATTAAGAAGGCTATTTATAGTAACGAATTCAAGCGTAATCAGGAATCCTGATTCATTGCTTAGGTAAATATTTACCAGGGCTTGAGCATACGTGCTTAAGCCCTTTTTTTGTTAATAATCTTGTTCTTTGTTTCTACGTTACCTATGATATGTCAGCCGAAAGGCCCAATATCTTTGAACTATGAAGGAGGTGAATTCATTCATTGAGTATTTGCAATTTGAGAGGCGTTATTCAAAACACACCTTGGTTGCTTATGAAAATGATTTGAATCAATTTCTTGTTTTCACCATTGAAACATATGAATCTCCTACATTACTTGAAATTAATTCTGGCATTGTTAGGAGTTGGCTAGTCTCATTAATGGATTCAGGTATTACTAGCAGAACTGTGAATAGAAAAATTACAGCTCTCAAATCTTTCTTTAGGTACGCCATTAAATCCAATTGGATAAAAACTAATCCGATGTCTAAGATTAGTTCCCCTAAGATTTCAAAGCGATTGCCAGAGTATATCGAAGCGGTGAAATTAGATTTGCTTTTAGATAAGGCAGAGTTTAGTGATGACTTTAATGGAGTTCGTGACCATTTGATTATTGAATTATTTTATGGCACTGGTATGCGTCTGTCTGAACTGTTGGGACTAAAAATCTCAGACGTTAATTTGAGATCTCATCAACTGAAAGTTACAGGAAAAAGAAACAAACAAAGAATAATTCCGCTTTTTGAAAAGTTAGAAAACAATCTCAGATCATACCTTATACAGAGAAATGATTTAGCTTCTGACTCTTTGGCTCTTTTCATTTTTGAAAATGGCTCAGAATTATACCCTGTTTATGTATACCGTTTAGTGAACAAATATTTGTCGCAGGTTAGCACCAGAAAAAAGAAGTCTCCGCACGTTTTAAGACATTCTTTTGCAACTGAGATGTTAAACAAAGGTGCTGATTTGAATGCAATAAAGGAGCTTTTAGGTCATGCTAATCTAAGTGCAACCCAAGTTTACACTCACAATACAATAGAAAAGCTAAAAGCAGCTTACCTTCAGGCTCATCCCAGAGCATAATCAATACATAACATTTTGATAACTCAGAACTCGGATTGAGTAAATATACTCAGGGTAGCTTTGCCTGTTCATTGATTAGCTATGTCCAGACCTTTGGGAAGTCATGTGAAGGGAGGTTTTGAAGTCAAGAACTATTATTTCATTGATTTATTAGTTCGTGAAAGGACTTTCCTTGTTTTACTTTTAACTGGTCTTTTAGCTTCTGCTTTATTTTATCAGGTTCACTCAATAGCGATGTGGCTTGGATTCATTTTCGCAGGGTATGCCGCAGTTGCAAATGATAGTATTCAAACTCTTGGAACATTTATAGTTAGTAATTCAAAACGTCCTTGGTATATATTGTGGCTGTTTGTAGCTCTTATTTTTATTGCAGTAGTCACCTTCAGTTTTATTTATTTTGATGGAGATGTGACTTATCACAGGATATATAACCCGGAAAAATATCCAGATCTCCCTCAGAATTCAATGTACCCGCAACCCGAGAGTTTTTCTTTCGTTCAGTTAGCGGCGCCTTTGGTTTTACTGGTATTAACTAGACTGAGGATGCCGGTTTCAACCACATTCTTATTATTAAGTTGTTTTACTATTCAGGCAAAAGGGATAACTGATGTTTTTACAAAAAGTCTTTCAGGATACTTTTTAGCCTTTCTTTTGTCAATGTTCATTTGGGTGATTGGGTACAACCTTATAAAGAAATATTTCGGACAAAGAAAGCACTCTAAAAAATGGGTAATAGCCCAATGGATAACAACAGGAACACTTTGGGGAGTTTGGTTAATGCAAGATGCTGCTAATATTGCAGTCTACCTTCCACGCCAGCTAACCATTGGTGAATTTATTGGATTTGCTGGCCTTATAGTAGCAGGTTTAGGTTTATTGATGTATCAGAGAGGAGACAAAATTCAACATATTGTTAATGAGAAAAAGAGAATTGATGATGTTCGAGCAGCAACACTTATCGATTTTAGTTATGCAATAATGCTAATTTATAAGCTATTCATTTCTACTGTTCCTTTGAGTACTACTTGGGTTTTTCTTGGAATTATAGGTGGTCGCGAAATAGCAATAGCAATTATGAGAAAGAAGAATGGTTCTAGTCATAAAAGGCATGCAATAAAGCTCGTGGCAAGAGACATGGTTCTTGCCTTGATTGGATTAGTAGTTTCGGCTATTCTTGCAATTGCAGTAAATCCAGTATTAATGGAAGAGCTGATGGCTACAATTGGAATCTGAATTTTGAGTATTAATTACCCTTCTTAGTATATTTTAGATATAATTTAAATTAGATTCGCAGCATGTTTGGACTTGCAACGGACATGACTGTCCTACTTCTCATTTGTATACTCTGTGCCTGTATATTTGAGTTTATCAACGGTTTTCATGATACTGCAAATGCAGTGGCTACCGTAATTTATACCAAATCTCTTAAGCCTATCCCCTCAGTTGTGCTATCGGGTGTTATGAACTCTATAGGGGTTTTTGCAGGTGGAATAGCGGTTGCCATTGGAATTATAAATCTTCTTCCACCAGAGTCTCTGGTGAACCAAGAAATGGGGCAGAATATTGCATTGATTTTAGCTCTCTTATTGTCTGCAATAATTTGGAATTTTGGTACCTGGTATCTTGGTATTCCTGCTTCAAGTTCACATACCCTTATAGGTTCAATACTTGGAGTGGGTATAATGTTTTCACTTACTTCAGGAAGCGGTGATTTATCTGGAGTTAATTGGACAAAAGCATCAAGCATTGGGCTTTCTCTCTTAATTTCTCCACTTTTGGGTTTTGGCCTTACGATGGTTGCGATGTCCTTATTAAAGCGATTTGTAAAGGACAAGGAGATGTTTAAAGCTCCTGAAGGAGACACTCCTCCTAAACCTTGGATAAGAGGACTTCTGATTTTAAGTTGCGCAGGATTAAGTTTTACTCATGGCTCAAATGATGGTCAAAAAGGAGTTGGTTTATTGATGCTCATTCTAATAAGTATAGCACCACTAAGTTTTGCCATCGACAGTTCAAAAGATATTAAGCTATTGGAACCTGCCACTAGAACAGCGTTGAATCATATTATTTCGTTGGATGATGTAAATATGAATCCTATTGATAGGGCTATTGCAGATCAGGTAAAAGCTGAGCTTTTCGATATCACGCAGATTTTCGATAGGCACAGAGAAGATGTTGAATTTCCAAAAGAGGAAAATTTTAATTTAAGAAAAGATATCCTATTCATAGGTAATCATATTAAGAAATTAAAGCAAAGTGGAGCTTTAAAAACGATGAGTTTAGCTGAGGAGAAGTCTTTGGCAGACTCTGTAGGAGTTATGAAAGCCTATATTGAATATGCTCCCAGTTGGGTGATTTTGATTATTTCTTTATCGCTTGGGATTGGAACTATGGTAGGATGGAAGCGAATTGTGGTAACTATTGGAGAGAAAATAGGAAAAGAGAACCTTACTTATGCACAAGGCGCAAGTGCTGGATTTGTTTCTGCAGGTACAATCTGGTTGGCAAGTATAACAGGACTTCCAGTAAGTACAACCCAGGTTTTATCCTCTGGAATTGCTGGAAGTATGGTTTCTTCGAACGGAGTTAAAAATCTACAAGGTGCAACCATTAAAAATATTGCTATTGCGTGGTTGCTAACCTTACCTGTTACGATGATTTTAGCTGGTGCTTTATTCTTTATTTTCAGTTTGCTGTTCTGACTCTTTCTTTTTGAGGACAGATACAATAGGGTAATGGTCTGATAGTTTTTCACGAATAACTTCATGCTTTAAGCCTTCGTAAAAACTTCCACTGTAAAGAATATAGTCTATTCTTAAAAAAGGAATTAATCCCACGTAAGTGGTGCCAAAACCTGAACCTGCTTGACGAAAAGAATCTTTTAATTTTTTTGAAATCTGCTTATAAGAATAGGAAGAGGGTGGATCATTGAAATCTCCGCAAACTATTACTGGATAAGGACTCTCAGCTATATGGCTGCTAATTATTGCCGTTTGACGAGCCCTACGAATATATGCCTTTCTCATTCTTCCAATAATTCGCTGTGGCCCTCCAAGTTTCGTGTCATCCTTCTTTCCCGTTATTGATTCGAGGGCTTTATAATCTTCGCTTCGAAATCTAATTGACTCGAGATGAAGATTATAGACTCTAACCGTATCCTTGTTAATCTTCAAATCTGTATAGATGGAGATATTATCTGTAGAATCACGAAATTCAAGCTTGCCTTTATTTACAATAGGGTATTTGCTGAAAGTGGCAATTCCCCAGTGATTAACCTTTTTCACTTGAGCCGTATGACCTATATGAACTTTAGTAGCCTTTTGAATTCTTTTTAAAGTATCGAGTGTATTGAAGCTGCCTGTATCCTCATAAAAAAACTCCTGAAAACAGATAATATCGGCATCAACACTTCTTACCAAATCAATGATTTTATTTCTAGTTGTCTTATTATCAGTCCAATTATACAAATCAAATAACCTCACATTGAACGATAAAATTTTCACCTCGTCATTTTCAGTTTTATAGTTTGCCACATCCGATTGAAAACCAAATTGAAATAGTGCGCCAATTTGAGGTAAACAAAGCAAAAGCACGATGCCAGAAATGATTGCCCTTCGGGGATAAATGAAAAGCCAAATAAAGACAAACAAGAAATTACATAAAAGAAGCAAAGGGAATAGAAGTCCCATAAACGCAAGCATCCAGAATGTTTCAGGGCTAATAAATAAGGATAAAATAGAAAGCAGCAATGCTGATACAACTGCTAGGTTGAAGAGAAATAATAGGCGTTTTAGAAGATTGCGTGAAAGCATAGACTTGTCTGGCTCAAAATTAGAATATCATTTCATTCTTGCGCATTTAATCGCAACACACTTGAAAATCTCCAATACATTTGGGCCGTGAAAGTAATTCTCTCAACAATCGTTTTTATTTTTCTAAATAGTTTTGCCTTCTCACAGTCGGATCCAGTTAAAAGTTCGATCTATCTCATAGGCAATACTGGAGTTGATACAATTCCATCTGAGGCAATGCAACTACTTGCATTTGAATGTTTTGACGATACCTCCGCAACTGTTGTCATGCTCGGAGATAATGTTTTTAAGGATGGCTTGAATCCGCATCACTCAGCTCAAAATTCATATAAAGCAGCTTTGAAATTAATTTCTCAGTTAGAGTTATTCATTGGTTTTAGAGGTCACTTTTATTTAATAGCCGGTGACAGAGACTGGAGCCATGGAAAATCATCAGGATTAAGAGCAGTTCAAAACGAATCTCAGCTTGTTGATGCTTGGTTTAATAAAAACAGCATAGTAAGTAATAGAAATGAAGGAGTGTTTATGCCTCAAGCAGGTTTGCCAGGGCCCTTAGTTGTGAAAGATGCAGGAGTGGCAGATTTGATTTTTCTTGATACTCAGTGGTTTTTACATAGAGGTTTCTTTAAGCCTGAACGGAAGTTGAATGGGCGTTCTAAGAAAGCTCAAAGAGAATACAGTTTTTCACAATTGGATAGTTTACTTTCTGATTCATTAAGAAGAGGTAAGCCTAAAGTAATATTAGCGCATCATCCAATTTTTAGCAATGGAAAGCATGTTCATACGAATGAACCTCTAAGATCATTAATTGAATATACACCTTTGCAAATATTTGGACTTTTGGGTCTAAATAGGTATTTCCGACAAGATCTTGTTCATCCTTCCTACCGCAGATTCAGAAAGAGAATAGAACGCATTCTAAAAGACCATCCAAAAGTTGTTTATTGTTCAGCTCATGAGCATGCTATGGAAGGTTTTGAGAGAGATTCTGTGTATTATTTGGTAAGTGGTTCTGGCGCATATACTGAAGAAATTGACAGATATCGATTTACGGCCTTTTTTATGGATGATTTACAGTCTGGCTTTTTTAAACTTACGTTTCATGAATCAGGTAAAGTCTATTTAAGGGCATTTGGCGTTTCTGACAGAGGAGAGTACTGGAAAAAGCAATTATTTAACTACAAAGAATTAGACTGAATCGTACATTTACGCACAACAAATAGCAAGTGACTGAAATCTGGAGTTCAATAACTGAGTTTTTCGCATTATTTCAACCCCGACATATTATTGAATATGGTGGCTTGATATTGCTCTTAACTGTTGTTTTTATTGAAAATGGTTTGTTTTTCGGGTTTTTCTTGCCAGGAGATTCTTTAATGTTTGCGGCTGGTTTGCTCTGTGCAACAGGAGTTCTTGATCATTCATTTGAGCTTGTAATCTCATCCATCTTTTTAGCCGCAGTGGTAGGTAATATGTTCGGTTACTATTTTGGTCAAAAGACTGGTAAATCATTATATACGAGAAAAGACACTTTCTTTTTCAGGAAAAATCACATCGCCATAGCTGAAGGTTTTTATGCAAAACATGGAATGAAAACTTTAGTCTTTGGTCGGTTTTTACCGGTTATCAGAACTTTTGCACCTATAGTTGCAGGGCTGATAAAGATGCCTTTTGGTCAATTTATGCTTGCTAATATCTTGGGCGCCGCTGCTTGGGTTGGATCATTAGTTAGTTTAGGTTACTTTCTAGGTCGGGTTTGGCCTGATGCAGAAAAATATCTCGGCTATATTATCATCGTTTTGATTCTTATTACTGCCATTCCAGTTTTCAGAACTTACTTGTCTACTCGAAAGAACAACCAATAAGTGTAAATGGCATATTTTGCACAATTCCCATCAACATTGTTACGTTCATAATTTCAGCTTACATTAACTAAAGTCCTCAAAGCATCGGTCTACTTTTACACCCTGAAGGAGTGTATACATGCGAAAATCCCTAATTCTACTGCTGGTTTTACTGGTGTCGGACCTTTTTGCCCAGCAATCGTCTCTTCCGAGAGATGAAGACAGGCAACTTCGATCGGCCATTGAACTATACGATAAGCAACAATATGCTGCTGCGCAGGATGCCTTTAACCAGGCTTCTTTAAAGCAGGATTTGCATAGTGAGCGTCGAAAGATTACTGAATACTATGCTGCATTGTGCGCTGTTGAACTGTTTAACCGAGATGCTGAGGTTCTCTTAACTCAGTTTATTTACAAGCATCCAGAAAGCACTCTGGTGAAACAAGCGTGGTTTCAGTTAGGGCGTTTTTTTTTTAGAGAGAAGAAATATTCCAAGGCTGAAGATTGGTTTGCTAAGGTTGATCCAAAAGTATTAAGTGATGAAGACCAAGCAGAATTTCATTTTAAAAGAGGCTACAGCAATTTTAGAACAGAGAATTATAAGCAAGCGCTAGTTGACTTTTCTGAAATCAAAACGGGCGAAAGCCCATACGCTTCAACGGCATCCTATTATTATGCTCATATTCAATATCAGGATAAGAATTATGAAGCAGCGCTAGAAGAGTTCCTTAAACTGAGCAATGATGAAGTTTTTAAAACTATTGTTCCTTTTTACATCTCACAAATCTATTATCTACAGGGCAAATTTGATAAGGTAATTGACTATGCTCAGCCAATACTAGACTCAGCTTCAAGCAGCAAGAGAGGTCCTGAGATTGCAAGACTTATAGGCGATTCATACTATAATTCAGATCGTTATGAAAAGGCAATTCCTTTTCTGGAAGTTTACAGAGATAAAGCTCCAAAACAACGCACCCGAGCTGATCATTATCAATTAGGCTTCGCTTATTTTAAGGTTAATCGTTTACCAGAAGCAATCATAGCTTTTCAGTTTGCCGTAGGCGATCAGGATGCGCTAGGTCAAAGTGCTTGGTATCATTTGGGATGGTGTCAGTTGCAAATGGGAAATAAGAAGTTTGCACGCAGTGCCTGGAAGGAGGCTGCTAAAACAGATTATGATATCCTATTGAAGGAGCAAGCGCTATTTGATTATGCAAAACTTGCTTATGAGCTAGGTTATGATCCTTATGATGAGGCAATACAAGCCTTGCAGGATTACATTAATAAGTATCCTG
This sequence comes from Bacteroidia bacterium, assembly GCA_040882555.1. Classification (GTDB taxonomy): domain Bacteria; phylum Bacteroidota; class Bacteroidia; order M30B66; family M30B66; genus M30B66. Next base: position 12,072 of record JBBEBC010000074.1, read on the forward strand.
ATAGCGATCGACTTGATGAGGCCTATTCTTTCTTGTCGAATATTTATCTGACCACAAAGAACTATAGAGTTGCACTTCAATCGTTGGATAGGATAAAACAATTAACTGAACCTTTAAAAATGGCCTATCAGCGGGTTGCTTTTTATAGAGCGATGGAATTGCTAAACGATAGAAATTTTGGAGATGCAGTTAATCACTTTGATTTGGCTTTAAAATATCCAATAAACAAAGATTTAGAAGCAGATTCAAAGTATTGGAAAGCTGATGCTCAATACAGAGGAGCTGATTTCAATGCTGCTGCCAAAACCTATGAAGACTTTATTTATTCCCTATCGGCATTTCAGTTAAAGCAGTTTAATCGAGTAAATTACAATCTAGGGTATGTCTACTATAAGCTTAGAAACTATGAAAAGGCAGTTACTTGGTTTAGGAAGTATTCGAGCATTAATGGCACTACGGATGCAAGAATCTTAAATGATGCTCAAGTGAGAATTGCAGATTCTTATTTCTATCTAAAAAATTATCCTGCAGCGACTGACTATTATGATAAAGCTATTCAGTCGGCGATAAGCTCGGTCGATTACTCTATGTATCAGAAAGCCATGACATTGTATGTTCAAGGTAAATTTGAAAAAGAGCTAGAGGTATTAAATAAGTTGATAAGAGATATTCCTGGTTCGAGGTATGCCGATGATGCTAAATATGAGGCAGCAAGAGTTTATATGCTACTTGATCGTTATGAGGAAGCTTATGCTATGTATCAAGGTATCTTGACTAATCACAGCGATAGCCCTTTAGCTTCATCAGCAAGGGTTCAGATGGGTTTAATACGCTATAATCAGAGAAATGATGATGAAGCCCTGAAAATTTATACTGAGGTAATTGAGAAGTATCCGGGTTCAGAGGAAGCAAAAGAAGCTCAGTTAGGTATTAAAAAGATTTATGTAGATAAAGGGAATGTTTCTGCTTATCAAGAACTTGCTCAAGAGAAAGGCTTGGAAACGATGTCGAGAACCGAATTCGATTCTACAGCTTGGGAAGCAGCAGAATCAAGTTACTTGAAGCAAGATTGTGAGAAAGCAATTCAACAGTTCGACTTGTATCTGAGAGATTTCCCCCAAGGATTATTCTCCACTCAGGCCTTAGGTTATCGGGCCGATTGCTTCATGAAAAGCAGGCAAGTTGAAAAGGCCGCACTGAGCTATCGGGAATTACTTAAAAGACCAAAAAATACCTATACTGCTCAGGCTCATTTAGTTCTAGGGATTTTTGAAAGACAAGACAATCGCTTCACTGAGTCATTAAACCACTTTAGGCAACTAGAGGGAATGATTGAGAATGAGGAGCAGGCAAAAGAGGTAAGAAAAAATATAATGCAGCTATCTGTTAAGACTGGTGATATTAACAATGCTGTTAAATATGCCCAACTGGTTTTAAAGGAGGATAAGAACGATGAGCAGCTTAATAACGAAGCTCATTTAATTCTCGGTAGAGCTTCATTGGTTGCTGGGGCCAATGAAGATGCTATGAAAGAATTTAGCAAAATCAAAAAACTTAAAAGTGAGATAGGTGCGGAGGCACAGTATTCTATCGCATTGATTCACTTCAGAAATGGAGACTATAAAAAATGTGAGAAAGCTGTTTTTAGTTTAGTTGATGAAATGCCTTCTTATGACTACTGGCTTGCAAGAGGTTTTATACTCCTTGCTGATAACTACGTGAAATTAGATAATATTTTCCAGGCTAAACGGACTTTGCAAAGTGTTATTGATAATCACGAAGGCAAGGAACTAAGAGACTTAGCAATACAGAAGTTGAGTGATTTGGAAGGATCAGAGGTAAAGGAAGAAGTAGTCCCTGCGGAGCAGGAAAATATTGAAATGAATACTGATCCAGCACAGGATAAATTATTCGAAACTCCTGATAACCAATAATAAAGAAGTATGAAGAGCTTGGTAAATACTATTATTCCGGTTATATGTTTGGTTGCTTTGACTGCAAATTTATATGCGCAGCCGGGAAAGAATAATGATGTTTTGGTTATAGGCGATTTTAATCCAAAACTGATTGATGCAGAAAAAATGTTTGAGACTCCAGAGCTAAGTGATACGATACAATCACGATTCCCTATTAGCTATGAGCTGCAAAGCAGGAAGGTTTCTACAGCTTTTGAGGTAGATCCAATTGAAGCAGCAAAAGTAAAAGGCGAGCCTTTGGATAAAATCTACAACGGATATGTGAGAGGTGGCTTTGGTTCTTATTTAACACCATTCGGAGAGCTGTTTTACAGTAGTGGAAGGAATAAGCATTCTTCAACAGGAGTGCGATTAAAGCACCTTTCCTCTTCAGGTCAAATTGCTGACGTAGGTTATTCAGGTTTTAGCAATAACGAAGTTTCAGTTTTTGGGAAGTCCATTAAAAAGAAATTTGTTTTTGGTGGAGGACTCGATTATCGGAGGGATGTGGTTCATTATTATGGTTTTGATTCTAATCCGATTGATACTTCGCTTTGGCTTTATGGATTGGAAAGAGATGTTACCCGTCAGCGATATCAATTAATTGATGTGAATGCTTCATTAGTTGATAATTTCCCGGTTGATACTCACGCAACAAAATATAAGGTAGACCTGAGATACCATAATTATTCTGATGCTTTTGATGCTCAAGAAAACAGGTTTAATGCTAAAGGAGATGTATCGTTTTTTTACAGGCTATATTCTTTCAATATTAAAGCTGCGCTTGATGTGTATAAGAATCAGAATGCTGTTTGGGATGATAATTTCACCCTCTTTAATTTAAGACCTCAGATTCTTTTCAAACAAAATAATTGGAGGTTAAGAGCTGCATTGAACATGTTTGCATCTTCTGATACTTCTAATGGATTTAGACTAGCTCCTGAGATTGATTTTGATTTGCATTTGTTCGAAGATATTTTGATTTTAAATGTTGGAACAGACAGTCGATTAAATCGATTCTCTTATAGAACTTTAACAGAGCAAAACCCTTGGTTGATAAGTGATATTCTACCGCTGAATACATGGAATCCTTTTAGGCTTTATGGAGGCTTGCGGGGTGCTTTTAGTTCATTCCTAGCGTTTAATGTGAATGTTTCATACACACCATCCATTGAGAATCAGTTCTTCTTTGTGAACGATACTTCTGAAGGCAACTGGAACAAACTAAACTATGTGAGAGATAATGCCTCTTTGTTTGAAGTACATGGCGAAATAACATGGCAGAATCATGAGAAATTGAGGATTATTGCTAAAGCTGATTATATTGGTTACAGTCCTGATAAAGAGCTTAAAGCATGGTATGTTCCTTCGTTGAGGTTGTCGCTGGGGGCAAAGTATAATCTTCAGGAAAAAATTAGTCTTGATTTAGCTATTCTGACTTTCAACAGGCAGTTTTATCGTGATTTCATTACTGATGATATTACTGGTATTGAAACAGCGGTAGCCAGAGAACTCAAAGGAATTGCTGATGTTAATCTTGGAGCTGAATACAGATATACCAAGCGCTTGAGTATGTTTGTGAAGCTAAATAATATGCTAAATGTGAGGTATAAGCGCTTCTCAAACTATCCAACTCAAAGATTCATGGCTTTAGGAGGTATATCTTATATGTTCTAATTTAGAAAGGACTGCTGAAACGAGGATCAGAAATAAAATCTTCGTCAGTCATGGTTCTAAGAAATGCAATAAGGTCGACCTTTTCTTGAGCAGTTAAATTGAGTCCTGTTCCAACATGCTTCATCAATGGATCAATGGTGGCAGAGGGTGTTCCCCCTGAGTTATAATGCTCAACTACTTCTTCTAAAGTGGCAAAGCGGCCATCGTGCATATACGGTGCGGTTAGAGCAATGTTTCTTAGAGTAGGAGTGAGGAATTTCCCGTTATCACTTGGATTACCTGTTACCGCTCCTCTTCCTAAATCAGCAAAATTAGCGTCAAGTCCGTTGTTGTGGAATTGATTGTCGGTGATTAATCTTCCTGCATCAATATTGTGACAATGAAAGCAATCACCTTTTTCTGTATTGAATATAACGAAGCCGTTGGTTTCAGAAGGCGTCAATGCAATCTCGTTTCTCAACCGTTTGTCGAGTTTAGAGTTACTTGAAATCATTGTTCTCATGAATTGTGCAATCGCTTTTGCTACATGATTTGAATCAATAACATCAACATTAAAAGCTTTCTTAAATAAATCCTGATAAGTGGAATTGGCGTTAAGTCGTTGTTGTGCTACTGACCATTGAAGATGCATTTCAATAGGATTTGGAACCGGTTCCAAAATCTGAGATTCTAAGGTAGAATGCCTTCCATCCCAGAAGAAATGGAGATTGAAAGCCATATTAATAAGAGCTTGAGCATTTCTATTTCCAACAGCACCAGTGATTCCGGTGCTGAATTGTGTTCCGTTATCAGTAAATGCTAAAGACTGATTATGGCATGAAGCGCATGACTGCGTGAAATCGCCTGATAGAATTGGATCATAAAACAACCTTCTGCCAAGTTGGACTCCTTCTTGGGTAAGTGGATTGTCTGAAGGGGTATTAAATTGAGGAAATCCAGTGGGACGTTCTAAATTGTATGGTGTAGTAGCAAATGGTAGTTCAGGAGTAATAGGATTCTTATCCTTCTGGCAAGAAGCCAGAAAAACGAATAATCCTACAATCATAAAATGCCTTTTAAAACTCATATATATCATTAACAAATTAATCGTTGTCTGGTTGAAAATCTTGGTTATTTAGAAAGTCGTTATCAGTTAAACTCAAGAGGAAGCTTAGTAAATCGGCTTTTTCATCGGCCGAAAGGCCAAGCGGCCTGATTAATGAATCTTTGTTTTGAACGTCAAATCCACCCAAATTATATCCTTCAATCACATCCTCCAAGTTCGCAACTTCGCCATTGTGCATGTACGGGGCAGTTTTTTCAATATTTCTAAGCGAAGGTATACTGAATTTATTTCTATCGCTTTCAAACAGCGTTATTCTTTGTCGGCCAGAATCAGGGTAAGCAGGAAACAATCCGTTTGCAAAAAATCCTTCTTTTGTAAAATTAAAACCTGAATGGCAATCAGAACAGTTGGTTTTATTACTGAAAAAAAGATTCATTCCTCTAACTTGAGACTCAGACAAAGCATTGCTATCCTTGCCATTTGTATATCTGTCGTAATTTGAATTTCCTGAAATCAAGGAACGCTGAAAGCTTGCGAGAGCGAATAAGGCTCCCTGAATACTCACGGTGTCATTGAATGCTAATCTGAAAAGGTCTCTATATCGTGCTGAGGATTGTAATTTCCTTAGCATTTCAGGGGTGTTAGAATCGAATTCGCTGTTTGCATGAAGTGCGTTAAGTGCAACAAGTTCAAGGGTTTGAACTCCACCATCTCTGAAGAAGTTAGGTCTCCATGCGAGATTAAACAAGGCTTGAGAATTTCTGAAGCCAGAACGACCTTCCACTCCGGTTGAAAGAGCTCTTGGGTCAGAAAATGCAGCAAACTGAAAGTGACAAGAGGCACAAGAAACACTTGAATCTCTTGATATTCCAGTTTCGTAAAATAAAGCCTTTCCTAATTTAAGTTTTGCTTTAGTTATGGGGTTTCCTGGAGGGATGTTAGGTTGTGGAAATCCTTCTGGAATAGTTAGATTAATTGTTTGCTGGTTAGGGATAGCTGGATCTTTCCCACAGGCAATCAGAATTGAAGCCAGAATGAATAGTGTAAGAAAAAGTCTCCATGACATGATTTATAGCTTTCTTATGGCAGTTCCGAAGTTTACGATAACGCTCCGTGCAAGGTCAAGATCATCAGATGTATGAGTAAAGTAATTCTCTTGCATGTTTATGGTATCAGAAGGTGTTCTAAAGACGTCATTAAACTCAACCGTAAGTTCTATAGTAGAAGTTGCACCCTTAGCGACATCAACATTCATATTAGAAATAGAATAAGATCTTTTCAGAGTATCAAGGCCGCAGTGGTAAAAATACGTGTAATTAGGATTTGCGTTTTGCGTTAAGCTCGTATCGATTCGGCCTTCAATTTTCATGAAAATATATCCTGATGCCCAACTCCAGTACATGCTGTTGTAAATACTTAGAGGATGACTATTTTCGTAGGCCGCAGGGTTGAAATTTTCATCATTTGTGCCGTTAAGAAAAGGGTTGAGACCAACATCAAAGAGGACTTTATCAATAGTTCCAGGGTAACTTGTAAGGTAGATTGATTTACTATTCAAACTAAAATCTAGTAATTCAACATCCGAACTTCCCAGGGTGTCGCCCTGAGAAATAAGTTGAATATTGCTTAGATAAAATTTAAATGTTTCAAGTAACACTCGCTGATTATTGGGACCCTGGAATATCTCATTCATTTCGAGGGGTTGATTATTCATAGTGGGCGTGAATCTAATCTCAATTTGACCTCTAGGATCCTCAGGTAAAACCGGAGGTATTTTGACATCTTTTTCGCAGCCAAAAAAGAATATGGAAGTTATGGCTAGAAAAAAGAACGTGGCGATGTTAATTTTCATTATTTACTGAATTAATAAGGTTGGTTCCAATTCGGTATGACAAGCCGAAATTATCAGATGTAACTCCTGCATTTTCAGTGAAAACATCAATGTCATCAAACACTCCAGCCATATTTATACTTAGCTTGAATGTATTAGGCTCACAGGCTTTAACTTCATAATTTAGAGGCATTAAGTCGCTAACCTGAAAATTACCATCCATTCCAATGTGATAGTACCAAAGGTCTCCCGGGTTTGCTGAAGAAATTGGGTTATTAGAATAATTGCCTTCTAGCAGAGCGAAAATGTAGCCTTGATTCCAGCCCCAATGCATGGAAGGATTTTGTAATCCTAGTGGATGACGCGACTCATATTGTAAGGGATCAGCATGATTTCTCAATGAGTCAACTCCAAGTGATACTTGAAGACCTGTATAGGTGCCAGGAGAAAATTTGCCTAAAGGAAAATCAAAGGTTTCGACATCAATAAGGATAACATCTTCTGGCGCTTTCTGAAGATTCCCTTCTTTTTGCAAGCTGATGTTGCTGAAATAAATTTTAGCTTCTCGAAAAGAAACGTAGGTGGTATCGTTGAGTTGATACGATTTGTTTATTTCAAAGACCTCATTATTGAACAGCATTCTAAACTGAAGTTGTAGGTCTTGAGGACCTGTATCCTGACAAGGGTCAAGTATTACAGGAGGCACTGGATCGTCCTTTTTACAAGCAACAGTTGAAGTCAAAAGACTGAAAGTAATGATGTAGTATAGAAATTTCATACCGGAATGCCTATGCGTTTGTAAATAAAGTTAAGAAGCCAAATTGGACCAATCATTAGAAACTGAACGTCTTTAAGGAAAGAAGGTTTTTTTCCTTCGATTTTATGTCCGTAAAATTGACCTGCCCAAGCAAGAACAAAAATAGTTAGCCCTATACCCCAAATGGGATAATTAGAAGATTCGACAACGAAAGAATTTAATGTAGTCATTAGTGCGAAAACTAGAAGCATACCAAACGCAAGACTCACAGAGAGAAACATGTAATAGATTAAAGCTAACATCATAATAACGTGCGACCAGTCCAAATTAATATCGGAGATGAACGAAGGCACAGGAATACTGCTTAGTAGAAATATGATGCTTAGCACAATTGATGGTACACAAACCCAATGAATTAGCTTGTTAGTCGGATTTTTGTGGCTCACTCCGTATTCATCTAGCCAATCTTCAAGTTTTCTCATACACAGCAAATCAATGTTGCAATTTACGAAAAAGGGTAATAGCGTGACTTTAGGGCTACAATTATGGTTTGAGAAAGATCGAAAATTATGTAGGTTTGCGAACAGACTTTCGGTTATTAGAGCAATGTCATGGAGTTTTTGTACTATAATGAAGCTAATATAATTTTAACCGAATGAAGATTTAAATTAAGTAGTACTTTCAATTAGGTAACATACTCATAATAGTCAATTTATATGGGAAGAGCATTTGAATTTCGTCGCGCCAGAAAAGAAAAACGCTGGAGCAAAATGGCAAAAGATTTCGTTAAGATGGGCAAACAGTTGTCTATGGCTGTAAAGCAGGGAGGACCTGATATAGATACGAACCCCATGTTGAGGGTTGTTGTCCAGAATTGTAAGGCTATTAATATGCCTAAGGACAATATTGAATCAGCCATTAAACGCGCTTCTGCGAAGGATGCAAAGGATTTGGACGAAGTTGTTTACGAAGGTTATGGTCCACATGGTGTTGCTGTATTAATAGAAACATCAACAGATAATACTACTAGAACAGTTGCAAACGTGAGGATGCACTTTAATAGAGCTAATGGAGCTTTAGGGAAAACAGGTTCGTTGGCATTTATTTTCGATAGGAAAGCGGTATTTACTTTATCACCTGAAGGTATTGATTTGGACGAGCTTGAGTTAGAATTAATAGACTTTGGTCTTGAAGAGATTTTTGAAGAGGAAGGAAGAGTTTATATCTACACTTCTTTCACCGAGTTTGGGGCTATGCAGCAAGAGTTAGAAAATCGTAATCTAAATATCATAAGCTCCGAGCTAATAAGATTGCCAAGTACAACTGTAGAACTTAGTCCTGAGCAGGAAGAAGAAATCAATATTTTGGTGGAAAAGCTAGAAGATGATGACGATGTGCAGCAGGTTTTCACCAATATGAAGTGATTGTTACTGCTTAATCCATTTTTGAAAGCTAGGTTTTCCTTTATCGTCAGTTATTCTAATGATGTAGAGTCCTTTTGAAAAGTTTGTTTGTATCTCGATTGAACTGCCAGTAACTGAATTATCGAATACTTTTTGACCTGTTGCATTGAAAATGCTTAAATCAAAAGATTTGATTTCTGAATTACCTCGGATATTCAATTGAGAAGTTCCCGGGTTTGGATATATTTTGAAAAAGGAAGTTTCTGAAGAAATCACTTGTTCTGTACTTAAAGGAATATCGCCTTTAAAATAGGCTAAACCACCGCGACGATTACCTAAGATTAGTTCGGGGTATACATCGTTGTTTAAAAAGGTTAAAGTGGGCGCTGACCAGATTCCATCATTTACAAATTGAAAACTAGAGTCGATTAAGGTGATGGTAGTTTGATTTCCAGAAGGGGTTATGTACCAGCAAAAAAGACGGCCAGATTCGCTACCTGAGAATAAGAGTAAAGAATCATTATAACTGATGAAAGCAGGTGAACTGTAACCGAAATTACTAACGCCTTCCTGAATAGTTTCTAGATTTTCGAACGCTGAAATTTGCTCCGTAAATTGAGGGTTTGCAGTGGTTCCAGTATTTTCGAAATACTCAAAACTGCCAGGCTTTCCACCAACAAGTAAATCGGGTTTTGAATCATTATTCAAATCTCTTAGAACCGGTGTAGCGTAATCGAATGAAGTGGCAATTTGAGGATTTGAAATACTAAATGTTTGATTTGTAGGATTTTGCTCGAGGTAGATAAGGTTTCCTTGTAAATCTCCAACAATGAGATCGGGGTATGAATCGCCGTTGAGGTCAGCAGCAGCAGGGGCAAGGTGACGGTAATTACTGCCAAGTAGGTTTCCTGCGTCAAGGGTGTTAATCCTGAAGGAAGGGGCAGAAGCATTTCCAATATTTTCTAAAATTGCTATCGAAGCAACATAAGTGCCTTCAAGCACTGGGTCTGCATTGGGGATAAATCTTCCAAAGTTGCCAACTATTAAATCCTGATCGCCATCTAAATCTAAATCTGTGAATACAGGATACGCACCTCGTCCGAAATCAATCATTTGATGTGAGATAAAGGGTGTGCTTTGTGAAGTGAAGTTAAAATCTGATTGGGGATTTGTAAACACATTCGCTATTCTTCCCGTATTGATGCTGTTTAAATCAGTGTTAGGAGCTATCACCAAATCAGGTCTGTTATCATCATCGGCATGTATTAAAAAGGCAGCAGGAAATAGAGGCACAGTTAAAGCCGAGTAGTCTGGATAGGAGGTTGGGTATTGAATAATCTTATCGACAGAATTAATGGGCTCATTCACAAGTACAAGAAGCTCAGGAAAGGAGACATCACCCAGAAATAAATCTTGATCACCGTCTTTATCAAAATCGTTTAGCAAGAGCGATGAGCCTGAATGTCTTATTGATCCTCTACCGCATGAGTCATTGAGATTTATTGAATTATCTATAGCACTTTCAGTGAAATTGCCCCAATTTGACGATTCGAGAAAATAGATTAACGTGTCTGAATTACCTTCAATTTCAACAGAAAGATTCTGATGATATTCAACACAGGTTCCAAGAATATAAAATGTGAGAATATCAAGGTCGCCATCTCCATCAAGGTCCTCTATGGCGGGAATGTCAACCGGACTAACGAATAGATTTAGATTCCCATTGCCATAATTGGAAAACAATAGATCTGAAAATAATTCAAATTGAGGAAATTCATTCGTGGGTGAAGTGTTGGTATAGACGCGAATTCCATTTCCTGCGGAAGTGAATATATCTGGTTTTCCATCTAAATTGTAATCGCGGAGAAGAAGCCAATTGGATATGGGTGGGAAGAATTTATTCCATTCTGGTTCAAATGTATAGGAGAAAGCGCCCGGATTTTTTCTGAAAGTAAGTAATCTGTTTCCAGTCCTCTCGAAAATCACTAAATCGAGTAATCCATCCGAATTAATATCCAATTCATTGAATTGGGGAGCATTGAGTCCACCGGCCCAAGCTTGTTCAAAAGGGTTGTTATCGTTGAGGGGAAGAACGGGTGTTGAATTCTCTTGCCTAAATCCGAAAGAAAGATTTGGTTGACTTACTGCTATGCAAGGAAGCCATAAAAGGAAAATTAAAAGTTTAGTCACCCTCATAGGAAACGAGGCTATCGATTCTACTATTGTATTTTGATAATGCTTCTCGTCCACCCAGAAAACCCAATTCGACCACGAAAGTAAAGCCAGATACTTTTGCTCCTTGCTGGATGATTAGTTCAGCTGCGGCTGCTGCGGTTCCGCCTGTTGCTAAAAGGTCATCATGCACCATAACATTCCAGCCAGGTTTAACTGAATTGACATGCATTTCAACTGTTGCTGATCCATACTCGAGTGTGTATGAATAGGAAATTGTTTCGTAAGGCAGTTTACCAGCTTTTCTAACAGGTATAAAAGGGATGTGAAAGTGCTTTGCGAGCAGCATTCCAAAGAGGAAGCCTCTACTTTCAACGCCTACAATTGCGTCTGGGCGATTGTTCTCATATTCTTTTGCTAGAGCTGTAGTTATCTCATTGCATAATTCAGGGTTTTCTAGAATGGGAGTGATGTCTTTAAAAAGGATACCCGGTTTCGGGAAATCTGCTACGTCTCTGATTGCTGCTTTTACTTTGTCTGAAATGCTCATTTAAATTCAATATACCGTGATAAGGCTTCGATTTGCTCAGGCTTTAAGGAATAAATTTTTCTAAAATCCTCAACAGATCTGAAGTCCCCGTGTTGATCGCGGTAATTTACGATGGATTTCCCCACACCGTACCAGGAAAGTGGATGTTTCTTAAAATCTTCATATAAAATTGTATTGATGGGTATTTTTTTGATAAGTGAAGTGTCAACAATTACTTGATTTTCAATCAGAACGAAAACTGAATCTGGAAAGCCCTTCATTTGAAGTAATTGTTTTGAGCTGTAAAAACCGCCCCATTGATTGCGGAATCTGAGTATCCGTTTAGCCCAATAAGGTCCAATTCCTTTTAGCTTAATTAATTGGAGTGAATCTGCCGAGTTTAGTTCTAAAGGAGCTTCCTTTTCTTTAGTTTTCGCTTCAAATGGAGCATTTTTTATCTTCTTTTCTAAGCTATCAGGAAGCAAAATAAAAGGCTCGAGCTCATTAAAATAGTCAGCTGGCATGCAGAATAGGCCTTTTACATCTTTTTTTGTTTTGAAACCTTTACGCGCATTCTTGTACTTAACAATAGCAGCTGCTTGTTTAATAGAAAACCCTAAAGCTTCCCAGTCTTCAGCTTTGTAATTATTGGGATTAAAATCTTGACGAGGAGATTTGAATCTTTTACCAAATTTTTTCGAGGTCTTCTTAGCTTCCTTAGCTGCCAGATAGCTTTTTTCAAGCTCTTTTTCCCACTGAGCAATTAGGGCTAATTCCTTCGGGGAAGGAGCAGGTGGATCTTCATGAAAGTAAGGAATCATCCAGCGAATTAGCTGAATGGCAAGAATGAGTGCTACTAGCAGAATAACACCTCTTCTTTCGGAAGGGGAAAAGTGAAAAAACTCTTTCATGAGAATTCTCAAATTTCATAAACTGAAATAAGTTAAGCCATTTTAAACGTTTATACACGTTTAATAAGGTGTACTTTATCTCGGGGCATCATCATTTTCATCATAAGAATCAGGTTCCGCGCGAGGAGGCGTTCTTAAAACTTTAATGAATAAAGCTGCTGCTGTTGAGATGACAACAGTCATGGTTACTACCATTAAAATAAGTGCGCTTGTATTCATAGGTCAAATGGTATTTTCGCTTACGCGACGACGGTAGGCTTTGTAAACTAATGCTGAAATGGCAAGGAATAGACCCAACAAAATAAATCTAGCTAGGGTAACGTAAAACATCTTTTCTTCTAAGGTAGAAATAATATTCGGGTCTGTGGCTGCAGCAATTTGCTCTTTCAAGCCAGCATTCGAAGCATAAAGAATAAGAGAGGAATTATCAAGTTGCCATCCATTACCTGAGAATAGGTTATTGAATGCTGAAACCCAGTCATTATTTAATGGAGTGAAAAGAGCTCCAAGGAATACGCATAGAAGTAAAACAGGAGTAATATATTTAATTATGAACTTATAAATGGAAGGTACTTTGATATCGCCCCCTTCATTGATTTCTTTCCATCCTTTACCCATTCCGAAAACCCAGGCAAAGAGGATTGACTCGGCTAAGGCAAATACCACCAAGGAAACAGTTCCTGCCCAATAATCATATTCGTCAAAAACTCCTTGATTAAAGAAAAGTACCGTTGGTAAACCTAAAATCATAACGATAATTCCGAATGACCAAGCACCTTTTTTCTGAGACCAGCCAAATTCATCTCTCATGAATCCCATCCATGGAGTTCCCATAGCAAGAGATGATGTTATACCTGCGAAAAACAATAAGCCAAACCACATAACTCCTGCAAAAGCAGCCAAAACAGGCCCCCAATTATTAAACAGATAAGGCATAGTTTGAAATGCCATTCCAAAACCAGCATTTTCAATCACCCAGTCGATACCTAGGTAACCTGCAGCAATTGGGATTACGATTGAGCTACCTAAAACAACTTCAACAAACTCGTTCATAAATCCCGCGGAAGCGGCATTCAAAGCAATATCATCTTTAGATTCAATGTAAGAAGCGTAGCATTGAATAGAGCCCATTCCAAGCGAGAGCGTAAAGAAAACCTGTCCCGCGGCAGCGAGCCACACCTTTAAATTTAGCAAGGAATCGAACTGAGGGGTCCACAGAAAGTTAAGTCCGTCAATAGCACTTGCCGTTGGATGTTCAATGCTAGCTCCGGAATCTCCTAAGGTTAAGCCTCTTACAGCGAGGATTATCCCGAAAAGAATCAACAATGGCATACCAATTTTAGCTACTTTTTCAACACCGTGAAGGCCTCGAGAAAGGATGGATGTGTTTAAAATTAGGCATAATAGAAAGAAAAGGACTGCTTCGTATGGGATGCCTGTGGTGGATTTCATTACATCCACGTAACGTGCAAAGAAATTAGCTACCTCAGTTTGATTCATTCCCTCGAAAGTGCCTGCAATTGAATGCATTACGTATGACATCGTCCAGCTTTCAATAAAGCAATAGTAGGATGCAACGGCGATGTTGGTAAAAATTCCAAACACTCCGAAATATTTCCAAAAGCGTCTTTTGGGATCGAGTGAGTTAAGGATGAAAGGCGTACTGTGGTGGCCTCGTTTACCTCCGAAGCGACCTGTGCTCCACTCAATCCAGAGTAAAGGAATACCCATCAAAAGGAAGCAAACTAAATAAGGAATAATGAATGCGCCTCCGCCGTTTTGAATTGCTTGAACAGGAAATCTAAGGAAGTTTCCTAGACCTACTGCATTTCCGGCCATAGCCAAAATAAGTCCTACCCTGGATCCCCAGGCTTCTTTCTGTGCCATTTAGCTAACGTAGTTTTGGCTAAATGTACAATTTCTAATGAAATGGCAAATTAGTGAGGCTGATTCTTTAGCTGTTCATCAAGAATTGCTAATCCTTCTTCGAAGCTGTGCGGATTATAGCCAAGCTTATTGATTGCTTTAGTTAGGATGAAACCTGTTTTCGGAGGTCTTTTAGCAGGCTGATTTAAGGTTGAAGAAGATACTCTTTTGATTTGATTCTTAGGAAGTTGATAGAAATCAGCGACCCGCTCCACCAATTCCAAAACGCTCATATAATCTTTTCCTGAAATATTGTAGATTCCTTTAGCATGTTGCCTTGCAGCAAGAATGCAGCCTTCGGCTAGATCTTCGGCAAGGGTTGGCATTCTGAATTGATCATCAACCACATTCATTTGCTGGCTTTTCTCTAAAGCCGACTTTGCCCAAAGAACCACATTGGAGCGGCTCATATGATCTACTACTCCAAAAACGAGGATAGTTCTGAGGATTGCCCAGTTTTCAGACTTCTCCATGACAATTCTTTCAGCTTCCATTTTTGACCAGCCGTAATATGAAACAGGATTAGGTTCTGCTTCTTCATCGTATGGACCATCTTCTCCATCGAAGATGAAATCAGTAGAAACATGCACCAGATGAGCGTTGTTAGTGTTACAGGCATCAACAAAATATTCAACCGCATGAACATTATTTACAAGGCAACCTTCACGATCTGATTCGCAGGCATCGACATTGGTCATTGCAGCAGTGTGAATAACAGCATCAGGTTTAATTCTACCAATTAATTCCTCAACCCCTGTCTTGTCGCCAATATCTAGTGTGTGATATGTGTATCCATTTGTTTCTATGAGTCGATTTTCACCTCTTGCTGCGGCATGAATTTCAAATTCATTCAACTCCAATAAGCGGTAAATTATTTTCTGACCAAGGAGTCCGTTACTTCCGGTAACAAGCAATCTTTTCATGACTTGAGATATTCATTTTTAAAGTGATCAATCTGTTTATTACTGCCCAGAACAAAAAGTTTCATTTGAGAATTGAGGATGGTATCTGAAGATGGATTCAAAACGAAATCGCCGTTGGGTTGCCGAATTCCAATAATAGAAACTCCTGTTTTTTCGTGAATTTTAAGTTTTGCAATATTCTGATTCGAATGCTCGCTTTTGAATTCGAGTTTAATAATTTCCTCTAAATGCGATTCTGCAACATTGTCATTAGAAGAAAGCACATCCAAAAACTCAAGAATATCAGGTCTTGAAACCAGAGCTGCCATGTGAGCACCGCCAATTTTATCGGGCATAATCACATTATTTGCTCCTGCGATATAGAGTTTTTTATCACTTCCTTCCTCGCTTGCTCTTGAAATGATGTGAAGTTTCTGATTTAGATTTCTTGCAGAAAGAACCACAAATAGGTTGTTGGTGTCTAAGTCGAGAGTGGAAATGAGTGCTTTAGCATTTTGAATTTGAGCAGTTTGAAGAATCTTATCATCTGTGGAGTCGCCATGGATATAAAGAATGTTTCCTTCATCGCGGATAGCATCGCAAACTTTTTCATCTCGTTCTATTACAACAAAGGGCAAACCTCTGCTTTTTAATTGTTTACAAGACTGTTTGCCATTTCGACCATAACCACAAACGATAACGTGGTTGCTGAGGTGACTGATTTCTGTTTTCACTTTATATCCTGAAAAATATGCTGCAAGCTGACCTTCAACAATTGCTGAAGTAATTGCCGAGAGCCCATAGGCAAATGTACCAAAACTAAGAAGAATGAGGGCTGAGGTGAATAATCTGCCTTCGTCGCTTAAAGGATGTATTTCCATAAAACCAACGGTACCGATGGTAATCATGGTCATGTAGAAGGCTTCCAATAAATTGAACCCTTCAATCATCATATATCCCACAGTTCCTGTGGTAATTACAAGTAAAATTAAAAGTAACGCTATTCGTAGTGAACGAAAATCGGAGTGACGAAAAACTGAGATAATGTTCAGAGGTCCCACAGGCGAGTTCTGCTACTCTGAATATATTCCTTGATTTTAAGAATAAATGCCATGTGCAGATACACAATGATGGGCGATCCTAAAGTGAGGAAAGATGCATAAATAAAGAATAGTCTGATCTGAGATGATTTCATACGAAGTTTATCACCCAACCAAGTACAAACTCCGAACGCTTGTTTTTCAAAAATATGAAGTATTCCCTGAACCATCCTCTTTGCTTTAAGCCAATGCCGCTAAGTTAATCAAAACACAAATTCCTACAAGGGTGTAAATTACTCAAATAAATTTTTGGATTGCCTAAATTGCAGCAAATTTTGTCATATGATTAAAGGTTTTTTCAACTTACCAAAGGCTATTAATGAGCCTGTAAAGAATTATGCTCTAGGAAGTCAGGAGCGTTCAGAACTTCAAGCGAAGCTTGCTGAGATGCAAGCAGAGAAAAGAGATATTCCGATGTTTATAGGCGGGAAAGAGGTGTTTACAGAAGAAAAAATTAAATTAAAGCAACCTCATAAAATAAAGCATGAACTAGGTTCATTTTCTAGAGGCAATGCATCTCACGTTAAGGAAGCAATAGCAGCTGCTCTCGGTGCGAAAGAAAGTTGGGAAAAAATGGCTTGGGAACAGCGAGCGGCAATTTTTCTTAAAGCAGCAGATTTAATTGCTGGTCCCTTTCGTGCCGAATTAAACGCCGCAACCATGCTTGGGCAATCAAAAAGTGCTTATCAAGCAGAGATTGATTCAGCTTGCGAATTCATTGATTTTTTGAGGTTTAATGTCCAGTATATGGCACAGATTTATGCTCAACAGCCTGAATCTTCACCTGGCGTTTGGAATCGTTTGGAGCAAAGACCTTTAGAAGGGTTTGTTTTCGCGTTAACACCTTTTAATTTTACCGCTATCGCGGGAAATTTACCTACTTCTGCTGCCATGATGGGCAATGTTGTGGTATGGAAACCGGCGGATACTCAAATTTATTCAGCACACGTACTGATGAAGATATTCCGTGAAGCTGGAGTACCTGATGGAGTGATTAATTTAGTTTTTGTAAGTGGGCCAACAGCTGGAGAAGTGATTTTCAATCACCCTGATTTCGCTGGAATACATTTTACAGGATCAACTGGAGTTTTTCAGAATATTTGGAAAACGATAGGTAACAATATTCACAAGTACAGAACCTATCCAAGAATTGTTGGTGAAACAGGAGGAAAGGACTTCATTGTAGCTCATCCAAGTGCATCAGCTAATGTGGTTGCAACAGCTATCTCAAGAGGTGCATTTGAATACCAGGGCCAGAAATGTTCTGCAGCTTCGAGATGCTACATTCCTTCATCTTTATGGCCGGGTGTAAAAGACCATTTAGTGAAAGATATCTCTAGTTTCAAGATGGGACCAGTTGATGATTTCTCGAATTTTATCAATGCAGTAATCGATGAGAAGTCGTTTGATAAATTAGCTTCTTTTATTGATAGAGCAAAGAATGATTCTGAGGCAGAAATCATTGCTGGAGGAACGTACGATAAGTCTGAAGGATATTTTATTTCACCTACTGTGATTGTTGTAAAAGATCCAAAGTATGTTACGATGTGTGAGGAATTATTTGGTCCGGTTGTTACGATTTATGTTTACCCAGATGCTTCATTTTCAGACATCTTAGAATTGGTTGATGGTACATCTGAATATGCTTTAACCGGTTCAATAATTTCTTCTGACAGATATGCTGTGGAGGAAGCTACGTATGCTTTAAGAAATGCTGCAGGCAACTTCTACATCAATGACAAGCCAACAGGTGCAGTTGTTGGTCAGCAGCCCTTTGGTGGAGCAAGAGGCTCTGGAACGAATGATAAAGCAGGTTCAATGATAAATCTATTGAGATGGGTTTCTCCAAGAACTATCAAAGAAACTTTTGTACCTGCAACCGATTACAGATATCCTTTCTTAAATGAAGATTAAAAAGATCTGATTTTATTCTAGACCTTCCTTAGCTTTTCTTATGCTTTGGAAGGTTTTTTATTTAATGTTGATTTTTTGCGACTGAATCTTTTACCAAATGCTTGGTTCTGGAGTAAAAAAAATAAATTCATATGCCTTTTGTTCTCTAATTTGGGTACAAACTTTCTTTAATCAGGAAGTTACAGGTAATGCTAGTTTGCTGGTCACATAAGAAATTATCGAAAATAAACTTGCAGATTGTTACCTATTTAGATAACTTTGCGCAATGCAAGATCAGTTCTATAGAAAAATCTTCTATTTCAAGAATTACTATTTAGACTTCTTTGAAAAGCTGAAGCCTGAGGTTAGAAAGAAATTTAACTGGACGTTACAACTTATTGCTACGATTGAGAAGGTACCTGAAAAATACTTCAAACATTTAACAGGAACTTCAGGCATATTTGAAGTCCGAGTTGAAATCGGTTCTGATATTTACAGGGCTTTTTGCTTTTTTGATAAGGGACAGATGATAATCTTAGTAAATGGCTTTCAAAAGAAATCCCAAAAGACACCCAAAAGCGAAATTGAACTTGCTGAAAAACTTAAAAAACAATACTTCGATGAAAAAGGCAAATAACAATCTGACTTCTTTTTCTGACCATTTGGATCAGCAATACGGAAAACTAGGCACTTCAGCTAGAGAAAAATATGAAGAAGGATTTGAAGCATTTAAACTTGGTGTTATACTTCAAGAACTTAGAAAAGAAATGGGCTTGACTCAAGAACAATTGGCTGAGAAATGCGGAACTACTAAAACATACATTTCCCGAATAGAAAATAATGCAAGTGATATTAGACTTTCAACTTTGATGAGAATATTTCGTGAAGGATTCGGAAGGCATTTAAAGTTAAGTATAGATATTTAGAAACGTATAAAGCACTACCTGTAACAGCGGCTTTGCG